>NZ_JAUEUE010000019.1:0-175513 GCF_032485055.1 Bradyrhizobium sp. SZCCHNRI20481
TCGAAAACTTTGAATCACATCCAGAAATCGCTTGGAATCGCTTTCGGGCATCCCGTAGCCCTGGAGGGGGAGGGTCGCCTCACGTTGAGCGAAGCGAAATGTGAGGCGGGGTGGGGTGATCTCTCCACGAGCACCGCGCCTGTGGCTCACCCCACCCCGTCTCGCATTCCGCTGTGCTTCATGCGAGCCGACCCTCCCCCTCCAGGGGAGGGTGGACATCCCGCGTGCCGCTCCACCTTGACCTCGCCCGCCTGATCCGCTTGCTTGTCGCCCCAACGTCGTCAACCTCCCGGGAAGAAACCCCATGTCCTTCGTGCTGGCCATCGATCAGGGCACCACGTCCTCGCGCGCGATCGTGTTCCGCTCCGACATCTCGATCGCCGCGGTGGCGCAGCAGGAATTCCCGCAGCATTTCCCGGCGTCGGGCTGGGTCGAGCACGAGCCGGAGGACATCTGGACCTCGGCCGTGATGACCTGCCGCGACGCGCTGACAAAGGCGGGCCTGGCTGCAAAGGACATCGCCGCGATCGGCATCACCAACCAGCGCGAGACCACCGTGGTATGGGACCGCGCCACCGGCCAGGCGGTGCACCGCGCCATCGTCTGGCAGGACCGCCGCACCGCCGACATCTGCGCGCGGCTCAAGGCGGACGGCCATGAACCGGACGTCAGCGCCAAAACCGGCCTGATCATCGATCCCTATTTCTCCGGCACCAAGGTCGCCTGGATTCTCGACCACGTGCCGGGCGCGCGCGAGCGGGCGGACCGCGGCGAGCTGATGTTCGGCACCGTCGACTGCTACCTGCTGTGGCGCCTGACCGGCGGCAAGGTGCACGCCACCGACGCCACCAACGCCTCGCGCACACTGCTGTTCAACATCCACACCGGGCAGTGGGACGAGACGCTGTTGAAGCTGCTGCGCGTGCCGCGCTCGATGCTGCCCGAGGTGAAGGATTCCTCGGCCGATTTCGGCACCACCACGCCCGATCTGTTCGGCGGTCCGATCAAGGTCGCGGGCATTGCCGGCGACCAGCAGGCCGCGACCATTGGACAAGCCTGCTTCACGCCGGGCATGATGAAGTCGACCTACGGCACCGGCTGCTTCGCGCTGCTCAACACCGGCGCCACGCCGGTGAAATCGAACAACAAGCTGCTGACGACCATCGCCTATCAGCTCGACGGCGTCAGGACCTATGCGCTCGAAGGCTCGATCTTCGTCGCCGGCTCCGCCGTGCAATGGCTGCGCGACGGGCTCGGCATCATCAAGCATGCCGCGGAAACCGGCCCGCTCGCCGACAAGTCCGACTCGATGCAGTCGGTCTATCTGGTGCCGGCCTTCGTCGGCCTCGGCGCACCCTATTGGAATCCGCGCGTGCGCGGCGCGCTGTTCGGCCTCACCCGCAACACCGGGCCGGCCGAACTCGCGCATGCGACGCTGGAAAGCGTCTGCTACCAGACCTACGATCTGTGGGCGGCGATGCGCGCCGACTGGCCCGATGCGTCCGCGGCCACGATCGTGCTGCGCGTCGATGGCGGCATGACCGCCTCGGACTGGACCATGCAGCGTCTCGCCGACCTGCTCGACGCACCGGTCGACCGTCCCATGATCCAGGAGACCACCGCGCTCGGCGCCGCCTATCTCGCCGGCCTGAATGCGGGCGTCTATCCGGAGCCGGAGAAGTTCGCCGACAATTGGCGGCTCGAGCACCGCTTCCGGCCGGCGATGAGCGCGGCGACCCGGCAGCGCAAGCTCGCCGGCTGGGCGCGCGCCGTGAAGGGCGTGCTGGCGAGCGACGAGGGCGAGTAGGGCGCTCACGTCCCACAGCAGCTAAGCCAGGAACGCAGCAAGGTCGGCATTGACCTGCTTCATGTGGGTCACGAACAGCCCATGCGGGCCGCCGGGATAGACCTTCAGCTCGGCGCCCTTGATGCCCTTGGCGGTCGGCCGTCCCGTCATGTCGAGCGGCGCCGAGACGTCCTTGTCGCCGTGCAGGATCAGCACGGGACGGTCGATCTTCGCAAGCACCGGCCGCAGGTCGGTCGCGATCAGCGCGCGGTTGGTGGCGACCGCGACGGGAATGGGCATCTGGCGCATCATCGCCGCGACCCATTCCATCATCTGCGGCGAGGCGTCCTTCGTGAAGAACGGCAGCTTGTTGTCCTCGATCCATTTCGGAAAGTCGCTCTGCCACGCGGCCCAGCACTGCTCGAAATAGCCGTGAGGCGCGCCGAGCGCGTTGTCCGCGGTCTGCAGCGGAAACGGCGTCGTCGGTCCGAGCATCGCGATGCGCGAGATGCGTCCCGTGCCGTGCCGCGCGACGTAGTTGAGGATCTCGTTGCAGCCCATGGACATGCCGACCAGCGCGACGTCATCAAGGTCGAGCTGCGCGATGACCTCGGCGATGTCGTCGGCCAGGCGGTCGAGCTCGTAGCCGCTGCCCGGCACGTCGGAGCGTCCATGGCCGCGGCGGTCGAAGGCAATGCAGCGCAGCCCGCGCTGGCTGAGATCGGAGATCTGGTAGGTCCACATCGCGCTGGTCAGCGCCCAGGCATGTACGAACAGCACCGGCCGGCCGCTGCCCCACTCCTCGTGATAGAGCGTCACGCCGTCGCTGCAGCGGATACGCGGGCGCGCCGCGGTCGGTGCGGCGGCGGGGCTCGCTCCCGTCGCCGCGAAGCTGGCTGCTGCCGCGGTCAGCAGCACGTCTCGTCGTTGCATGGGCATGGCTCCTGATGTTGAATGCGCCGACCATGCCGGGACCGCTGTGCGGTTCCAATTACGTCCGGGGTAAGCAAGTTGCCGATCACTCTTCAATCAGGTCGTCTTGAGTGACCATTCCCGACGGATATTTCGACATCCCATCCGGCAAGGTCGCGGCCGTGGTGACCTCGCTGGAAATGCTGGCACCGCCAGTGCTGCCGCCCGATCCGACTGGCGACTGGAGCATTCGCCGCGTCGCGCAGCCCGATCTCGCTTGGTACCGCGACCTCTATGCCCGCGTCGGCTGGGAGTGGCTGTGGTCGCAGCGCACGCGCATGAGCGATGCGGAGCTTGCCAAGACGATTCGCGCTGACGGAGTCGAGATCTACACCTTGGCGCATGACGGCGGTGATGAAGCCCTGCTGGAGCTCGATTTCCGCAAGAAGTCCGATTGCGAGCTGGTGCTGTTCGGCGTCACGTCGAAGCTGATCGGCACCAGCGCCGGCCGCCTGCTGATGAACCACGCGCTGCGCCGCGCCTGGGCACAGCCGCTCACCCGGCTCTGGGTCCACACCTGCAGCTTCGATCATCCGCGCGCGCTCGCCTTCTACCAGCGCTCCGGCTTCCGCCCCTATCGCCGCCAGATCGAGATCGCCCCCGATCCGCGCCTCGACGGCACGCTGCCGCGCGATGTCGCAGCGCATGTGCCGCTGCTCGCCTGAACATGGGAGCTGACAACGGCGCCGAACGGCGCTTCAATGCGCCGCACAGGAGGATAACCGATGTTCCTGATCGGCCAATACGACTCGCCTTTCGTCCGTCGCACCGCGATCGCGCTCAGGCTCTACGGCCTGCCGTTCGAGCACAAGCCGTGGTCGACCTTCGGCGACGCCGACAAGATCGCGCCGTACAACCCGCTGCTGCGCGTACCCGTACTGGTGCTCGACGACGGCGAGGCGCTGATCGATTCGGTCGCGATCCTCGATCATCTCGACGAGACCGTCGGGCCCGAGCGCGCGATGCTGGCGCGGAGCGGCGCGCTGCGCCGCAGGCAGCTGCATACGATCGCGCTCGCGACTGGCTTGGGCGATAAGGCCGTCAGCCTGATCTATGAGCGCGTGCTGCGCAAGGACCGCCTGGCCCTGTGGGTCGCGCGTTGCGAGACGCAGATCTCGGGCGTGCTGGTGATGCTCGAGGCGGAGCGCGCCGCAATCACGACAGACTACTGGCATGGCGAGCGAATCGGCCATGCCGACATTGCCGTCGCCTGCGTGCTGCGCTTCACACGCGAGGCGCATCCGCATCTGTTCGACGCCACGCGCTATCCGGCGCTGGCCGCGCATGCCGCCCGCTGCGAGGCGCTGCCGCCATTCCAGGAGATCGTCCAGCCGCTGGCCCCGCCGAGCGGGGATTGATGGAGTCCATCGAGACGTCAGACCGTGCCGCTTGCTCGGTGCTCACCCTCCTCCTCCAGGGGAGGGTGGGCAGCAGCGCGCGAGGCGTAGGCCGAACGGCGCGCCCCTCACGGCCGGAAATACACGTCCACCTTCATGCCCACCGCGAACGGGCCCGGCTCGGCCAGATCGACCAGCACCTCGACGACATCGACATCGGTCATGTTGCGCTGGCTGAGCGCAGCAGCGCGGCTGCTCTCGACCAGGGGGGCGATGGCGGCGACCTTGCCGGCGACGTCGCGGCCCCGGAAGGCGTCGGAGCGGACCACGGCCTGCTGACCGACCTTGATCTTGTCGAGGTCGCGCTGGTCGAGCTCGGCGCGCACGCGCAGCGACGACGTGTCGCCGAGCAGCACCATCGGCTGGGTCGCCTGCGGCGAGGCGATCTCGCCGGTGCGCGCATTGACCTGCAGCACCGTGCCGTCGAGCGGCGCGCGGATGGTGAGCTTTTCCAACGTGGCGCGGGCGCCCTGCAGTTCGCTGCGGGCGACGTTGAGCTGGCCCTCGGCGCTGATCGGCAGTGGCGCATCAGCGGTGACCTTGCGCAGCTCGTCGGCCTGCTGCTCCAGCTTCGCCTGCGCGGCTGTCAGTTGCGTGCGTGCGGTGTCGACATCGGCATCGGCGCCGCGCCCGGCGCGCCGCTCGGCCACCGCCTTGTCGAGCGCAGCACGCGCGTCGAACACGGCCGCCTGCGCGTCGGCGACGCCGTCTTCGGCCCGGCGCCGCGGACCCGCGCCAGACGGTGTCGACTCCTTGTTGCGCACGCGCTTGCGCATCGCGACCTGCGCCTCGGCGCTGGCGAGCTGCGCGCGGGCTTCGGCGTCGCCGAGCCGCACCAGGGCCTGGCCGGTGAACACGGTCTCGTTCGGCTTGACCAGCACCTCCTGGATCGGCCCGACCACGGGCGCGCCGAGCTTGATCAGGCCGGATGCCGGCTCGACCCGGCCGGGCGCGACGGCCAGCCAGCGTTCCTCCTGGGCATTGGCGGCGCGCGCTGTCGGTGGAATCGAGGTCGGCGTGACGGTGATAGCAAGTGCGGCCGCTGCGACGAGCCCGAGCAGGTGAGCGCGTTCTGGAATTCCCGATATCATGCGTGCGAGACTTTCTTCATGGACTCGCCGCCGCTCTCCTCGCGGACGATGCGGCCGTCCTCGATGTGAATGACGCGATTGGCGAACGGCAGGATGCGCGGATCATGCGTGACCACCAGCACCGCGCGTGAGGGATCCTTGGCGATGTCCGCGAGCAGGGTCATGATCGCATGGCCATTGGCCGTATCGAGCGCGCCGGTCGGCTCGTCGGCGAGAATGACCTGCGCCTTGCCGACGATGGCGCGGGCGATCGCGACGCGCTGCTGCTCGCCGCCCGAGAGCTCGCGCGGGAACGACCGCTTCTTCGGACCGAGGCCGACCCTCTCGAGCACCTCGCGCGCCGCCTTCTTCGCAGACCCCGCGCGTTCGCCGCGCACATCGAGCGCGAGCCGCACATTGTCCTCGGCGTTCAGCGTCGGAAACAGATGATAGGATTGGAAGATGAAGCCGATGCGCTCGCGGCGCAGCTTCGCCAGCGCCTCGGGATCGAGCCCCGCGACCGGCTGGTTGGCAACCCGCACGGCACCGCCATCCGGCGTCATCAGGCAACCCAGGATCGACAGCAGCGTCGTCTTGCCGCTGCCCGAAGGGCCCATCAGCAGCGCCAGCTCGCCGCCCTTCAGCGACAGGCTCACGCCCTTCAGTGCCTGCACCCTGCCGGCCCCCTGGCCGAGGTGATGCACGAGATCGGTGGCCTCGAGCACGGTGTCGGTCATCGCGAGAATACCAGGGTCGGGTCGATGCGCATGACCTTGAGGATCGCCGCGATCGCCGAGCCGACGCACATCGTCACCGTCAGCACGAACAGCGCGACCGTCAGCGTCGGTGTCATGATGACCGGCAGCGCTGATTCCGCGGTCGCCGCCGCCACGATCTTGCCGATCGCCGCAGCGCCGGCGAAGCCGACGATGGCGCTGAGCAGCGCCTGCCAGATGATGACGGTGTAGATGTAGCGGCTGGACGAGCCGATCGCGCGCAGGGTCGCGAACTCGTTGATGTGATCCTTGGTGCTGGAATAGAGCGTCTGCGCCACGATCACGGTGCCGACGATGAGGCCGAGCAGGGCACCGGCGAACAGCGCGGCACCGGCGCCGGTGCCGAACAGCCAGAACGAGCGGCTGCGGCTCGCGAACTCGGCTGCGGTCAGTACCTCGACATTGGACAGGCTGTCGCGCAGGGCCCGCTGCACGGTCCAGAGGTCGGCCTCGGCCGCCAGCTTGACCACCAGATAGGACGCCTTGTTCGAGGCGATGCCGGTATAGGCGCGGGCGCGGTCGACGTCGGTGAACACGTAAGGCGTTGTCGTGAACGAGCGGATGCCTTTGGTGACAGCCATCACCTGCACCTTCTGGTCGCGGAGCTCTGCAGCCTGGCCGGCGCCGCCGATGCCGAGCCGCTCGAAATAGGTCTGGTCGATAGCGACCGCGCCCGGCACGGACAGGTCGTCCAGCCGTCCCTCCACCACGTTCCAGGGATGCAGCCCGAGCCCGCGCAGTTCCGAGCCGACCACGAAGACCGGCGTCGTGGTGCCCTGCGGCAGCCGCCATTGCGCATAGCCGATCACCAGCGGCGTCGCCTCCGCCACTCCAGGAACCGCCAGCGCCCGGAACCGCTGCCGCTCGTCGAGCAGCGAGGGATCCTCGAAGCATTTGGTGCCGACCGGCATGATCCACAGCTCGGCCGGGGAATGGTCGATCATGGTCGTGACCATCCGGCGGAAGCCGACATAGAGGCCCATCTGCACGGTCACCAGCACGATCGAGAAGATGATGCCGATGATGGTGGCAATGAAACGAAGCCTGTCATGGAACAGGTTTCGGGACGCAAGCCTGAACTGCAACGACATGAACGAAAAACCACCCGGAGGCCCCGGCGGCATTTCAGCCGGTTAGCGGGGATAAGTCCACGCTGCATCGCATGGCGCCGGCTGTGGCGCTTTGTCATTCGCGGCGGCCGTGGCGCGGGGGACACGGGGAGGGGTCACATGCGGTGCTGCCCCTGCGAACGCATATGGGAGGCGACGGCGGTCCGCCATAACTGGTGTCGTCCCGGCGAACGCCGGGATCCATAACCACAGGGAGGTGTCGTGCGCTCGGTATCGACCACGGCGGCCGACAGATGCATCACGCGGTATGGGTCCCGGCGCGAGGCCGGGACGACAGTTTGGGGTGGGAGACTGCGCGCCGGCTACTTTGCGCCGACCGCCTTCTTGCGCCAGGCGAGATGAACGGCACAGGTGCAGCCCACCGGATGGCTCGCGAGCTCGGCGGGTGCGGCGTCGTTGGCCGGAGCGGGCGAAGCGACGGCGCGCGCTGCCGCGTCCGCCTGCTGTCCACTCCTTGCCGGAATGTAGTTCAGGATCGGCGCCAGCCAGCGCTCGGCTTCGGCGACGGTCATGCCCTTGCGCGCGGCGTAGTCCTCGACCTGGTCGCGCTCGATCTTGCCGACGCCGAAATAGAAGCTCTCCGGCGAGGCGAAATAGAGGCCCGACACCGACGAGCCCGGCCACATCGCAAAGCTTTCGGTCAGCCGCACGCCGGCATTCTTCTCGGCGTCGAGCAGCTCGAACAAGGTCGCCTTCTCGGTGTGGTCGGGCTGCGCCGGATAGCCGGGCGCGGGACGGATGCCGTGATACTTCTCCAGGATCAGATCGTCCGGCGAGAGCGCCTCGTCCGGAGCGTAGGCCCAGAACTCGCGGCGGACGCGGGCATGCAGCCGCTCGGCGAAAGCCTCGGCGAGGCGGTCGGCCAGCGCCTTCACCAGGATCGAGGAGTAGTCGTCATTGGCATTCTTGAAGCGGTCGGCGACGGCATCCTCGCCGAGGCCCGTCGTGACGACGAAGCCGCCGACATAGTCCGGCACGCCGGAACCCACAGGCGCAATGAAGTCGCTGAGCGCCGTGTTGAAGCGGCCCTCGCGCTTCTCGAGCTGCTGGCGCAGGGTGTGCAGGGTCGCGACCGCCGTGGTGCGGCTGTCGTCGGCATAGAGCACGATGTCGTCGCCCTCGGCATTGGCCGGCCAGAAGCCGATCGCGGCGCGCGCCGTGAACCACTTCTCGGCGACGATGCGCTTCAGCATCTTCAGCGCGTCGTCATAGAGCGCCCGTGCGGCCTCGCCGACCTTGGCGTCGTCGAGAATCGCAGGGAAACGGCCGGCGAGCTCCCAGGTCTGGAAGAACGGCGTCCAGTCGATATAGGGCACCAGCTCGGCGAGGTCGTAATCAACGAAGGTCTTGACGCCGAGGAAGGTCGGCTTCACCGGCTTCGCCTTGGCGAAGTCGATCTTCGGCGCGTTGGCGCGGGCGTCCGCGAGCTTCAGCCGCTTCTTGTCGGCCTGGCCGCGCAGATGCGCAGCGGCGATCTTCTGATACTCGCTGCGAATCTCCGTGGCGTAGGTATCCTTGCGCTCCGGCGACAGCAGCGAGGAGGCGACGCCGACGGCGCGGCTGGCGTCGTTGACATGAACGACCGGGCCATTCCGGTAGTTCGGATCGATCTTGACCGCGGTGTGGACGCGGCTCGTCGTGGCGCCGCCGATCAGGAGCGGCACGTTCAGGCCCTGGCGCTCCATCTCGGTAGCGAGATAGGCCATCTCGTCGAGCGACGGCGTGATCAGGCCGGAGAGCCCGACGATGTCGGCGTTCTCGGCCTTGGCGGTCTCGATGATCTTGGCGGCGGGCACCATGACGCCGAGGTCGATGACCTCGAAATTGTTGCACTGGAGCACGATGCCGACGATGTTCTTGCCGATGTCGTGGACGTCGCCCTTGACGGTGGCGAGCACGATCTTGCCGGCGTTGGAGCGCTCGTTGGCGCGGCCCTTGTTGGCGGCCTTCTCCGCCTCCATGAACGGCATCAGATAGGCCACCGCCTGCTTCATCACGCGTGCGGACTTCACGACTTGCGGCAGGAACATCTTGCCGTCGCCGAAGAGGTCGCCGACCACGTTCATGCCGGCCATCAGCGGGCCTTCGATGACGTCGAGCGGCCGCGTCGAGGCGGCTCGGGCTTCCTCGGTGTCCTGCTCGATGAACTCGGTGATGCCGTGCACCAGCGCGTGGGAGAGCCGCTTGCCGACCGGCCATTCGCGCCAGGCGAGATCGGCCTCCTTGGTCTGCTTGCCCTGGCCACGGAATTTCTCGGCCAGCGCCAGCAGCCGCTCGGACGCGCCGGGGTCGCGGTTCAGCACCACGTCCTCGCACACCTGGCGCAGCTCGGGATCGATGTCGTCATAGACGATCATCTGGCCGGCATTGACGATGCCCATGTCCATGCCGGCCTTGATGGCGTGATACAGGAACACCGAGTGCATCGCCTCGCGCACCGGCTCATTGCCGCGGAACGAGAACGACAGATTCGAGACGCCGCCGGAAACGTGGGCATGCGGCAGGTTCTGCCGGATCCAACGTGTCGCTTCGATGAAGTCGACGCCGTAATTGTTGTGTTCCTCAAGTCCGGTCGCGATGGCGAAGATGTTGGGATCGAAGATGATGTCCTCAGGCGGGAAGCCGATCTGCTCGACCAGGATCTTGTAGGCGCGGGCGCAGATCTCGGTCTTGCGCTTGTAGGTGTCGGCCTGGCCGGTCTCGTCGAACGCCATCACGACGACGGCGGCGCCGTGGCGGCGCGCGATCTTCGCTTCATGGATGAACTTCTCCTCGCCTTCCTTCAGCGAGATCGAGTTCACCACCGGCTTGCCCTGCACGCATTTCAGGCCGGCCTCGATGACATGGAATTTCGAGGAGTCGACCATCACGGGCACGCGGGCGATGTCCGGCTCGGCAGCGACGAGGTTGAGGAAGGTCCGCATCGCGGCTTCCGAATCCAGCAGGCCCTCGTCCATATTGACGTCGATGACCTGGGCGCCGTTCTCGACCTGGTCGCGTGCGACCTGCAGTGCAGCCGTGTAGTCGCCGGCGGTGATCAGCTTGCGGAATTTGGCGGAGCCCGTGACGTTGGTGCGTTCGCCGACGTTGACGAACGGAATGGCGGGCGTCAGCTCGAACGGCTCCAGGCCCGACAGCCGCAGCCGCGGCGCGATCTCCGGCACGGCGCGCGGCTTGTGCGGGGCCACCGCGGCGGCGATCGCGGCGATATGGTCCGGCGTGGTGCCGCAGCAGCCGCCGACGATGTTGACGAGGCCGGCGCTCGCGAACTCGCCGATCAGCCGCGCCATATAGGCCGGCGTCTCGTCATACTGGCCGAACTCGTTGGGCAGGCCGGCGTTGGGATAGGCGCAGACCAGCGTGTCGGCGACACGGCCGATGTCGGCGACATGGGCGCGCAGATCCTCGGCGCCGAGCGCGCAGTTGAAGCCGATCGTCAGCGGCTTGGCGTGACGCACCGAATTCCAGAACGCCTCTGGCATCTGGCCGGACAGCAGCCGGCCGGACTTGTCGGTGATGGTGCCGGAGATCATGACGGGCACGTCGATGCCGCGCTCCTCGGCGAGCTCAGCGATGGCATAGAGCGCCGCCTTGGCGTTGAGCGTGTCGAAGATGGTTTCGAGCAGCAGGATGTCGGCGCCGCCGTCCAGCAGCCCGCGCGCCTGCTCGCCATAGGCAAGCCTGAGATCGTCGAAGGTCACGGCGCGGTAGCCGGGATTGGACACGTCAGGCGAGATCGAGGCGGTGCGGTTGGTCGGGCCCATCGCGCCGGCGACGAAGCGCTGTTTGCCGTCCTCGGCCGCAACACGCGTGGCCGCATTGCGGGCGAGCCGGGCGCCCTCGCGGTTGAGCTCGTAGATGATGTCGGACAGGTCGTAGTCGGCCTGCGCGATCGATGTCGCCGAGAAGGTGTTGGTGGCGACGATGTCGGCCCCGGCGCGCAGATATTGCGCGTGGATGTCCTCGATCGCTTCGGGCTGGGTGAGGATCAAGAGATCGTTGTTGCCGCGGAGGTCGCGATGGAAGTCCTTGAACCGCTCGCTGCGGAACGCGGCCTCGTCGAGCTGCAGCGCCTGGATCATCGTGCCCATGGCGCCGTCGAGAATCAGGATGCGCTTGGCTGCAGCGGCAAGGAAGGCGGTACGCGCTGGGGATACGGGGGCGAGCATCAGGCAGCAGCCTTGTTGGCGGACTTCGGACGGATGCCGAGCAGATGGCTGATCGCGAACACGAGGTCGGCGCGGTTCATGGTGTAGAAATGGAAGGTGTCGACGCCATGCTTGGCGAGCTTTTGCACCTGGCCCGCGGCGACGGTCGCCGCGACCAGCTTGCGGGTCTCTGGATCGTCGTCGAGACCGTCGAACTTCTCCGCGAGCCAGTGCGGCACCGTGGTGCCGGCGCGGGTGACGAAGCCGCGCGCCTGCTTGAAATTGTGCATCGGCATGATCCCTGGCACGATCGGAATGTCGATGCCGCGGGCGCGGACACGGTCGAGGTAGCGGAAGTAGAGGTCGTTGTCGAAGAACACCTGGGTGATGGCGCGGGTGGCGCCGGCGTCGACCTTGGCCTGGAGCATGTCGATGTCGGCGTCGAAGTCGCGGCTCTCGGGGTGCTTCTCCGGATAAGCGGAGACCGAGATCTCGATGTCGGGGTGGCGCTTCTTGATGCCGGCGATCAGCTCGGGCGAGGTCTGGTAGCCGTCGGCACGGGTGGAGTAGGGCGTGCCGATGCCGCCGGGCGGATCGCCGCGAAGTGCCACGATGTGGCGGACGCCGACCTCGTGATAGCGGTCGACGACCTCGTCGATCTCCCGGCGCGAAGCGCCGACGCAGGTGAGATGCGCCGCCGGCAGCAGCGCGGTCTCCTTCAGGATGCGCGCGATCGTGGCGTGGGTGCGCTCGCGGGTCGAGCCGCCGGCACCATAGGTCACCGAGACGAAGCTCGGCTCCAGCGGCGCGAGGCGCTCGATCGAGGCCCACAGCGTCCGGTCCATCTCCTCGGTCTTCGGCGGAAAGAACTCGAACGAGATCTTCGGCCTGGGAATCGCGGTGTGGCCGTCGGCGATGGCGGTGGCGAGGTCGGTCATGGCAACGCAGGTTCCGAATGGGGCGCAAATTTCAACTCAAGAGGGGCGTCCCCTCTCGGCGCCCCAGCATAAGCGACGAGTACCGCCATAGACAGCCCACCCGAAGTGGGAAATGGCCCATAAAAGTTCAATGAATGTCAAATATATGGACTATGTTCTTTAGATAGTGGGACGAAAAAATCCAGCTAATTCAACATATGGATGCCAGATTACCCCTCATTTCACCGGCATATCTGGTGGGACAAATGCGCGATCGGAATGTATACATAAATCCTATCCCACTTCGGCGTCAACCTCCGCGTACCGCGCCGTGCGGTTGGCAACGTGATCTCTGAGAGCTTTTTGTAGCGGTCTCAAACTCTCAATTTGATGCCACTAGAAGTGCAACCGGTAGGACAAATAGCGAACAAACTGGTACATTCTCCGCTACACAGCCACGCCAATGAGTCTTGGGAGAACGGATGCCGAAAGGTTTTAAAGGGTGGGCCATTTGGGCTTTCGCCGAGGCTGTGTTGCTGTTTGCCTATAAGCTCGTTGTCAAACTGGTCGACAACGCCTTGATCGGATGGGGCGATGAGAAAATAGCTGTCTGGTTTGGCATTACGTCGCCGGACGCATCCACCGTGTTCTATTGGGTTGTTCCGTTCGCCCTTGCTGCCCTTACGCTATGGATATTTCACCGACTCACGGTCCATCCTCTCAAGCGCAAACTCGCGGAACATGGGGGCGACCAGTTTTATGCTACAGGTGTCGTCGGTAGTGAACTACTTCAGCAAACGTGGATTCGGAAAGTGGAGCCTTCTCACGTCATCATCCTTGGGCTTGTCATCGCGCTCGGTGGCGTCATTTGGCAGATGCGCATAAATTGGCTCGCCACTGAACCCAGCGGCGGCCAGCCAGCGATCGCTGCAGCTTCGCCTCCAACAACTAAAGTTCCCAGCGTCGCTACTGCATCAATAGACGTTCCGAAAAAAATCGAAGCGATCGACGAGCTCTTAGAAATTCTCGATAGGGATTGGGATCCCTGGATGAATCTGTGTCAGGGGCTTTCTACAGGAGGGTGGCGGAACCAGATCCTTGGGAAGCAAATCAAGGAGCTACGAGATAGCATCTATAAGATGTCGAGCGACTATAATGCCATTTCGCGAAAGATAGAAGCGCTGAACAAGCGTAACGAGAAATTCCCTGACATCTACGCTCTAACAACTCAGCCGTACATGAATCAATTCAAGCCTGCACTCGATAGTTTTGTTAGGGTGTTTGGCTCTTTGAGCGACCCAATGGGCAATGCTTTGGACCAAGTGACGCTGGAGAACGTTTTTGAGAAGTACGCAACGGATCTTTATGTGCAATCACAGGGCGCGAATAACTGGAGAAGCCTTACGGCGAGAAGTGCTCTCGAAATCCGAAAATCATTCTCGCAATGAATCTGTGAGAAGCCGTGCCTAATTGTTTCGACCGGTCTTTGTGAGCAAAGGAAAGTGATTGCGATGATGTTCGCATTAGGCTCTTGTTCGCTGTCTTTTTCGAGTTAGCTTACGTATATGATCCCGCTTTCCGTCCTCGACCTCTCCGTCACCACCACGGCCACCAGGCCATCGGCGGCGTTGCGCAACAGCATCGATCTGGCCCGCCATGTCGATCAGCTCGGTTATGTCCGCTATTGGCTGGCCGAGCATCACAGCCTGCCGTCGGTGGCGAGCCCGTCGCCCGACATCATGATCGGGCAGATCGCGGCGGTGACGCAGCACATCCGCGTCGGCTCCGGCGGCGTGATGCTGCCCAACCACGCGCCGCTGGTGGTCGCCGAGCGCTTCAAGATGCTGGAGGCGCTGTTTCCCGGCCGGATCGATCTCGGTCTGGGGCGCGCGCCCGGCACCGACGGCACCACGGCCTATGCGCTGCGGAGCCGGCTCGACCGCCGCGAGGGTGATGACTTCCTGGAGCGGCTGCACGAGCTGATGCTGTGGGAGACCCGCGAATTTCCCGCCGGCCATCCCTACAACAACGTCGTCGCCATGCCCGACGACGCGCCGCTGCCGCCGATCTGGCTGCTCGGCTCCAGCGACTATTCGAGCGAGCTGTCGGCCCAGCTCGGCATGGGGTTTGGCTTCGCGCATCATTTCGCCAGCCACGATGCCGTCGACGCGATGCGAACCTACCGCGCGCATTTTACGCCGTCGCGCTGGCGCTCGCAGCCGCATGCGATCCTGGCGGTCGCGGTGGTGACGGCCGAGACCGACGCCGAGGCTGAGCGGCTGGCGTCGTCGATGGACCTCAACCGCCTGCGGCGCGACCGCGGCCAGTTCCTGCCGCTGCCGAGCCCCGAGGAGGCGGCGGCCACCATGTATACAGACGCGGACCGCGCCTCGATCGCACGCAACCGGTCGCGGCTGTTCGTGGGTAGCCCGGCGACAGTGCGAGCCAAGCTCGATCCGATGATCGCGGCAAGCCAGGCCGACGAGCTGATGGTGATCACGGCGACCTTCGACCACGACGCCCGCAAGCGCTCTTACAGCCTGCTTGCCGACGCCTTCGGCCTGGAGCGGAAGGCGGCGGCGTGAGCATCGACGCCGCGCGTCGCTGGTCTCACCACGTGATCAGGGGCGAGCGATGCAGGAAGCTGTCGTCGCTCACCTGATCCAAGACGAAGCGCGCGACGTCGGCCCGCGCGATCGTGCCGCCATGAAAGTCGGTGAGATCCGTCAGCGCGCGCACTGTGTGTCCGCCCGGCTTGTCGTTCAGCACCGAGGGACGAACGACCACCCAGTCGAGCCCGCTATTGCCGATGATCGCCTCCTGCCGATTCTTATCGGCGTAGACCTTGCGCAGCAGCAGCGGAAAGATCAGCCTGTCGAACAGAAAGCCGCCGTGCCCGGCGCTGTCGCCGGCGCCAATTCCGGTGATGGCAACCAGCCGCGAGACGCACTCGGCCCGCATTGCGTCGACCAGCGAGCGCGTCACGGTCAAGAGCAGCGTCACCTCCCGGAATGGACCGGCCGGCGTGCCCAAGGCACTGATGACGGCGTCCTGACCCTTCAGCGCCTTCCGCAACGTCGCTTCGTCGCGGGCGTCACCGACGATCAGATGCGCGCCTTGCAGATCGCCGGCCTTCCCCGGCGAGCGCACCAGCGCGGTGACATTGTCGCCGCGCGCCAGCGCCTCGCGCACGATCAGCCGGCCGGTGCCGCCGGTCGCGCCGAGAACCAGGATGTTCGGCTTCGCGCCATTGGGGCTATCGCGTGTGGAATGAGTCATGATGACCTCCTGAGACTTGGCATGGGACGCGTCCGCGGAGGCGCCCCACAGTTGGCTTTGGTGGATGATCAGGGCTTGTTGCCGTCAGGCGGCGGTCGCGATGTCAGCGACGAAGTCGCGATAGGAGCGCAGGGGACGGCCCAGCAGCGCCGTCAGGCGCGCGACGTCGCCGGCCTCGGGCACCATGCCGTCGGTGAGGAAGCGCTCGGCCATCAGCCGCATGTCGAACGCCATCCAGCTCGGCATGACCTGCCGGAGGTTGGTCTCGAACTGCCTGGTGTTGTCGCCGCCATAGGTGATCGTGCGGCCCAGCACGTCAGACCAGATCGCAGCGGCATCAGCGCCGGTCATTGTGTCCGGACCGACCAGGTTGATGCGTGTCAGCGGCAGCGGCACGGCTGACTGCTCGCGGCGGATCAGCTCGATCGCTGCGATCTCGCCGATGTCGCTGACGTCGATCATGGCAAGGCCCTTGGCTCCGATCGGCATCGGGTAGATGCCGTAGCCGAGCACGACGTCCTTGATCGTGAGATCGTTGGTCATGAAGTAGGCCGGGCGCAGGATGGTGGCGTTCAGGCCCATCTGCTCAATCATCCGCTCGACGGCGAACTTGCCGGCGAAGTGCGGCACGTTGACGTAGACGTCGCTGTGGATCACCGAGAGATAGACGATCCGCGCGATGCCGGCCTCGCGGGCAACGTTGAGTGCGACCAGCGCCTGGGTGAATTCATCGGGCGCGACGGCGTTCAGCAGGAACAAGGTCGAGACGCCCGAAAAGGCAGAGCGCAGCGAATCGATGTCGAGCAGGTCGCCCTGCGCGACCGCGACGCCCGCCGGAAACCTCGCCTTGGCAGGATCGCGGACGAGGGCACGGACGTCGGCGCCGCGCTTGACGAGCTGCTCGACGACGTGACGGCCGACGGTACCAGTGGCGCCGGTGACGAGGATGGTCATGGGATCACTCCGGGTTGGTTGTTGAGACACCCCGAAAATAGCGATCCATATGCGAGCCAATAGACGCTATAAATGGACATATCGTCTCATTGGTGGAACAGATGGATCTGCTGCCGCTCGCCGATTTCACACTGGTCGCCCGTCACGGCGGCTTTGGCCGCGCCGCCCGCGCTAGCGGTCGCCCCAAGGCGACGCTGTCGCGTCGGGTCGCCGAACTGGAGGCGAGCCTCGACATCAGGCTGATCGAGCGCGGCGGGCGCGCGCTGAAGCTGACCGAGGAGGGACGGGCGCTGTTCGAGCGGGCGGGCGCGCTGCTCACCGAGCTCGACGAGACCGTGGCTGCGATCTCCTCGGGTGGCGACACGCCGCGCGGCCGCCTGCGGATCAGCGCGCCGCTGCTGTTCTCGCAAACCGCGATGGGCAGGCTCGCCGCGTCGTTCGCGCTTCGATATCCCGAGGTCCGGCTCGACGTGACGACCGACGACCGGGCCGTCGACATGGTCGAGGAGGGCTATGATCTGGTGATCCGGGTCAATCCCGATCCTGATGACAGCCTGGTCGGGCGCATCTTCCTGCGCGACCAGATGGTGGTCGTGGCGAGCCCAGCCCTGACGAGGCCGGCGGACGGCGCGCGCGTTCCTGCTGTCGTTCGCAGCACCGAGCAGATCGCAGCGTGGGACGTCACGGCTGCAAAGGGACGATCGCGCATCGCAATCGATCCGATCCTGCGGCTGTCATCGCTGATCATGGTGCGCGATGCGGTCCGTGCCGGGGTCGGCGCCGCATGCCTGCCGCTCTCGCTCGCCAGCCACGACCTCGCTGCAGGCCGGCTCGTGCAGTGGGCGGATCTCGACGCGCCAGCGGTTGCGCTGTGGGCGCTGTATCCGTCGCGGCGGTTGTTGAGCGCGCGCGTCTCCGCCTTTCTCGACCATCTGAAGCAGGCGTTCCCGATGGGAACGCCGGCCGAGCTGGCGGCCTATCTGGAGCTGCGAGATGACGGTCCGATCACTCCATCCGCTCGCTGAATGTCGCCCGGAACGGGTGCGCCGGATAGACGCCGACGATGCGCAGCTCGCGCGAGAAGAACTTCAGCTCCTCCAGCGCGAAAGCGAGGCCCTTGTCGTTCGGGTGGCCGTCGACATCGGCATAGAATTGCGTGGCGAAGAAGTTGCCGTCGACCATGTAGCTTTCGAGCTTGGTCATGTTGACGCCGTTGGTGGCGAAGCCGCCGAGCGCCTTGTAGAGCGCAGCCGGCAGGTTGCGCACGCGGAACACGAAGCTCGTGACCAGCGGCCCGGAATTCTGCTCGGCCCACTGCTCCTGGCGCGCCAGCACGACGAAGCGGGTGGTGTTGTGGGCTTCGTCCTCGATGTCCTCGGCGAGGATGTCGAGGCCGTAGATCTCGGCTGCCAGCCGCGAGGCGATCGCCGCGACGCTCCTGTCGCCGCGCTGGGAGACGTCCCGCGCGCTGCCCGCGGTGTCGCCGGCCACGATCGGCCGGACGCCGAGCTGGCGGATGATGCGGCGGCACTGGCCGAGCGCGTGAACGTGGCTTTCGACGGTCTTGATGTCGGCGAGCTTGGTGCCCTTCAGCGCCATCAACTGGTGGCGGACCGGCAGGAACCACTCGCCGATGATGTAGAGGCCGGAGGCCGGCAGCAGATGGTGGATGTCGGCGACGCGGCCGGCGACCGAGTTCTCGATCGGAATCATGCCGAGATCGGCCTCGCCGGAGGAGATCGCGCTCAGCGCGTCCTCGAAGGTGGCGCAGGGCATGGCCTCGGCGGTCGGATAGGCCTCGGAGATGGCGATGTGGGAATTGGCTCCCGGCTCGCCCTGGAATGCGATTTTCAAGATCTTGCTCATGTGGGGCCTTGTAGCAGCTTAGGTCTTGGACAGCAGCCGGCGTGCGGTTTCGAGATCGGCCGGGGTGTCGACGCCGCGGGGCACGGCGTCGACGACCATCACGTCGATCCGCATGCCGGCTTCCAGCGCCCGCAGCTGTTCCAGCTTCTCCTGCTGCTCCAGCGGGGATGGCGGCAGGCTGACGAAGCGCTCCAGCGCCGCCCGCCGGTAGGCATAGAGGCCGATATGATGGTACCTTGGTCCGTCGCCATGCGGCGCCGTGGCCCGGGTGAAATACAGCGCGCGCATGCGCCGCCCGCCGAGAGGCGACCCGACCGCCTTGACGACGTTCGGATTGAGGCTCTCCTCCTCGGTGTGGATCTGCGCGGCAAGGGTCGCGATGTCGACGGCGGGATCCTCGAGCGGGGGCAGCACGTCGCTGATGTTCTGCGGGTCGATGGTCGGGAAGTCGCCCTGCAGATTGACCACGATCTCCGCCTCGCGGGCCGGGTCGAGCTTGCACATGGCCTCGTAGATGCGGTCTGACCCGGAGGGATGATCCGGCCTGGTCATGACCACCTCGCCGCCCGCGGCCGTGACGGCCGCAGCAATCTCGGGCGTGTCGGTGGCGACGGCCACACGGCCGATCGCGGCCTCCTGCGCGCGCCGGAGCACCTGCACGATCATCGGCTGGCCGGCGATGTCGAGCAGCGGCTTGCCCGGCAGGCGGGTCGACGCCATGCGGGCGGGGATCAGCACGAGAATTCGGGATTTGGTCATCCGGGAACGGCAGGTCGGAGCCGGTCGCAACAGCGCGGGCCGGACTGGATGGGGACAGCGAAAGCCGCCCGCTTATACGGGTTGCCAGAGCACGGGCAAACCGATATCTCACTTCTGCCGCAGGGGGAGGCGCGACGGCTCGATTCCGCTCGATGCCTTGACGAGTCCTTATCTCGAGTCCTGGGGCGATTCGCGGTCGCGGCCTCGCGGCCTCCGACAGAACAATGAAATCCGCCCTCGGAGCCTGATTCCAAAATGGACTCCTTCGAACTGAACAAAATCATCGGCGCCGTGCTGGCCGCCTGTCTGGTCGTGCTGGTCACGAGCTTCTCCGCTGGCGCGATCTTCGCGCCGAAAATGCCGGAGAAGCCGGGTTTTGAGATCGCCGTGAAGGAGGCCGAGGGCGCCGCCAAGGGTGGCGCTGCGCCGGCCGCGGCCGAGCCGATCGAGAAGCTGCTGCAGACCGCCTCGGTCGAGAAGGGCGCCGCCGCCGCCAAGAAGTGCGCGGCCTGCCACACCTTCGCGAAGGGCGAGAAGAACGGCGTCGGCCCCAACCTCTACGGCATCGTCGGCGACAAGATCGGCGAAGGCCGCGGCTTCAACTTCTCGGCGGCGATGAAGGCCAAGGGCGGCACCTGGACGATCGACGACCTCAACAAGTTCATCGCCAATCCGAAGGGCTACATCCCGGGCACCGCGATGGGCTTCGCCGGCATCCAGAAGGACTCAGAGCGGGCCGACGTGCTGGCCTATCTGAACTCGCTGGCCGACAGCCCGGCGCCGCTGCCCACCGCAGCCAAGTGATCGGCTGCTGACCCACCAGTTTTCGACGGCCGGGCCCCAAGCCCGGCCGTTTTGCTTTGCGGGGCGAATTTCGCCGCATTTGGGACCTTTGGTCGCATCCACCTCGTTCACAACCCGGTATCATGAGGAAAAAGCAAGGTTATTGGTCGAAACCTTGCCGTATATTGGTCCCCTGAATGGAACGGGTTCGCGGGCCGGAGCACCTCGCTGAGGCCGGCGAAACCTGCCCTTGCGAATTGGGTTACGATCAGACGTTGGATCTGGGAGCAGCAGCGGCCACGGCTACCACCTGCTTCAAGCGGTCTTATTCAGAGGAAGTCTCATTTGACGATTACCCGACGACAGCTCCTGCAGAGCAGCGTGCTCGCTGCGATGACCCCGGCGCTCGGCACGGCGGCCAGCCTTGCCCCTCTCGACACCGCCCGGGCGCAGGCCGGCGAGCAGCTGGTCTGGCGCCACGGCCTGTCGCTGTTCGGCGAGATCAAGTATCCGGCGGACTTCAAGCGCTTCGACTACGTGAATCCGGATGCGCCGAAAGGCGGCGTCGCGCGGATGATCTCGCTCGGGACCTTCGACAATTTCAACATCGTCGTGATGTATGTGAAGGGCAACATCGCGTCCGCGGCGGGGCTGGTCTACGAGACCTTGATGACGCGGTCGCAGGACGAGGTGTCGACCGAATACGGCCTGCTCGCCGAGTCGGCGGCCTATCCGGACGACTACTCCTGGGTCATCTACCGCCTGCGCAAGGAAGCGCGCTGGAACGACGGCAAGCCGGTGACGCCCGAGGACGTCATCTTCTCGCTCGAGGCCCTGAAGAAGAACAGCCCGCACTACTCATCCTACTATCGTCATGTGGTGAAGGCCGAGAAGACCGGCGATCTCGAGGTCAAGTTCACCTTCGATGGTCCGGGCAATCGCGAGCTGCCGCACATCGTCGGCGAGCTGCTGGTGCTGCCGAAGCACTGGTGGGAAGGCACCGACGCGCAGGGCCGCAAGCGCGACGTCACCGCGACCACCCTGGAGCCGCCGCTCGGGTCGAGCCCGTATCGCATCAAGGAGTTCGTGCCCGGACGCTCGATCAAGATGGAGCGCGTCAAGGACTATTGGGGCGCCAACCTGCCGGTCCAGATCGGCCAGAACAATTTCGACGAGCTGCAGTTCGAATACTTCCGCGACAACATCGTCGCCCTCGAAGCCTTCAAGGCCGACCAGGCCGACTGGATCAACGAGAACTCGGCCAAGCAGTGGGCCACGGCCTACGACTTCCCGGCCATCAACGACAAGCGCGTGGTCAAGGACGAATTCCCGATCAGCGACTCCGGCCGCATGCAGGGCTTCGCCTTCAACCTGCGGCGTCCGCAATTCCAGGATGCGCGGCTGCGGCGCGCCTTCAACTACGCCTTCGATTTCGAGGAGATGAACAAGCAGCTGTTCTACGGCCAGTACAAGCGCATCAACAGCTACTTCGAAGGCACGGATCTGGCCTGCTCCGGGCTGCCGCAGGGCCAGGAGCTGCAGATCCTCGAGGGCCTGCGCGACAAGGTGCCGCCGGACGTGTTCACCACGGTCTACCAAGCCCCGGTGGGCGGCAATCCCGAGAACGTTCGCGCCAATCTGCGCGAGGCCACCAAGCTGCTGAAGGACGCAGGCTTCGAGATCAAGGACCGCAAGCTCGTCGATCCCGCCGGCAAGCCGGTCACGGTCGAGCTGCTGGTCCAGGACCCGTCGTCCGAGCGCATCGTGCTGTTCTACAAGCCGTCGCTGGAGCGCCTCGGCGTCGCGGTGACGGTACGCCAGGTCGACAACGTCCAGTATGAGAACCGGGTGCGCACCTTCGACTACGACATGATCATCGATGTCTGGGGGCAGTCGCTGTCGCCCGGCAACGAGCAGCGCGATTTCTGGGGCTCCAAGGCCGCCGACGAGTCCGGCTCGAAGAACACGATTGGCATCAAGAACCCCGCTGTCGACGCGCTGATCGAGAAGATCATCTACGCCAAGGATCGCGCCTCTCTCGAAGCGGCAACGCATGCGCTCGACCGGGTGCTGCTTTGGAATTTCTACGTCGTTCCCCAGTTCACCTATCCATTTGCGCGTAGCGCGCGCTGGGACCGCTTCAGCCATTTCACGCCGTTCCCGAAATATGCGCGGTCCGGCTGGCCGAATCTGTGGTGGTACGACGCCGACAAGGCTGCCAAGGTGAAGCGCTCTTGAGCACGCTCCCGCATCTGTCGCGCCGTGGCGTGCTCGGGCTTGGGCTCGGCGCGCTCAGCGTCCCCCTCCTGAAGCCGGCCATGGCCGCGGAGTTCGGCGCAGACTCGCACGGCACATCGGCGTTCGGCGATCTGAAATACCCCGCCGACTTCCACCACTTCGACTACGTCAATCCGGATGCGCCGAAGGGCGGGCTGTTCTCGCTGATCCCGTCGGTGCGCGCCTACAACCAGTCCTATCAGACCTTCAACTCGTTCAATGCCTACGTCCTGAAAGGTGAGGGCGCGCAGGGCATGGACATGACGTTCGCGTCGCTGATGGTGCGCGCCAGCGACGAGCCGGATGCGGTCTATGGCCTGGTCGCGAAGTCCGTCGCGATATCAGCGGACAAGCTGACCTATCGCTTCACGCTGCGTCCCGAGGCGCGCTTTCACGACGGGTCCAAGATCACGGCGCACGACGTCGCCTTCTCGCTGAATACCTTGAAGGAGAAGGGCCATCCGCTGATCGTCGTGCAGCTGCGCGATTTCGTGAAGGCCGAGGCGCTCGACGATGCGACGGTCGTGGTGAGCTTCGTCGAGAAGCGCGCCCGCGACGTGCCGCTCTACGTCGTGACCCTGCCGATCTTCTCGAAGGCCTGGTACGCGAACCGCGCGTTCGACGAGGGGCCGCTGGATGTGCCGCTCGGCTCCGGCCCGTACAAGGTCGGCAAATACGAGATCAACCGCTACGTCGAGTTCGAGCGCGTCAAGGACTGGTGGGCGGCCGACCTGCCGGTCAGCCGCGGCATGTATAATTTCGACATCGTGCGCTACGAGTTCTACCGCGACCGAGACGTCGCCTTCGAGGGCTTCACCGCCAAGAGCTATCTGTTCCGCGAGGAGTTCACGTCGCGCATCTGGGCGACGCGCTACGATTTCCCGGCCATCAAGGACGGCCGCGTCAAGCGTGAGCTCTTGCCGGACGAGACGCCGTCGGGCGGGCAGGGCTGGTTCATCAACACCCGCCGCGACAAGTTTGGGGATTCGCGCGTCCGCCAGGCGCTGACCTACGCGTTCGATTTCGAATGGACCAACAAGACCATCATGTACGGCGCCTATGCGCGCACCGTGTCGCCGTTCCAGAACTCGGACATGGTCGCGGTCGGCATGCCGTCGGCGGAGGAGTTGAAGCTCCTGGAGCCGTTCCGCGGCCAGGTGCCTGACGATGTGTTCGGCGAGCCGTTCGTGCCGCCGGTCTCGGACGGATCAGGGCAGGACCGCGCGCTCCTGCGCAAGGCCTCGCAGCTCTTGCAGCAGGCGGGACTGCCGGTGAAGGACGGCAAGCGGCTGCTGCCGAATGGCGAGGTCTTCAGCATCGAGTTTCTGATCGACGAGGTCTCGTTCAAGCCGCACCACGGCACGCTGATCAAGAACCTGCAGACGCTCGGCATCGACGCCGATCTGCGCATCGTCGATGCCGTGCAGTACCGCAAGCGGGTCGAGGATTTCGATTTCGACATCACGGTGGAGCGGCTGTCGATGTCGCCGACGCCCGGCGACAGCCTGAGGCCCTATTTCACCGCCGAGGCGGCCAAGACCAGGGGCTCGCACAATCTCGCCGGGATCAGCAATCCTGCGGTCGATGCGCTGGTCGAGAAGGCGATCGCCGCTTCGACCCGCACCGAGCTGACCTTGGCCTGCCGGGCGCTCGACCGCGTGTTCCGCGCCGGCCGTTACTGGATACCGCAATGGTATCGGCAGACGCATCCGATTGCCTATTGGGATCAGTTCGGCCACCCGCCGAAGCCGCCGAAATACGCCTCGGGCGTCGGCGCCCCCGACATCTGGTGGTACGATGCTTCCAAGGCCGCAAAGCTGGAGCAGGCGAAGTAGTTCATGGCCGCCTATATTGCCCGTCGCATCTTGCTGATGCTCCCGACGCTGCTCGGGATCCTCTTCATCTCCTTCGTCGTGGTGCAGTTCGCGCCGGGCGGTCCGGTGGAGCGCGTCATCGCGCAATTGACCGGCGCCGACACCGGCGGCACCTCGCGCATTTCAGGCGGCAGCGGTTCGGATTTCGGCGCGCGTCCGCCGGGACAGGTCGGATCCGGCGGCGAGCTGAACTCGAAATATCGCGGCGCGCAGGGGCTCGATCCCGCCTTCATCAAGCAGCTCGAAAAGCAGTTCGGCTTCGACAAGCCGGCGCCGGAACGGTTCGCGCTGATGGTCTGGAACTTCGCGCGCTTCGATTTCGGCAAGAGCTATTTCCGCGACACGTCAGTGCTGCAGCTCATCAAGGAGAAGCTGCCGGTATCGATGTCGCTCGGCCTCTGGATGACCCTGCTGACCTATTTGATCTCGATTCCCCTGGGAATTCGCAAGGCGGTGCAGGACGGCTCGCGCTTCGACGTCTGGACCTCCGCCGTGATCATCGTCGGCTACGCCATTCCGGGCTTCCTGTTCGCGATCCTGCTGATCATCCTGTTCGCTGGCGGTTCGTTCCTGAACATCTTCCCGCTGCGCGGGCTGACCTCGGATGGCTGGTCGGACTTCCCGTGGTACTGGAAGATCATCGATTATTTCTGGCATCTCACTTTGCCGCTGGTGTCGATGGCGCTCGGCGCCTTCGCGACCATGACGCTGCTGACCAAGAACTCCTTCCTCGACGAGATCCGCAAGCAATATGTCATGACCGCGCGCGCCAAGGGCTGCAGCGAGAACCAGGTGCTGTACGGCCACGTCTTCCGTAACGCCATGCTGATCGTGATCGCCGGCTTTCCCGGCACCTTCATCCACGCGTTCTTTTCCGGCTCGCTGCTGATCGAGACGATCTTCTCGCTGGATGGGCTCGGCCTGCTCTCGTTCGAGAGCATTCTCAATCGTGATTATCCTGTCGTGTTCGGCAATCTCTTCATCTTTTCGCTGCTCGGCCTCGCGATCAACCTGGTCTCGGATCTGACCTACATGTGGATCGATCCGCGGATCGACTTCGAGGCGCGGGAGGTTTGATGACGATCACGGCCCCCCCTCCGGTCGAGACCACGGCGCAGGCTCCGCTCGGCGAGGCTGTGCCGCCGACGCGGCATCGTTTCCGGCCGTCGCCGCTGAATCAGCGCCGCTGGCAGAACTTCAAGGCCAACGGCCGCGGCTACTGGTCGCTGTGGCTGTTTCTGTTTCTGTTCATCGTCTCGATGTTCGCCGAGCTGATCGCCAACGACCGGCCGTTCCTGATCAAGTTCGACGGCCACCTTTATTTCCCGGCGTTCGTCACCTATCCGGAAACGGCATTCGGCGGCGACTTCGAGACCGCCGCGGACTATCGTGATCCGTATTTGCAGAAGCTGATTGCGGACAAGGGCGGCACGGTGGTCTGGCCGCTGGTCCGCTACTCCTACGCCACGCACAATCTCGATCTGCCGACGCCGGCGCCATCGCCGCCGACCTGGATGCTGACGGAGGCACAGTGCAAACCCGTGGTCGAGAAGAAAGGGCTGAAGAGCTGCCGGGATCTCGAATACAACTGGCTCGGCACCGACGACCAGGGCCGCGACGTCGTCGCACGGCTGATCTACGGCTTCCGCATCTCGGTGTTGTTCGGCCTGTCGCTGACGTTCTTCTCCTCGATCATCGGCATCGCCGCCGGCGGCGTGCAGGGCTATTTCGGCGGCTGGGTCGATCTTCTGTTCCAGCGCTTCATCGAGATCTGGAACGCCATTCCCTATCTCTATCTGCTCCTGATCCTGTCCGCGGTGCTGGTGCCCGGCTTCTTCACGCTGCTCGGGATCATGCTGCTGTTCTCATGGGTCTCGCTGGTCGGCCTGGTGCGGGCTGAATTCCTGCGCGGCCGCAATTTCGAGTACATCCAGGCGGCGCGCGCGCTCGGCGTCTCCAATGCCGTCATCATGGTCCGCCATCTCCTGCCGAACGCGATGGTCGCGACCATGACGTTCCTGCCCTTCATCGTGTCGAGCTCGGTGATGACCTTGACCGCGCTCGACTTCCTCGGCTTCGGCCTGCCGCCGGGATCGCCGTCGCTGGGCGAGATGCTGTCGCAGGCCAAGTCCAACGTGCAGGCGCCGTGGCTCGGTCTCACCGGCTTCTTCTCCGTCGCGATCATGCTGTCGCTGCTGATCTTCATCGGCGAGGCCGTGCGCGACGCGTTCGACCCGCGCAAGACGTTCAGGTGACCGACATGGATGCGATCAGCCAGCCGCTGCTCTCGGTCAGCGATCTCTCGGTGGCCTTTCATCAGCAGGGCCGCCTGTCGACCGCCGTCGACCATGTCTCGTTCGAGATCAAGCGCGGCGAGTGCGTCGCCCTGGTCGGCGAGTCCGGCTCGGGCAAGTCAGTCAGCGCGCTGTCGGTGCTGAAGCTGCTGCCCTATCCGGTCGCCTCACATCCGTCGGGCAGCATCCATTTCAAGGGCCGCGATCTCCTGCCGTTGTCCGAACGCGAGATGCGCGAGATCCGCGGCAGCGACATCTCCATCATCTTCCAGGAGCCGATGACCTCGCTCAATCCGCTGCACACGATCGAGCGGCAGATCGGCGAGATCCTGCAACTGCATCGGCCGATCTCGAACAGTGCGGCGCGGACGCGCACGCTCGAGCTCTTGACCCAGGTCGGCATTCCCGAGCCGGAGACGCGGCTCGGCAGCTATCCGCATCAGCTCTCCGGCGGCCAGCGCCAGCGCGTGATGATCGCGATGGCGCTCGCCAACGAGCCGGCCCTGCTGATCGCCGACGAGCCGACCACCGCGCTCGACGTCACCGTGCAGGCGCAGATCCTGGCGCTGCTCGCCGATATCCGGGCACGCCTCGGCATGAGCCTTCTGTTCATCACCCACGATCTCGGCATCGTCCGCCGCATCGCCGATCGGGTCTGCGTCATGAACGGCGGCAAGATCGTCGAGCAGGGCCCGGTCGAGCAGGTGTTCACCGCGCCGGCTCATCCCTACACCAAGGCGCTGCTCGCCGCCGAGCCGAAGCCGGATCCGGCGCCGCCGCGACCCGATTCGCCGGTGGTCATGCAGGCCAAGGATCTCAAGGTCTGGTTTCCGATCAAGCGCGGCTTTTTTCGCTCGACCGTCGGTCACATCAAGGCCGTGGACGGCGTCAGCCTTGCCGTGCGCAAGGGCGAGACGCTCGGCGTCGTCGGCGAATCCGGCTCGGGCAAGACCACGCTCGGGCTGGCGCTGCTGCGGCTGATTTCCTCCGACGGCCTCATCGTCTTCCTCGGGAAGGAGCTGCAGGGGCTGTCCTTCAAGGAGGTCCGCCCGTTCCGCCGCGACATGCAGATCGTGTTTCAGGATCCGTTCGGCGCCTTGAGCCCGCGCATGTCGGTCGGCGACATCATCGCCGAGGGACTGAGCGTGCATCAGCCGAAACTGACGGATGAGGAGCGCGAGGCCAAGGTCGTCAAGGCGCTCAAGGAGGTCGGGCTCGATCCGGAGACGCGCTTCCGCTATCCGCACGAATTCTCCGGCGGCCAGCGCCAGCGCATCTCGGTGGCCCGCGCGGTCGTGCTCGAGCCGAGCTTCGTCGTGCTGGACGAGCCGACCTCGGCGCTCGACATGCTGTTCCAGTCGCAGATGGTCGATCTCCTGCGCGATCTGCAGCGCAAGCGCGAGCTGACCTACATGTTCATCTCGCACGATCTGCGCGTGGTCGCCGCCCTCGCCTCCCATCTGATCGTGATGCGCAACGGCAAGGTCGTGGAGGAGGGGCCGGCGGTCGAGCTGTTCAAGGCGCCGAAGACCGACTACACCCTCGCGCTGTTCGCGGCGGCGTTCAGGAACGAGACGGCGGGGAATGGGACGGCGACGAGCTAGATGTCGCTTGTCGGCAGCCACTCTGCTGCAACTGATGGCGCGAATCCGGAGAGCGTGCCGTGACTGATGCTCCAGGACGTCCAGAATGGATTTCTGGAACCACGCATAAGGATTGGCTGCGTGACGGCTATCGCGTCACCGAAGAACAATGGGCTGATCTCGATTGGAATCGCGCCTGGGTCGATATGGGTCCGTCGCCGGCAGGCAACCTCAGCCCCTACTGGCACGTCCTGCTCAAGAGCGGAGGGACCGTGCACCGGCTCTATCCGAGGCTCCTGCCGCATCAGTCCTGCCCACCATGCGCGGTTTCCTCCTTTGGAGGCTTTCGGACGCCGGCCGCCCGAATATGCCGCGCCGTCAATCATGCTGCCGGCATCCGAAACCCTTCACAGCAGCGGAATTGCGCGCTGCACAAATCGAGACCTCGGGCGTCGATGCATATCTTCGCTATCGGAGCGTACTACTGGCGAGCCTGCTGAATTCTGGCCTTCAGCGTGGCAAGTCCGACCGCGCCGACGATGACATTGCCGCCGATGACATAGCTCGGCGTCCCGTTCAATCCCAATTTCTGCGCAAGATTGCCGCTCTCATCGAGGCTTTGGCGCACCTCCACGCTGTCCATGTCCTTTTCAAGCTGAGCAACGTCGAGACCGATCGTCTGCGCGATGGCCAACGCGCGCGCCTTGTCGGCGGGTCCGCTGCTTTGGAGAAGCCGCTGATGAAAGTCGAGGTATTTCGCGCCCGTCGGGTCTTGCATGCGTACCGCTACCGCGACGCGCGCCGCCTCCAGCGAACCGGGGCCGAGGATCGGAAATTCCTTGAGCACGATCTTGAGCTTGGGGTCGCTCTTCAACAATTCGAGTATATCGCCGAGCGCACGCTTGCAGTAGCCGCAGCTGTAATCGAAGAACTCGACCAGGGTGACATCACCCAGCGGGTTGCCGAGCGTGACCTGGTGCGCTGACGCGAACAAGGCCGGCGCATTTTGCTTCACCAGTGCAGTCTTGTCGGAACCGGGCGCTGCCGCCGGCGTCGCGGCTTGCCGCTTCTTGATCAGGTCGGAGATGGCCTGTTGCACGGCCTCGGGGTGCTTGGCGAGGTAGTCCTTCACGACCTGCTCGATTTCTTCGGGATGGGTCGCTATATAGTCTTTGACGATCGCCTCGATGTCGCTGCGCGAACTCTCCGCTCGGCCGGGCTGCACGCAAAGCAAAGACAGCGTGAAGACGGCAGCCGCCGTGGCAACGCTACGGATCAAATTGGTCATCGGTCATCCTCCATATGGCTGCCGACTTCCGCAGTTGGCGTGCAGTAATGATTTGCGAATTCGTGTCCTCGTGCATCGCTGCTTCCTTCATCGTCGCGGCATCATCATGCCGGGCGGGGGGACCGGTCTGAACCCCGGCATGCGCGGCGCAAATCGGCCGGCCGGCCGGCAGCGCGCGCCAAGCGGCCCCGGAATCCAACCGGGGGGGCAGACGATCGGGCGACCGACATCCGGCGCCCGCCGGTCCCGCGTCACCCCCGGCTTGCGTGCCACGCACACGCCGTTGGCATTGCGCCGCTCACCAGGTTGGCACGTCGTCGGCAGCTTCGGAATCACGGGGACGACCGTGGTGGACTTCTTCTCAATCTTCTTGGAGCACTGGCTTCGATCCTTTGGGTCGACCGGGGCCGCGCAGCACTCGCCGCTCGTCGTCAGATTCGCGGGCGCGCAGCATTTGCCATTCGCAGTCGGCAAGAAGCCCGAGGCGCAACACTGTGAAAGTCTCGGCAGCCAGTGCAGCGGTATGCATAGCGTGCCGTCGGGGCTCGCAATCTGGCCGGCCGGGCAGCACTGTCCCTTCGACGTCGCCTGGCTCTTGAGACAGCACTTGCCGGCGATCTTCACATAGCCGGGCGCACAGCAGCTCGGGCATTTCCAGTCCGGAATTTTCGGCTTCAACGGATCGCACACGCCGTTCACCACGGTCGTCCCGCAGCAAAGTTGTTGGCCAATCGGGCCGGAATAGATCTGGCTGTTCTCGCAGCATTCATTGTTCGGGCCGATCGCCGTCTGGTTGACGCCGCACATCGGCTTGGCGATATCAGTCGACGGATTGTTGTTCGAACAGATGCCCCGCGGCTGCAGGTCTTTGGGCGAGCAGCATTGGCCATTGACCAGAACATTGGGCGGGGCGCAGCTCGACGCGCAGCTCTTGGTCTTGATGATCCAGATCTGATTGGGCGGACAAACCGATCCGTCCGAACCGCAGACATGGGTCTTGCAGGTCTGCAGACCCGGCGGCTTCGGCATGCCGGCGGGAGGCGGCGCGCCGGCTGGACGCGGCGCCAGCCGTATCTGTGCGGCTTCCCTTGTACACGCGCGCAAGATGGCGATATCTCCCATGTGCCCGCGAGCTGATAGATCGGGCGGCGCGTCGGCATAGTCGATGAAGTAACTGAGCAGCGGTGGCTCATCGCCGCGGCGGATGCGCCAGATCGGATTCCCCTGCAGTCCGTCGATCGCAAGCGCGTCGTTCTGGCCGAGTTGAGCCACGAGCTTGGGATCGGTGGCGTGGCGCAATTGTTCGCCGGTGGTCCAGACGAAGCCGCCGCAGGAGGCCGGATTCATGGTACCGCCCATGTCGTAGCTGTAGCCGATCGCGACGCCGCCATTGCCATTGCGGAAACGTTCGGGGAATCCCACCGCATATTCGTCCGGCAAGGGCTGCCAGATCGGCTGTTTGATCTCAGTGACACCGATCAGCGTATAGCGCAGCACGCGGCCGATCGACGGCGCGGACAAGGCCTCGAAATCCTGCGCCCCGGTCGGCGCCGGCCGCTCGGCCAAAAACATCCGTCCCTCATCGTCGAAAGTAATCCTGGAGATCTCGGTGGGACCGGCGGCGGACGGCGCGACGACTTCGATTCTGGCGTCCGCACCGAACGAGCCGTTCGCGTTGAGCCCGACCGACCACACCCGCAAGCCCTCGGCGACCGCGTAGTAGAGCCGGCTGTCGCGAATGGCGAGGCCGAACACTCGCCGATCCGGTGCCGCGTAGCCCCAGGTCTCGGGCTGCGCGCTGTCGAATTGAGGATTCGTAATATCGACGCCTGGCCCGGCCGGCGCCGGCGTCGTCGGAAGTCCCGCGGCTGCGTTGCCGGCGACGCCGTGATCATAGACACCGAGGTCGACGCCGTTCGGGCCGAAGCGATGGATCAGCCCGGTCTCACGGTCGGCGACGAACAGAGACTTGGTCGCCGGATCATAGGCCAATCCCCCGAGCGCCGCGCCCGAATTGGCCTTGTCGCCCGTGGTGACATTCGCGAACAGCGTCACCGCGCCGGTGGCGCCATTGATCTTCCAGATCGATCCCGGGCCGCCGCCCGGACCCCATTGTGCCGGCATGAAGGTCGCGCCGTTAGTCCCGAGCCTGACATGTTGCGGTCGACCTTCAGGTCCCGGCGCGACGATCGAGAGACCATAGGCGGATGTCGCCGCGACGTAAATGTTGGCGGGGGAACTGTCGTCCAGAGCGACGCCAAACACCTGCCCGATCGACTTCGCGCTGACGGTGAACGGCTTCGGCGCACCGACCAATTGCGCCTGGGGCGGACCGCCCATGCGTCTCAGATCGACGATGCGCAGTGACGGCCCTCCAGGATCGATGATGGTCCGAACGTCGGGATCCTGACCGGGCTCGATCTCGAACGGGCGAATAGCCCCGGAGAATCCGGTGACTGCAGCATCGCCGGGGGTGTAAACGCCGGGCGGCGTTTGCGCCGACGCGGGCCCCCCGAGTGCGAGAGGCAGGATCAGCAGCCAGGCGAGGCGCCGCATCGCACGGACGGCGGCTGTCAAGGACGTCTGTCGGCCAAGCTCGATCATGTCGGTCCGCCTCATTTCGGCTGCTTGGGCCGTGGCTCGCAGGAGCCGGTCTTGACGTTGGGCACGGTGTCCGGCGGGCAACATTCTCCACAATTGGTCATCTGCGCGGGATTGCAGCAGCTCCCGTCAAAGGCCATTCCCTGGCTCTTGTCGGAGCAGGGCGTGACACAGGGGCTGTTCTTGTTGCCGCCGAGTCTTGTCTGTCCGGCCGGGCAGGCCGCGGGCGGACACATGCCGTAGGGCGCAAAGCCGAAAGCCGCCATCTGGTTGGTGTCGTCGCACAGGCACTCGGAGAGCCCGTCCGACTTCAACGCGCCGGGATGGGTGTCCTTCGGGCAATCGCACGAGAACACGTACTTGCTATCGCCGGATCCGGGGTTGGGGACCTGTTGCCAGTGCGGCACCATCGGTTTCGGACAGGTGCAGTAACTGCTCCCTGTGTGGCAGGCATAGGCGCCGGGATCCGTGACCACCAGCGTCCCGTCGCCGGTTTCCACCATGCCCACGCCATATCGATCGTATTGATCCTGATAGACGCCTTTGCTGGAAGGGCTGAAGATCGAGCCGGGACCGCCGATGCCTTGACATTCCGGGTACCTCCACCACTCCATGTAATGTACTTTTTCGCACGTCGCGTTGATCGCGGCGCATGTGGCTTGAACAGGCGGAAGGACCTCGCAATCGCCGCAGGACTGCATGCCAAGCTTTTCCTGCCCCCAGCACAGCGCCTCCTGAAGACATGAGCCGACTTCGGAACCCAATCCAACGGTGCTCTGCTCGCTCTTGCAGGCGCATTTCACGACGTCTGCGGCCGCGCCAACGGCTGCGAGCTCCTTGGAAAGATCGCCGAGAACATTTTCTGCGATCGCGTTGCCAAAGATCGTGTTCAGCTTGCTGACGACTTGGTCGGCGTTGCCCTGCGCCTCTGCGCAGAATTGATTGACCAGGGCTTGCCCTTTCCCCGTGTCCGACCCTGACAAGGCGACGCCGCTGAGTGCTGCGGTCAGTGCAATCGCTGCGTAGCGGCTTGCGTCATTCTCATAGACCGACTTGCACACATACGCGGCGGACAGCGTCCCGATAAAGGCATCCGCGATGTCTTCTGGACTGCAGCCGGCCCGCGCCGGCGACGCCAGCAGAATCATCGCGGCGACGATGGCCGCTCCTTGAACCCGCCAGCGTCCTGCGCGCCCCATGATCCGCCCCTCTGTCGCATCAACGTGGCCGTTCTTTTCAATGTGGCCGTTCTTCTCAATTCCAGCCTTGCGCTAGATCAACAGAGGCGACGGCAGCCGCGCCATCAACCGACTGCGCCAACCAGCGCCATCAGGATCGACACCTCATGACCGCACAACCGCCATTCTGCAAAGCTGTTCGTCGTGCCCGCCGCTCATCGACCGGCCACGGTGGAATGCGCCTCCGCACCAGTCCTGCCCACCCATGCGCGGTTTCCTCCCTTGGAGGCTTTCGGACGCCGGCCGCCCGAATATGCCGCGCCGTCAATCATGCGGCCGGCATCCGAACCCTTCACAAAAGCGGCAATCATCTGCCGGGCACGAATCTGTCGCTATACTCTCGAGATCGGGCGAATTACCAAAGCGCCGGCAGTCAGAATCTCAGATCTCTTGGGCTGCGGCGAGAACCCACGCGATTGCGGGTGATTTGGCCGACGGGCGCGGTCCGCTTACGCCTGTCCAGTCCTCTCGCGAAAAATATTCATATTTCCTTTTTTCGGAAATCGTGCATACTCTGCCCCGTCCTGCCCCACGAGAGGGACGTACGCGTCGTCACGGACGTCGGGTGCGGGATGCGATGGCCGCGATGATGTTGCAGTGTGCATTAGCGCACCGACGAACGGTGTCATGCGGACGGCGAAGTCGTGTGGTCCTGGCGCCCCGATGCTGGCGTCAAGGTCGCGGGAGCCGATGAGGCCTGCGGCCGACAGGGGCAAGAAAGCCGGTCCCTGGGGAGATCACGAAGTAAGTCGCAAAACATCGCGCAGGGAAGGCCGGATGTTCGGCCCGTACCTGTGGTGACTACCGCGTGCTTGTTGCACGCAACCACGGGTGCGGTCGGCACCCGGCCTTCCCTGCGCCCTCTCATGTTTTCGAGGGCGGATGATTGCGCAAAGCTCGGGCCCATGAGGCCGCGAGAATGCGGATGCTTGCCCTGCTGTTTGGCGCGGCCTGTTGCTGTTTGATAGGTATATCGGACTCTTGCGCCGCTCTCTCCGCGTCATTGCGAGCGCAGCGAAGCAATCCAGAGTCGTGGGCGGGACTCTGGATTGCTTCGCTTACGCTCGCAATGACGGAGGAGGGAGCCTGCGTCTCAAAACCTCATCGGGAGGACGCGCCAGCGCGATGAGGCGAGTCAATCCAGCCGCTTGATCGCGAGCACATCGCTCCCGCTCGCCTTGATACGGGCAATCGCTTCGCCGATCGGCTCGATCTGCGTGGCCATATGAAACGCGTTGGCGTGGACGATCGTGTCAGCATCGCGCACGATGGCGACGTGGCCCCTCCAGAACATCAGATCGCCGCGGCGAAGCGGCTCTCCCCCGTCGAGCAAGCGCCCCAGCGCGGCGAGCTGCATGTCGCTGTCGCGCGGGCACGGCACACCCGCAGCATTCAACGACACCTGCACCAGGCCGGAGCAGTCGATGCCGAGGCTGCTCTTGCCGCCCCACAGATAGGGCGTGCCGACGAAGCGTTCGGCGACCGCGACATAATCGGGCTCGATGGCACCGAGCAGCGCCACGTGCGGCTTCGGCACGAACCAGCCATCGGCCGTCACGGCGAAGCTCGCGTCCTCGCGCGCGACCGCGATGGTCGAGCCCATCACCAGCGTCTCGACCGGCGGCAGCTTGATCGACGGACCGGGGAACGCGAAGCTGCGCAGCGCGCTGATCTTGTGCGTCGGTGCTGCGGCGGGCGCCGCCAGCGCCGACTCCGGCAGCCAGCCGACATAGCCGTCGGCGGCGAGTTGGCCCCAGGCCCAGCCCTCGCCGTTGCGATCATAGATCGTGACGCGCTCGCCCCTCAGCGCCTGCGTCGCCAGCTCGGCGCCGGAGAACGGCTGCTGGCGCAGCGGGGCGATGGAATCGGCGACCACCAGCATCTCGCCCTCGACGAAGCGCGCGGCCGTCACTTGGCCTTCGAGATGCTTGGCCGCGATGTCGCCGCGCGCGGGCGTGAGGCGCGGATCAGCCATAGCGTTCGCTCAGAAGCTTGTAGAGCGCGCGTGCGGCCTGGCACTCGCCGCCTTCGGGCCGGCCCGGCTTGGCCGACGGCGTCCAGGCGAAGATGTCGAGATGCAGCCAGCTCCTCGCGTGCTCGACGAAGCGCTGCAGGAACAGCGCGCAGGTGATCGAGCCGGCGAAGCCGCCGGACGGCGCGTTGTTGATGGTCGCGACCTTGGAGTCGAGCCACGAGTCGTAGGGCGCCCACAGCGGCATGCGCCACAGCGGATCGTTCTCGGCGGCAGCGCAGCGCGCGACATCGGCTGCGAGCGCCTCGTCCTGGGTGTAGAATGGCGGCAAATCGGGACCGAGCGCGACGCGCGCCGCGCCGGTCAGCGTGCCCATGTCGATCAGCAGGTCGGGCTTGTCCTCGTCGGCCAGCGCCAGCGCGTCAGCCAGGACCAGCCGGCCCTCGGCATCGGTGTTGCCGATCTCGACCGTGATGCCCTTGCGCGAGGGAAACACGTCGAGCGGACGGAAGGCGTTGCCGGCGACCGCGTTCTCGACCGCTGGAATCAGCACGCGCAGATGCAGCTTGAGCTTGGCATCCATCACCATCTGCGCCAGCGCCAGCACGTTGGCGGCGCCGCCCATGTCCTTCTTCATCAGGAGCATGCTGCTCGACGGCTTCAGGTCGAGCCCGCCGGTGTCGAAGCAGACGCCCTTGCCGACCAGGGTCACCTTGGGATGTGATGGATCGCCCCAGACGAGCTCGATCAGGCGCGGCGCGCGGGTCGAGGCGCGGCCGACGGCATGGATCAGCGGATGGTTCGCTTGCAGCAGGTCGTCGCCGACGATGCTGGTGAAGCGGGCGCCGAAGCGGTCGGCGAGCTGCTTTGCAGCGGCCTCGAGCTCCTCGGGCCCCATGTCGTTGGACGGCGTGTTGACGAGGTCGCGCGCCAATGTCGCCGCGTCGGCAAGTCGGTTCAGCTCGGCGGCGTCGACGCCATCCGGCGGAACGAGGCGAACCTCCGGCGTCTCGGTCTTGCGGTAGCGGCCGAAGCGGTAGCTGCCGAGCGCGAAGGCGAGCGCCGCCAGCCGCGCATCATGGGGAGCATTGGCAAAGCGGTAGGTGCCCGCAGGCAGCAGGCCGGGCAGGGCGCCGGGCCGGAACAGATCGCGGTGCCCGGCGTCGTCGTCCTCGATGCCGAACAGGACCTGCGCGATGCGGCCGTCGGCGGCTGGCAGCGCCAGATAGCTGCCGGGCTTGGCGGTGTAGACGTTGGCCTCGGCGAAGTTGCGCGCTTCAACCGACAGGCTCTCCTTGATCCCCGGCCAGTTCGCCTTCGTCACGAAGGTGATCGGGATGGCGGACGTTGTGGAGGCGGTCTCGAACATCGACGGCATGCCTAATGGTTCCCTAACTGGCGCGCGGCAGCCAGACTTCGCAGAGTTTGGAGGCCGCTGCAATCGCGCCGGCCGCATCGCCTGCAAGCCGACGCAAATGTGACGGCTGCGCCTGGAACACGCCATTAACCGGCTGTTAGCGTTAACAGTTTATTGCTGGCGCGTTCAATTCGCCCGTTCGAGTCCAAGTGACATGCGTCAAGCGCCTCCCATTCCCCGGCTCCTCGCGTCCGTTGCCCTCGCCGCGCTCGTCGCTGCGGGCCTCGGCGGCTGCCAGACCATGTCCGACGTCACGGGCTCGCTGCGCAGCCGGGCCGAGCCGCCGCCGCCCGCGACCCCGCAGCGCGCGGTCGAGGTCTATGGCGAGCGCTACCGCGCCAACCCGAAGGATGCGGCCATCGCGCTCGCCTATGGCCAGGCGCTGCGCAACAACGGCCAGCGCGAGCAGGCGGTCGCCGTGCTCGAGCAGGCCACGCTCGCCAACGCCGGCAACAAGACCGTGCTCGCGGCCTACGGACGTGCACTCGCCGACAACGGCAATTTCAAGCTGGCGTTCGACGTGCTGTCGCGCGCGCACTCGCCCGACAATCCCGATTGGAAGCTGCTGTCGGTGCAGGGCACCGTCTTGGACCAGATGGGCCGCCACGACGAGGCGCGGCGCTATTACGACAGCGCGCTGAAGATCGTGCCGGGCGAGCCCTCGGTGCTGTCCAATCTCGGCCTGTCCTACATGCTGACGCGGGAGCTCCCGAAGGCCGAGGAGGTGCTGCGCCAGGCCTACGGCTCGCAGCGAGCGGACGCGCGGGTGCGCCAGAACCTCGCGCTCGTCGTCGGCCTGCAGGGACGCTTCGCGGAGGCCGAGCAGATCGCACGGGCCGATCTGCCGCCGGACGAGGCCGCCGCCAACGTCGCCTATCTCAAGCAGATGATTCAGGGGCAGAGCCAAGGCAAGGGCAAGGCGCGCAACGCGGCGCCGATGGCCGCGCTCAACCAGCCGGACTGACGGCGTGCCCTATCGTGTCGCGCCCGTGAGCAGGCGGCGGCATGTGTCGACGAACACGTCGGCGCCGGTGACGATGTCGGCGTCGGCGGTATTCTCGGTCCAGTGATGGCTGATGCCGCCGATCGACGGCACGAACAGCATGCCGGCCGGCATGATGGTGGCCAACACCTGCGCGTCGTGCCCGGCGCCGCTCGGCATCCGCAGCGACTTGCCGCCGGCGAGATCGCGGCTGGCGGCCTCGATCGCATCCTGGAACGTGCCGTCCATCATGGCCGGCGCGCCGGTGCGGATGCGCTCGACCCCGACCTGACAGGGACCTGCTTCGGACGCCTGCGTGGCCATCTCACGCAGCAGCTCTTCGAGCCGGTCGACCACGGCGGCATTGTCGTCGCGGATCTGGAACAGCATCTCGGCCTGGCCGGGGATGATGCTCGGTGCGCCCGGATCGAGCGTGATGCGTCCCGTGGTCCACACCGTGCGCGGGCCGCAGGCGGCCGGAAAGCGCGCATCGATCGCCACACAGAACTTGGCGAGCGCGAGCCCGGCATCCTTGCGCACCGCCATCCGCGTCGTGCCGGCATGGTTCTGCTCGCCGGTGAAGGTGATGCGGTATTGCCAGATGCCGACGATCGAGGTGACGACACCGATCTTGAGCCCGCTCGCCTCGAGCGTGTCGCCCTGCTCGATATGGGCTTCGAGATAGCCGATATGCCGGCCGCGCTCGGCCTGCAGGCGCGGCCGTCCGGCGAGGCCCATCTCGGCAAGCGCCTCGCGCATCGTGCGCGGGCTGCTGCGGTCGCGGGCAGCATCGATTTCGGCCTCGCTGACGTCGCCGACATAGGACCGGCTGCCGAGCATGCTGCCGAAGTGGCCCTCCTCGTCGCACCAGGAGGCGACCTCCACCGCACCGTTGATGGACGGGTCTGGATTGAGCACGCGCGCCGCCTCCAGCGCGTAGATGACGCCGAGCGGGCCGTCGAGCCAGCCGGCCTGGTTCTGGCTCTCCAGATGCGATCCGGCCAGCAGCTTGCGTCCCGGCTTGGCGCTGGTGCCGAGCACATTGCCGATGCCGTCGATATCAGGCGTCAGCTGCGCGTCGGGCAGGCGCTCGGCGAGCCAGGCCAGCGACTGCCGGTGGGCGTCGGAGAAGGTCGGCCGGTGCACGCCGGTCTTGTAGGTGCCGAAGGCGCGCAACGCGTTCAGATCGGCGAGGACGCGGGCGCCATCGGCGCGGCGGAGCTTGTCGGACATCAGGCGGAGACCTCGATCATGCTCAGCCTAGCTTCCAGGGTAGAGCCGCGACCGCAAGCGAAATTTCTCGCGAGCGGTCTACGTCTACTGCATGGCCGCGACCTTGATGCCGGTCGGTCCCAAAATGACCACGAACAGCACCGGCAGGAAGAACAGGATCATCGGCACCGTCAGCTTCGGCGGCAGCGCCGCGGCCTTCTTCTCGGCCTCGTTCATGCGCATGTCGCGATTTTCCTGCGCCATCACGCGCAGCGACTGTCCAAGCGGCGTGCCGTATCGCTCCGATTGCTGGAGCGCGAGGCAGACCGACTTCACGCCCTCCAGGCCGGTGCGGCGGGCGAGGTTCTCATAGGCGACCTTGCGGTCCTGCAGGTAGGAGAGCTCCGCGGTGGTCAGCGTGAACTCCTCCGACAACGCGATCGACTGGCTCGAGATCTCGATCGCCACCCGGCGGAAGGCGGCCTCGATCGACATGCCGGACTCGATGCAGATCAGCAGCAGGTCGAGCGCGTCGGGAAAGGCGCGCTTGATCGACAACTGGCGCTTGGAGATCGCATTGCTGAGGAACAGCATCGGCGCCTGCAGGCCGAGATAGGCCATGCCGACGCAGATGCCGATCTTGACCGGCATCGACTTCTGCAGATTGGCGATCACGAAGACGTACAGCACGGAGCCGACGAACAGCACCAGCGGCGTCACCATGCGCGCGAACAGGAAAGTGATGTAGGGCGCCTGGCCGCGGTAGCCCGCCATGATGAGCTTCTCGCGGGCCGCTTCCTGGGCGAGCCATTTGGTGAGGTTGAAATCCTCCACGACACGAGAGATGAGCTGCTTCGGCGTCTGCCGCAGCGAGACCTTCTCGCCGGCGTTCAACCGCTCGCGCTCACGCTGCTTGATCCGCTCGCGTTCGCTGGCGACCGCCTTCATGCGCTTGTTCAGGTTTTCGCCCGCGAACAGCGGCATGATCAGCGTATAGACGGTGGCCGTCGCCGCGATGGCGGCGAAGAACATCGTCATGAAGTGCGGGTCGTGCAGCTTGGTGACCAGAAAGTCGACCATGGTCCACCTCAGAAATCGAAATTGATCATCTTCTTCATGACCAGGATGCCCATCGACATCCAGATCACGCAGCCGACCAGCATCAGCTGGCCGGTCGGATGGGTCCAGAGCAGCGAGATGTAGTCGGGCGTGCTCAGATAGACCAGCAGCATCACGATCGGCGGCAGCGATCCGATGATGCCCGCGGAGGCCTTGGCTTCCATCGACATCGCCTGGATCTTCTCGCTCATCTTCTTGCGGTCGCGCAGCACCTTCGAGAGGTTGCCGAGAGCCTCGGAGAGGTTGCCGCCCGACTTCTGCTGGATCGCGATGACGATGCCGAAGAAGTTGGCTTCCGGCAGCGGCATACGCTCATACAGCCGCGCACAGGCCTCGCCGAGCGGCATGCCGATCGCCTGGGTCTCGATGATCGCGAGGAACTCGCTGCGCAAGGGCTCCGGCGCATCGGCGGCGACGACCTTGATCGATTCGAACAGCGGCAGGCCCGCCTTGATGCCGCGCACGATCACGTCGACGGCGTCCGGCAATGCTGCCAGGAATTTCTTCTCGCGCCGCTTCTTGAGGTAGCCGAGGATCCAGCGCGGCAAACCGAGACCTGCAGCGAAGCCGAGCCCGAGCGCGCCGAGCGGGCCGCCACCGGCGAAGAAGGCGACCGCGCAGACGACGAAGCCGAGGACGCCGGAAACGATCCAGAACTTCTGCACGGTCCAGTCGAGCCCAGCCTGCGAAATCCGCATATTCAGCGGGACTTTGCTCTGCTTCTGGGCCTTCGCCTCGAGATCCTTCAGCGACGACTCGACCTGCTCCCGGCGCGAGCGCTGACTGCGTTCGGCCTGGCGGACCACCGGCTCGGACTTGGCGACGGTGCTGCGCCGCTGCTCGGCCTTCCGCTCACCCGACAGCAGGGGATAAAGGAACACCCAGGCGATGCCGCCGATCGCGGTGGCGGCGAGGAAGGCAAGGGCGAGAGCCTGAAGCTTCATGGGGTCTCTCCTCAGTCCTTGCTCGCGACTTCGGCGGCGTCGAGTGCAGCCGCAAGCCGCTTCTCTTCGCCGTAGTAGCGCGCACGCTCCCAGAACCGCGGCCGGCCGATTCCGGTCGAGCGGTGGCGCCCGATGATCTTGCCGTTCGCGTCCTCGCCGATCATGTCGTAGAGGAAGATGTCCTGGGTGATGATGGTGTCGCCTTCCATGCCCATCACCTCGGTGATGTGCGTGATGCGGCGGGAGCCGTCGCGCAGGCGCGCCGCCTGGACGATGACGTCGATCGAGGCGCAGATCATCTCACGGATGGTCCGTGACGGCAGCGAGAAGCCGCCCATCGTGATCATGGATTCGCAGCGGGACAAGGCTTCGCGCGGGTTGTTGGCGTGCAGCGTGCCCATCGATCCGTCGTGACCGGTGTTCATGGCCTGCAGCAGGTCGAAGGCCTCGGGTCCGCGGACCTCGCCGACGATGATGCGTTCGGGGCGCATACGCAGGCAGTTTCTCACCAGCTCTCGCATCGTCACCTGGCCTTCGCCTTCGATGTTGGGCGGCCGGGTTTCGAGGCGCACCACGTGTGGCTGCTGCAGCTGGAGCTCGGCGGCGTCCTCGCAGGTGATGACGCGCTCGTCGTGATCGATATAGTTGGTCAGGCAGTTCAACAGCGTGGTCTTGCCCGAACCGGTACCGCCGGAGATCAGCACGTTGCAGCGGACGCGGCCGATGATCTGCAGGATCTCCGCGCCCTCCGGCGAGATCGCGCCGAACTTGACCAGCTGATCGAGGGTCAGCTTGTCCTTCTTGAACTTACGAATGGTGAGCGCGGGGCCGTCGATCGCAAGCGGCGGAACGATGGCGTTGACGCGCGAGCCGTCGGCGAGACGCGCGTCGCAGATCGGCGAGGATTCGTCGACGCGGCGGCCGACCTGGCTGACGATGCGCTGGCAGATGTTCAGGAGCTGCTGGTTGTCGCGGAACCGGATGCCCGTGCGCTGGATCTTGCCGTTGACTTCGATAAAGACCGTACCGGCGCCGTTGACCATGATGTCGGCGATGTCGTCGCGCGACAGCAGCGGCTCCAGCGGGCCATAGCCGAGCACGTCGTTGCAGATATCGTCGAGCAGTTCCTCCTGCTCGGCGATCGACATCACGATATTCTTGATCGCGATGATCTCATTGACGATGTCGCGGATTTCCTCGCGCGCGGATTCGCCGTCGAGCTTGGCCAGCTGAGCGAGATCGATCGCTTCGATCAGCGCTCCGAAGATCGTCGCCTTGACCTGATAGTAACTGTCCGAACGCCGGGCCTCGACAACCGGTGGCGGCGGCGGCGGAGCCTGCCGGGTCGGAGCCAGAGGTGGCGACGGCACGGCCGGAGACGCCGCGCGTGGTGCAGCCGGCGCCGGCTCGGGCGCTGGCGCGGCCGGCCTGAGGGTCCTGGTATCGTTGTCCAATCCGCTACGCTTACCAAACACGACTTAGAACTCCACGCGTGCCTACTTCGCCCTCAGCTTGTCCAGCAGAGGCGACAGGAAGGAGCCTTTCGGCTTCTTGGTCTCGCTGCGGCCGGTGAGCCGCTGCGCAATCTGGAGAAACATCTCCGTCGTCCGATGACTGGGAGACATTTCCGCAATCATCTGGCCGTTGTTGGCGGCGGCGCCGAAGATCTGCGGCTCGAACGGGATCGTCGCGATCGGCGGGCTTTCGATCGCCTTGGCGAACTCGCTCGCATTGATCTCGGGCCGCTTGGGAACGCCGACCTGGTTCAGGCAGTAGAGCGGCATGCGATCGTTCGGCCGGGCGGCCTTGAGGAGATCGAACATGTTCTTGGTGTTGCGCAGCGAGGCGAGATCCGGCGCCGCCACGATCAGGATGTCGTCCGCGGAGATCAGCGCCCGCTTGGTCCAGCCTGCCCATTGATGCGGAACGTCGAGCACGATGCAGGGCATCGAGGCCCGCAGCGTATCGAAGACCGCATCGAATGCCTCGGCGCCGAAATCGTAGACCCGGTCGAGCGTCGCGGGCGCGGCCAGCAGGCTCAGATGATCGGTGCATTTCGACAACAGCCGGTCCATGAAGGCGATGTCGATCCGGTCCGGCGAGAACACCGCGTCCGCGATGCCCTGCGCGGGATCCTGGTTGTAGTCGAGGCCGGCGGTGCCGAACGCCAAATCAAGGTCGGCCACGACGGAATCCATCGACAGGTTGCGCGCGATCGCCCAGGCGATGTTATGGGCGAGGGTCGAAGCTCCGACGCCACCCTTGGCGCCGACGACGGCAATGATGCGCCCGACGGCCTTGGCCTCTGGCGCCGAGAACAGGTTGCAGATCGAGCGGACGACGTCGATCGGCGTCACCGGCGACAGCACATAGTCGCTGACGCCGCGCCGCACCAGCTCGCGATACAGCGTGACGTCGTTGACGCGGCCGATCACGACGACGCGCGTGCCCGGGTCGCAAACCGTGGCGAGCTGATCCAGGCCTGCCAGGATGTCGGTGCGCGCATCCGTCTCCAGGATGATGACGTTCGGGGTCGGTGCCGACCGGTAGGCCTCGATCGCCGCCGCCATGCCGCCCATCTGAACCTTCAGATGCGCCTTGCCGAGGCGCCGGTCCTCACCGGCGGCCTGAACCGTCGCGGCGGTTTCCACCGTCTCACAGAACGCCTGCACGGACACGCGCGGCGCGGGCGCGATGTGATCGTCGGCCGGCGGCGGCACGACGTCAGGCTGCTCCTCTTGGGTCTGTCGGGCGTAGCTGATCATTTGCCTGTGTCGCTGAGTTTGGCCTTGTCGGCCTCTGGATACGTGATCGCGGTTGATTGTCCCTTGCGATATTTGTCGAACAACGCCGTGCGCCGGGTGGTATAGGACGGCGTTTCGGATCGCGGCTGCACGAGATCAGACGGGTTTGCGACCATTGCCGCCATGTTGCGCTGGTAGGCGCAGCCGTAGTTCCAGTCAGGCTTGTTGTCGAACCAGTTCTTGTTCTTGATCGACGGCCCGAGGTCGTCCGGCCAGACGCCGCAGGGCCCGACCGTGGCCGACATTTTAGGATAGCTCAGCCGGATCGCGGCCATCTGGCGCGGGTCCTTCGGCTGATAATTGCGTACGGTGATGCCGTGCGGCGGAACGCCGGCGGCGGCAAGCAGGGAGTGGATCTCCCGCATCGAGTCGGCGGCCGCCCGTGCATTGGGGGTGCCGCTCGGCACGTCGGCGCTGATCGCGCCCGTGCCTTGGCGAATCCAGCCCTGGGCCAGTCCCATCACGTCGGCGCGCTGCTCGGCGGTCAGGCCGCCACGGCCCTGGCCGACGAAGACCACCAGGGAGTCCGGGGCCTCCTGGATCGCAATCGGGTGGCGCAGCCGGTAGTCGTCCGGGATGCTCGCCGTGGTGGCAGCGTCTCTGGTGTAGTTGCAGGCGCCGAGCAGGGCTGCGGCTCCGGCGAGCGCTGCGGCAAGGGGCAGGCGGCGGTATCGAGCGGGGCTGGATGTGATGGTCATCGTTGCAGGTCCTTGTCCCGGCTCAGTCCGTGATGAAGCCATAGGTGCCGCGATAGTTGCGTCCGGGTTCGGCCCGGCCGGGTACGCCGTAGATGCGGTTGATGCTGCCCAGGAGATCGGCCTGGGGGTCGGACGCGGCCGCGAAGCCGTCGTCTGGGCGGGAGAGATCCTTCTGTGCCACGGCGCGGACGACGAACGGCGTCACCAGAACCATCAGTTCGGTCTGGTTGTTGACGTAGTCGCGGCTGCGGAACAGCGCGCCGAGGACCGGCAGCTGCATCAGGCCCGGCATGCCGCTGATCGCCTGCTTGGTCTGCTGCTGGATCAGGCCGGCCATCGCCATGGCGCCGCCGGAGGGAATTTCCAGCGTGGTCTCGGCACGCCGGGTCTTGATCGAAGGAACCGTCAACGAGTTGACCGTCGTCGAGCTGACGGCTTGCGACAGCGTGATCGAGTTCTCGTTTGAGAGCTCCGAGACCTCGGTCATCACCCGCATCGAGATCCGGCCCTCGCTGAGCACGACGGGCGTGAAGTTGAGCGAGATGCCGAACTTCTTGAAGCTGATCTGCGTCGTACAGACATGGGTCGTCGGATCGCAGGAGTAGCCGGCAGGAACCGGAAACTCGCCGCCGGCGATGAAGGTCGCGGACTCGCCCGAGATGGCGGTCAGATTGGGTTCCGCGAGGGTACGGATCACGCCCGCGTTCTCCATCGCGCGCAGCGTCGCCTGCACCGTCGGAGCCGCTCCGAACGCAGCGCTTACGGCATTGTTCGAGACCAGATTGCTGCCATAGGCCGTGAACGGATTGGAGTTGGCGAATTTGACGACGGCCGTTCCATAGTTGAGCTGGCCGGAGAGATCGATGCCGAGCTGCTTGACGATCGAGCGCTGCACCTCGGCGACCGTCACCTTCAGCATGACCTGGTCGCGGCCGCGCACGGTGATCGAGTTGACGACCTTGTCGGCGCCGCCGGCGAGCCGGGCGGCGAGTTCGCCGGCCTGCTGGGCTTCGATCTGGCTTGACGCCGAGCCGGTCAGCACGATGCTGTCGGCGAGGCCTTCGATCTGGATATCGGCATTCGGCAGCAACTGCTTCAGCGCCGCCCGCGCGCCGTTCAGGTCGCGCTTGACCGCGATGTCGTAGGCCGCGATCTGCTGGCCCTGCGCGTCGAAGAAGACGATATTGGTCTGGCCGATCGCCGCACCAATGATGTAGGCGCGCTGGGCGGAGCGCACGACGGCATTCGCGATCTTCGGATCGGCGACGAGAACGTCCTTGATGTCGCGCGGCAGATCGATGACGACGGACTTGCCGATGCCGAGCGCAAGGAAGCGTGCATTGATCTGGCCGTCCGCGGCGGCGGCGGTCGCCGGGCGGTAGTCTGCCGCGATCACCGGCGCGATCGCCGGATTGAGGGTCAGCGCAGCGGCGGCCGAAAACGACAGCGCGCGGACCAACAGGGTCCGCATCTTCCGCTGATTTTCGCTGCAGGTCATCTTGGCGGTCCTCTTGCTCACTTCTGCGTCGTCATCGTGCTGGGAATGCCGAAGCGGACGACGGCAACGCTGTCGCTGCGCTTGCGGCTGGTCTCGTCCGTGCGGTGCTCGGCCACGTTGACGTCGGCGATGCTGCGGAGCGCCAGGGACAGCGTTCCGGTTTGACGGGCACGCGCGAGCGTCTCGGCCTGTTCCGGCTTCAGCTCCAGCGTGACGGTCTTGCCGACCACCGTGGTCTGGCCGTCCTTTTCCTTCGGAGCCTGATCGATCGCCAGCACGCGGATGTTCGACAGGATGATATCGGAGCTGACGACGTCGCCCGCGTTGGGCTGATCCGGATTGCGCTCGCGCTTGGACAGGATCACGTCGACGCGGTCGTTCGGCAGGATGAAGCCGCCGGCGCCGGTCTCCGGAGAAATCTCGGTGGAAACGGCGCGCATGCCGGCGGGCAGGATCGCGGCCATGAAGCCCGAGCCGTCGGCCTTGACGAGCTTCTGTTCGCGGATGGGTTCGCCGGCAATGAACGGCGCTCGCGCGATCGTGCCTGTTATCTGCGTCTGTCCTTCGGGCCGCTCGCTGCGCCGGATGAAGCTGGAGCTGGCCGTGGCCGCCGGCCAGCTCTGCCACTGCAGATCTTCGGGCTTGAGCGATTGGCCGAGGGCGATGTCGCCCTTGGCGACGAGAACGTCGACGGTGGGCATCTGCGGCGCGGGCGCGGCAACTTGAGCCGGCCGGTCGTCGGACCCGCTCGCGAGATATGCGGCCACGCCGCCAGCGCCTACAGCGATGGTCAGAACCACAATGCGTGCGGTATTCATACGCTTCACTTTCCACATGACGCCGCGACGTTTCCGCCGCCGTGATGGGAGTTGAGCAGTTATTCGTCAAAGCATGGTTAATGAGGCGTATCTAAATCGCCTTAACACCGCGTTGACACGGTGCTTTCAGAGCAATGCAAGACGCGCAGCGTCGATCGCCTTCACCCAATCGGTCTCCGGATAGACCATCAGAGCGCCCAGGGCGAGCGCGATGCCATAGGGCACGCCGCTCTCCTTGGCGTGCAGGCGTGCAAGCCAGGGTTGTCCCGCCAGCATGTAGGGCAACGGCCATTGCCGGAACTGCATGATGGCGAGAGTGAGCACGCCGCCGAAGATCGAGGCGTACAATAGGTAGTTCATCAGGTGGGCGAAGCCGAACCACAGCGCGGCGGCGGATGCGACCTTGGCGTCACCGCCGCCGATCCAGCCGAATGCAAAGCAGGTGAAAGCAATCACCAGCAGGGTCGCGCCTGCGCCGAGGTGCATGAGCATGTCAGCCATGCTCATGCCGCTCAGCGGCGCCAGAACCAGAAAGCCGGCGACGAGCGCCAGGGAGACCCGGTTCGAAATGGTCATCGTGAACAGATCGCTCGCCGCGGCAAAGGCCATCAGGGCCGGAAACAGCAGAAGGCGCGCGAGATCGAGGGTCATGGGCTCTCAATGGCATCGACGCGGCGCATGGGTGCGCCGCTGCGCCAGAGCCTAGCTGCAAGAAATGAACGATCGGGAAACAGCCGGAATGGCCGGCTGGTTGTCGATCTCACCAGACGCTGACGATGCGGGCCGCGAGAGCGAGGATGGACAGGCCGAGGCCGCCGCAGATCCAACGCAAGGCGACGTCGGCCCCGCTGGGCGGGGGCCGGGACGCGGCTGCGGACAAAACGTGGTTACGCATCACTGAACGCCGCGAAGCTGAATGTGGAAATGATAAAGGCCCCGGATGTCCGGGGCCTTCTTTGCTCGGCCGTGACGACCGCTTACTTCAGCGAGGTGTTGATCGCGCCGAACTTGGAGCTCAGGCTGGAGCCGAGACCGTTCACCGCGGCAATGATCGCGAGCGAGATGCCGGCGGCGATCAGACCGTATTCGATCGCGGTCGCGCCGGATTCATCCTTCACGAAGCGAGCAAGAAGATTCTTCATAGGTAACTCCATGTACACGTGGCTGGTCGAACAAACTCTGGTCGTTGCGGCGTTCTCAGCACCGTGACCATGCGGCCACCCTAGGGGGCAGGAATTTCGGCGTAGTTAATTCGGTCGCCGAAACACGGCGACAAATGGCTGTTATTGTGCAGAGTAAACATAGGATGAAGCGCGGCGCGATCATTCGAAATGATGCATGGTCGCGCCGCGGTCGGTCTCGTTGAAAAGATGAGCGCAGGGTTTCGGCGATCATGCCCGACCGGTCCATCGCGGGGCCTGCTCCGCATTCCGCACTATATGCATATGGCCGTGTCGACCTGGCTGGCGGAGCATGCGGCTCGATGTCGATCGCGCTGGGCCGATAGGCAGAGCGGTTTTGCCGGCGCCGAGGTTCACGGCTCCTTAAGCGCCAAGGAGTACCCCTCGGAACAGTTCACGAGATGAGGAATGTGATGTCCGGTCTGCCATGGGAAGTCGCGCTGATGCTCGGCCAGACCATCGAGAAGGTGTTGCCGATCACCTTGGTGCTGGCGGTGGTGTTCTCGGTGCTCAGTCACTTCTGGGCCTGCAATCCCGGCAAGCCGTGGTGGCAGAAGCGCGAGCTCGTCACCGACGTGGTCTACTGGTTCTTCGTGCCGGTGTTCGCCCGGGTGCTCCGCATCGGCTTTCTCGTGCTCGGCGCCAGCGTTCTCTTCAAGATCCGCGACGCCGACGAGTTGATCGCCTTCTATGAGAACGGGCACGGCCCGCTGGCGCAGCTTCCCGAATGGCTGCAGGGGATGCTCTTCCTCGTGCTCTCCGACTTCATGCTGTACTGGACGCATCGTCTGTTCCATGGCGGCGAGTTCTGGAAATACCACGCGGTTCACCACTCGTCGGAGGATCTGGAGTGGATTTCGGCTGCCCGCTTCCATCCGATCAACTTGATCCTCGGCACGATCGCGGTCGACGTCATTCTCTTGATGGCCGGCATCTCGCCCAATGTCATGATCTGGGTCGGACCATTCACCACGTTCCATTCGGCCTTCGTGCACGCCAATCTCAACTGGACGCTGGGTCCGCTGAAATATGTCCTCGCCACGCCCGTCTTCCACCGCTGGCACCACACGTCGATGGAGCAGGGCGGCAATACCAACTTCGCCGGCACGTTCCCGATCTGGGACATCCTGTTCGGCACGTTCCGGATGCCGGCGGGGCAGTTGCCCATGGCCTACGGCAAGGACGAGGCGACGATGCCCGGTGAGTTCGGCGGCCAGCTCGCGTTTCCGTTCCGGCGATGAGGGGTTTTGCAACCGCCCCAGATCAAATGGCGACGTTTGCAGATCATTCACCAATTGAGCGCAGATTTGCCGCGTCGGGCGCCGTCACCGCTGCGTATCGCTTGAGACGGCTCGTCAATGTCCCGGGGTTTGAGTATGTCGTTCTGTGTGTCACGTCGTCCTAGTGTTTCCTTCGCATTGCGGGCAGCTGTCGCCGCGGTGCTGCTGTGGCCGGCTGCCGCCTTGGCGGAGCCTGATCCCGCCATCGCCGTGAATGTCGACCAGGCCAAGCTGGTCAAGCTGCCCGATCGGGTCGCGACCCTCGTCGTCGGCAATCCGATGATCGCCGATGTGACCTTGCAGAGCGGCGGCATCATCGTCGTCACCGGCAAGAGCTACGGTGCCACCAACTTCATTGCGATGGATCGTGGCGGACAGGTGCTGATCGATCGCCAGATCCAGGTCGCCGGGCCCACCGACCAGCTCGTGACGGTGTATCGCGGCGTCGACCGTGAGACCTATAGCTGCATGCCGATCTGCCAGCGCCGGGTGACCTTGGGCGACGGCGACAACTACTTCAAATCGGTGCTCGACCAGGCTGGAACGATGTCCAGCACGGCGAGCGGTAACGCGGCGGCGGCCTCGAAGACCAACTGAGCGCTGGCCTTGCCACGCCTGCCCGGGTCGATGGCAGCGCCTGACCGCCTCTCCACGCGTGTCCGCGCCGACGATGCGGCGAGCCTTGCCGCTGGTGCTGCGGCTGGGTCGCCCGATTCGTTTGGTTTCTCGTTTGGTTTCGATGATCGGATCGGGCGGTGACGCGCTGTCTCGAAGGGCTGGCTGCGTGCGAACCCCCAAGCACGGTTAGCGGGACGTTGATGCGGCAGGCCATACTGTCCGCATCGTGGGAAACCCTTTCCCAAGGAGTTTCCGCTATTCCTTTCGCTCAGATTGATGTGCCTTTCCAGTCCGGATGAACCCATGCAAGCCCCCGTCTCCTCGACCGCTTCGATGCGCCGGATGCTGCGCCGCTTCCGACGCAACCGGCGGGCGTCGGCCGCGCTCGAATTCGCGCTGGTCGCGCCGGTCTTCTTCGCGCTGCTGTTCGCGATCATCGAAACGGCGCTGATGTTCTTTGCCGGCCAGGTGCTCGAGACGATCACGCAGGACTCGGCGCGCATGATCCTGACCGGACAGGCGCAACAGGGCGCCTATACGCAGGCGCAGTTCGCGAGCTACGTCTGCACCCAGGTTCCCGCGCTGTTCGACTGCAACAAGATCTATATCGACGTGAAGAGCTACTCCTCGTTCGGGAGCGTCTCGATCAGCAACCAGATCGACAACAGCGGCAACTTCGTCAACAACATGACCTACAGCCCGGGTGCCGCCGGAGACATCGTCGTCGTCAGGCTGTTCTATCAATGGCCGATCTTCGTGACGGGGCTCGGCTACAACATCGCCAACCTGAGCGGCAGCAAGCGGTTGCTGGTGGGCACGGCCGCATTCAAGAACGAGCCGTATTCATAACACGGCTCTCACGACAAGGCTCTCGCGAGCTCCTTCAGAGGGACACCAGGAATTCATCATGCCGTTGGGAAGAATGCCGGGTATGTCTTCGAGCCTGCGCCTGTGGCGTCGCATCGACGCCTTTGCCGCCGATCGACGCGGTGTCGCGGCCACCGAATTCGCATTCATCGTGCCGCTGATGCTGGTGATGTTCTTCGGCACGGTCGAATTCTGCTCGGCGATCGCCGTCGACCGCAAGGTCACCTTGATGGCGCGAACCCTGTCGGATCTGACATCGCAATCGACCACGGTCGGCGATAGCGACATGTCGAACTTCTTCGCCGCCTCGACCGGCATCATGTACCCCTATTCCACCACGCCGGTGAATGCGACGATCACCGAGCTCTATGTCGATCCCACCACCAAGCAGGCGACGGTGAAGTGGAGCAAGGGGTCGACACCGCGAACCGTCGGCATGACGGTCGGCGTGCCGGCTGAATTGCTGGTGTCCGGCACCTATCTGATCTTCAGCGAGGTGAACTACCAGTACGTTCCGACGATCGGCTACGTCATGGGCAAGACGGGCGTCAATCTCAGCGACGTCGCCTATACCCGCCCGCGGCAGTCGACCTGTGTGATGTATAGCCCGGCGACCTACTGCTGAGGTGAGGGCTGCCGCAACGGAGCCCGCCCGCGCCGGGGCCGCGGTCGCACGCGCCTGCGAACCGGCGCGACATGCGGTCTTTCGGGCGAGCAGAGCGCGGCGATGGGCATTCACGTAGCAAAAAGCAGGCAATAAAAAAGGCCGCGCAAGGCGGCCTTTCGTTGTCCAGGCGGGCAATCGCGCAGGCGATTACCCTGGCGTCGCTCAATTGGCGGCGCGGAGATTATCGGCCGACGACTTGCCCGAACGGCGGTCCGCCACGATCTCGTAGGAGATCTTCTGGCCTTCGCGCAGCGTGCCGAGACCAGCGCGCTCGACGGCGCTGATGTGCACGAACACGTCGTTGCCGCCGTCATCCGGCTGAATGAAGCCATAGCCCTTGGTTGCGTTAAACCACTTCACGGTTCCCATGCTCACGGGGGTAGTTCCCTTCTCAGATATCAAATGCGTAACCCAGATTCCTGGGCTGGTTAGATCGAATTTTTGGAAGGGTCGTCAGCGTCTGAACCGGCTGTACCGGTAATAGCTAATCTCGTCCGGCCGAAAATCGATTGCGGGATATACTATTGGAAATGCCCGCGCAAAACAATCCTGAGCTGCGCGAGGGCGCATGATTTTTTGACGCGCCGGCTCGAGGCCGACGCGCTGAATTGTCGCTGATTGCGCAAGAGTTGATCAATTCGCTGGGTTGGGCGGAACCATTGCTCCGCCCAAGGCTCTAGCGCCGCCGGAACTGGCCGCCGCGCTGCGCTGCGCCACGCGGAGGTCCGCCGGTCGAGCTGGGGCGCTCGTCCTTGTGGCGGAAGATCAGCCGGCCCTTTTCCAGATCATAGGGCGACATCTCGACGGTCACGCGGTCTCCCGCGAGCGTCTTGATGCGATTCTTTTTCATCTTGCCGGCGGTGTAGGCGACGATTTCGTGCCCCGCATCGAGTTGTACCCGGTAGCGCGCGTCGGGAAGGATTTCGGTGACCAGCCCTTCGAACTGGATCAGCTCTTCCTTAGCCATGTCTCTCTCCAGATCGATAGACGTCTAGTTTGGCCGTTGGTTGCGGTTGTGAGCGTGGTTTTTGGGTCTGCCCTCGCGATGCAGGAAAGCAACGCCTTGAATCGACCCGGCCTTGCCGCCGCCTTGCGACGGCCGCTGGGGCTCCTGACGATTGCCTGGCAGAGGCGCCATCTTAGCATTGGAACGACGGCGACGGCGAGGGCCTTTTGCGGCGGTGCCACCCTCGTTGGTCCGCGCATTCTGCATGCCAGGACGGCCGCCACGCTGAGGCGGTTTGGCCGGTGCCGCGGCCTCGCGGAGGCCCGGCGTGCGGCGATCGTCGCGCGGCAGCGAGATCTTGATCAGCCGCTCGATGTCGCGAAGGTAGGACAGCTCATCCGCTCCGGCGACGAGCGAAATCGCGATGCCTTCAGCGCCGGCGCGTGCCGTGCGGCCGATGCGGTGGACGTAGGTCTCCGGCACGTTGGGCAGGTCGAAATTCACGACATGGCTGACGCCGTCGACGTCGATGCCGCGGGCCGCGATGTCGGTTGCGACCAGGGTTCGGATCTCGCCGGTGCGGAACGCTGCGAGGGTGCGCTCGCGGTGGTTCTGTGACTTGTTGCCGTGAATCGCCTGGGCGGGGATGCCGGCCTTTTCCAGGCTCTTCACGACCTTGTCGGCGCCGTGCTTGGTACGGGTGAACACCAGCGCGCGGTTGACCGGCTCCTGCTTGAGCAACTGAGCCAGAAGGTTCGGCTTGGCCGAGTGGTCGACGTGGATCACGCGCTGGGCAATGCGCTCGACCGTCGAGGAAACGGGGGTCACCGCGACCCGCGCGGGGTCGCGCAGCATGGCGTCCGCGAGCTCGGCGATGTCCTTCGGCATGGTGGCCGAGAAGAACAGCGTCTGCCGCTTGATCGGCAGCTTGGCGACGATCTTCCGGATGTCGTTGATGAAGCCCATGTCGAGCATGCGGTCGGCTTCGTCGAGCACCAGGAACTCGACCTGGTTCAGCTTCACGGCGTTGCCCTGGACGAGGTCGAGCAGCCGGCCAGGCGTGGCGACCAGCACCTCGAGGCCCGGCATGAGCGCGCGGACCTGGCGTCCCATCGGCACGCCGCCGATCGCGAGCGCCGAGGTCAGGCGGATGTGGCGGCCATAGGTGTTGAAGCTGTCGAGGATCTGGCCGGACAGTTCGCGGGTCGGGCTCAGAACGAGCACGCGCGCCGTCTTCGGCTGCGGCTTGATCCGGTTCTGCAGCAGGCGGTGCAGGATCGGCAGGGCGAACGAGGCGGTCTTGCCGGTTCCCGTCTGGGCGATGCCGATCACGTCGCGGCCTTCGAGGGCGAGCGGGATGGTCTGTGCCTGGATCGGGGTGGGGGTGGTGTAGTTCTCTTCCTTCAGCGCGCGCGTCAGCGCGTCGGCGAGGTTAAAATCCTGAAAGGATGTCAAAAGATTGGGCTTTCCATAAGAGGATGAGGCCCGTGTCGGCAGCCAGCCGGACGCGGGTGGGTGGTTGAAGAGACACCCGCGTGTTTGGAGCGTCGAGATTGGATGGGTGAGAATGCGAAGCCAGAAGCTCTGAACGAGCTAAAGAACACGCGGCTTGCAAAGATCCGGCCGATTCGCCTCGATCTATCAGATATATGGAACAGACTGGCGGCACTTTCAAGGCCGGTGCGCAACGGATCGGCGATTGAGCCGGTACTCTGCTGCTTTAATTTTAGCCATTCAAAACAAAGTGCATAAATCGTGTGCTCGATGCCAGCCGAATGATCACCGTGCCTGCCTAAACCGGCGGCACGAGATTGCGACCTTCCGTTGCGATTGGCCAAAGTTCCAGATTGGGATCAATGGCTTACGAGATGTGAACGGCATGGCATGCTTCTTGCGATTCTTCCGCCGCAGACCGCCGGCCGCCTTGGCTGTGAAGCACGTCTGCGTCAGGGAGATATTACCTCATGCTTACTCGACTCACTCAGGAATTAACGGCGCCATTCAGCCGCCGTCGCTGGCTGGCTGCTGCTGCCGGCCTGGCGCTCGGCGTCGCCGGCTTCGGCCCGGCCATGGCTGCCGACGACACCATCAAGATTGGTGTTCTGCATTCTCTGTCCGGCACCATGGCCATCAGCGAAACCACGCTGAAGGATACGATCCTGTTTCTGATCGACGAACAGAACAAGAAGGGCGGCGTGCTCGGCAAGAAGCTCGAGGCCGTCGTCGTCGATCCCGCGTCGAACTGGCCGCTGTTCGCCGAGAAGGCGCGCGAGCTGATCACCAAGAACAAGGTCGCGGTCGTGTTCGGCTGCTGGACCTCGGTGTCGCGCAAGTCGGTGCTGCCGGTATTCAAGGAACTCAACAGCATCCTGTTCTACCCGGTCCAGTACGAGGGCGAGGAGAGCGAGCGCAACGTGTTCTACACCGGTGCGGCGCCGAACCAGCAGGCGATCCCGGCGGTCGACTACCTGATGAAGGAAGAGAAGGTGAAGCGTTGGGTGCTGGCCGGCACCGACTACGTCTATCCGCGCACCACCAACAAGATCCTGGAAGCCTACCTGAAGTCGAAGGGCGTGGCTCAGGACGACATCATGATCAACTACACGCCGTTCGGTCACTCGGACTGGCAGACGATCGTCGCCGACATCAAGAAGTTCGGTTCGGCCGGCAAGAAGACCGCGGTGGTCTCGACCATCAACGGCGACGCCAACGTTCCGTTCTACAAGGAGCTCGGCAACCAGGGCATCAAGGCCAAGGACATCCCGGTCGTCGCGTTCTCGGTGGGTGAGGAAGAGCTCGCCGGCATCGACACCAAGCCGCTGGTCGGCCATCTCGCCGCCTGGAACTACTTCGAGTCGATCAAAACCCCGGCCAACGAGAAGTTCATCAAGGATTGGCAGGCCTATACCAAGAACCCGAAGCGCGTGACCAACGACCCGATGGAAGCGCACGTGATCGGCTTCAACATGTGGGTGAAGGCGGTCGAGAAGGTGAAGTCGACCGATCCGGACAAGGTCATCGACGCCCTCCCTGGCACCGAGGCCCCGAACCTGACCGGCGGCGTGTCGAAGATGCTACCGAACCACCACATCACCAAGCCGGTGTTCATCGGCGAGATCAAGGGCGATGGCCAGTTCAGCGTCGTCTACAAGACCAAGGACCTCGTCCCGGGCGACGCCTGGTCGAAGGAGCTCGAGGGTTCCAAGGACCTGATCGGCGACTGGGTCGGCAAGAAGTGCGGCAACTTCAACGTCAAGACCAACAAGTGCCTGGGCTCGGGCACCTGAGATCGATCTGACGTCCAAGTCACGACTGGAGAAGGCGGTGGATAGCGCCGCCTTCTCACTTCCTCCTGCCGGGGTTGTCCAGTGCCTGCAATTGTTCGCGCGATTCTTCGTCGCATTCTTCTTTCTATTGTCCTGATTGCCGTGGCCGCGCCTGCATTCGCGGCCAGCTTCGAAGAGTCCGTCGCCAAGTTCGCCAATGACGATTTCTCCGACACCGATGATGCGGTGGGCGAGATCGCCGTGTCGGGCAATCCGCTGGCCTATCCGATCATCAGCGCGCTGCAGGATGAGCGGCTGATGTTCGATGCCGACACCAAGAAGGTCTATGTCAAGCAGACCGACGGCAAGATCATCGATGCCGCCACCGGCGCCGCCGTCGACAAGCTGCCCGACAACGCCGCGGCGGTCAGCCTCAACAACCGCCTGCGCCGCAGCGTCGACGCCGCGTTGGGCGGCCTGACCCTGCTGTCGCCGGACGTGAACACGCGCCTGTCGGCCGCCAAGTCGGTGTTCAAATCGCATGACGAGGCGACGCTGCCGACCGTGGAAACGGCGCTCGCCAAGGAAACCAATCGTTCGGTCAAGCAGGCGCTCGCCGAGGCCCGCGCCGCAATTCTCCTGTTCAAGTCCGATGCCAGCGAGGTGGACAAGCTCGAAGCGGTAGCCACCGTGAAGGCGCGCGGCGACCAGGAGGCGCTGGCGCTGCTCACCGAGATCAGCAGTGGCGATCAGCCCGCAAGCGTCGCCAAGGCCGCGGCAGGTGCCGTCGCTTCGATCCAGAGCTCGCTCGCGATCTGGTCCGGCGTGCAGAATGCCTGGTACGGCCTGTCGCTCGGCTCGGTGCTGCTGCTGGCCGCCATCGGGCTTGCCATCACCTTCGGCGTCATGGGCGTCATCAACATGGCCCATGGCGAGATGGTGATGCTCGGCGCCTACACCACCTTCGTGGTCCAGGAGGTCATCCGCACCAGCTATCCGGCGCTGTTCGACTACTCGCTCTTGATTGCCGCGCCGCTCGCCTTCCTGGTGGCCGGAGCCATCGGCGTGCTGATCGAGCGCACCATCATCCGCTTCCTCTACGGGCGGCCGCTCGAGACGCTGCTCGCGACCTGGGGCCTCTCGCTCATCCTGCAGCAGGCGGTGCGCTCCGCGTTTGGCCCGACCAACCGCGAAGTCGGCAATCCCTCCTGGATGAGCGGCGCGTTCGAGCTCGGCCAGATCACCATCACCTATAACCGGCTCTGGATCCTCTGCTTCACGATGGCCGTGTTCGCGATCCTGCTCGCGATGCTGCGCTACACCGCGCTCGGTCTGGAAATGCGCGCCGTGACGCAGAACCGGCGCATGGCGGCGTCGATGGGCATCGCCACCTCGCGCGTCGATGCGCTCACCTTCGGGCTGGGGTCGGGCATCGCCGGCATCGCCGGCGTGGCGCTGTCGCAGATCGACAATGTCAGCCCCAACCTTGGCCAGAGCTACATCATCGATTCCTTCATGGTCGTGGTGTTCGGCGGGGTCGGCAATCTCTGGGGCACCCTGGTCGGCGCCTTCACGCTCGGCATCGCCAACAAGTTCCTGGAGCCGGTCGCCGGCGCCGTGCTCGGCAAGATCGCGATCCTGGTGCTGATCATCCTGTTCATTCAGAAGCGCCCTCGCGGCCTGTTCGCGCTCAAGGGCCGGGCGGTGGAAGCATGATGCCGCATATGCTGACGAGGTCGCTGGACCGCGCCGCGACCATCTTCGTGCTGATCGTTGCGGCCTGCGGCATCCTGATCCCGCTGTCCAACCTGCTGCTGCCGGCCGGCTCGGCGCTGCAGGTGCCGACCTATCTGGTCGCGCTGTGGGGCAAATATGTCTGCTACGCCATCCTGGCGCTCTCCATCGACCTGATCTGGGGTTATTGCGGCATCCTCTCGCTCGGTCACGGCGCGTTCTTCGCGCTCGGGGGCTATGCGATGGGCATGTATCTGATGCGCCAGATCGGCACCCGCGGCGTCTACGGCAATCCGATCCTGCCGGACTTCATGGTGTTCCTGAACTATTCCAAGCTGCCCTGGTACTGGCACGGCTTCGACATGTTCTGGTTCGCAGCTTTGATGGTGCTCGTGGTGCCCGGCCTGCTCGCCTTCTGCTTCGGCTGGCTCGCCTTCCGCTCGCGCGTCACCGGCGTGTATCTGTCGATCATCACCCAGGCGATGACCTACGCGCTGCTGCTCGCCTTCTTCCGCAATGATTTCGGCTTCGGCGGCAACAACGGCCTGACCGACTTCAAGGACATCCTCGGCTTCAACGTCCAGGCGGAGGGCACCCGTGCCGCCTTGTTCGCGCTGAGCTGCGTCGCGCTCATTCTCGCCTTCCTGATCTGCCGGGCCGTGGTGTCGTCGAAACTCGGCAAGGTGCTGATCGCGATCCGCGACGCCGAGTCGCGGACGCGTTTCCTCGGCTATCGCGTCGAGTCCTACAAGCTGTTCGTGTTCACGCTGTCGGCGTGCATGGCTGGCGTCGCCGGTGCGCTCTACGTTCCTCAGGTCGGCATCATCAACCCATCCGAGTTCGCGCCCGGCAATTCGATCGAGGCCGTGATCTGGGTCGCGGTCGGCGGCCGCGGCACGCTGGTCGGCGCTGCGCTCGGCGCCGTCGTCGTGAACTACGCCAAGACGTTCTTCACCTCGGGCGTGCTGGCACCGTACTGGCTGTTCATGCTCGGCGCATTGTTCGTGCTCGTCACCCTGCTGCTGCCCAAGGGCATCATCGGCACGTTCAATACGTGGTGGGATCAACTCGGCACCAAGACGCCCAACGCCGAGAGCGCCGCCCGCGAGGACGGCGTCACCGAACCCAAGATGGCGGAGTGAGCGCATGAACGTGATGGATACCCGCGCGACGTCGTCGCTGCTCTATCTCGACGGCGTGCACGTCTCCTTCGACGGCTTCCACGCCATCAACAATCTCTCGCTGACGCTCGAGCCCGGCGAGATGCGCGCCGTCATCGGCCCGAACGGCGCCGGCAAGACCACGATGATGGACATCATCACCGGCAAGACCAAGCCCGACGAGGGCACGGTGCTGTTCGACGGCAAGACGGATCTCACTCGCCTCGACGAGACCCGCATCGCCGAGCTCGGGATCGGCCGCAAGTTCCAGAAGCCGACGGTGTTCGAGAGCCAGTCGGTCGAGGACAATTTGCTGCTCGCCCTCAATGTCGACCACAGCGTCAAGGGCACGCTGTTCTGGCGCGGATCGAGAAGCGAAGCCGAGCAGATCGACAAGGTGCTCGAAACCGTGCGGCTCAAGGACCTCAGGCGCAAGCTCGCCGGCAGCTTGTCGCATGGCCAGAAGCAGTGGCTGGAGATCGGCATGCTGCTGGCGCAGGACCCGAAGCTCCTGCTGGTCGACGAGCCGGTGGCCGGCATGACGGACGTCGAGACGCATCAGACCGCCGAGCTGCTCAAGGAAATCAACAAGGATCATACCGTCATGGTCGTCGAGCACGACATGACCTTCGTGCGCGAGCTCGGCGTCAAGGTCACCTGCCTGCATGAAGGCACGGTGCTGGCCGAGGGCACCATCGATCAGGTGTCGTCGAACGAGCGGGTGATCGAGGTCTATCTGGGCCGTTAGTCGGCCGGCGAATGGCGAGTAGCGAATAGGGCAAGGGACGATGACGCAGAGAATTCAATCTATTCGCTATTCGCCATTCGCCATTCGCCCATCAGCGGCCGGAGGTCGCTGATGCTCACCGTCGACAACATCAACCTCTATTACGGCGCCGCCCAGGCGCTGCGCGGCGTCTCGATCGCGGCGGAGCCCGGCAAGGTCACCTGCGTGCTCGGCCGCAACGGCGTCGGCAAGACCTCGCTGCTTCGGGCGCTGGTCGGGCAGTATCCGCTGGCCTCCGGCACCATCACCTTCGACGGCGCCGACATCACCCATCTCAAGCCCTATGAGCGGGCGCGCAAGGGCATCGGCTTCGTGCCGCAGGGCCGCGAGATCTTCCCGCTGCTGACGGTCGAGGAGAACCTCAAGACCGGCTTCGGCCCCCTGAAGCGCGCCGACCGCAGCATCCCCGATGACGTGTTCTCGCTGTTTCCGGTGCTCGAATCGATGCTCGGTCGGCGCGGCGGCGATCTCTCCGGCGGCCAGCAGCAGCAGCTCGCGATCGGCCGCGCCATGGTGATGCGGCCAAAGGTCCTGCTGCTGGACGAGCCGACCGAGGGCATCCAGCCCTCGATCATCAAGGACATCGGCCGGGCGATTTCGTATCTGCGCAATCTCGGCAACATCGCGATCGTGCTGGTCGAGCAGTATCTCGACTTTGCCTGCGAACTCGGCGACAACTTCGCGGTCATGGATCGCGGCGCGGTAAAATTTACCTGCACCCGCGCCAACCTCGATCCGGCCGAGATCAGCCGCCAGATGGCGCTCTGATCATCACGTAGCTTCTCGACGCGGACTCGCCCCGCGTCTGGTCCCAGGGGGAGGGGATCGATGCGGGCCGATCCCGCCGACGCCGCTGCCGACATCTTCGAGGCCAACCGCGCCCGCGGCGCGGTGCGCTTCGACGTGCGGCTGCAGGACGGCATGACGCGGCGTCATCATCTGCATGAATCCGGCTCGCTGCGGGTGCGCTTTCCCTCGCCCGAGGACGACAGTCTGTCGGCGATGTTCGTCAATACCGCGGGCGGAATCGCCGGCGGCGATCGTTTCGCAATCGAGGTCGCGGCCGGCGAAGGCAGCCGCGTGACGCTCTCGAGCGCCGCAGCGGAAAAGGTCTACCGCGCGGCCGGAAAGCCGGCGGAGCTCGACATTGCGCTGACGGCCGCGGCGAACGCGCACATCTCCTGGCTGCCGCAGGAGACCATCCTGTTCGACCGCGCCCGTATCCATCGCCGCATCGACATCGACCTTGCCGATACCGCCTCCCTCCTGCTCTGCGAGATCGTCGTGTTCGGGCGCACAGCCATGGGGGAGACGATGCGGGAGGGCGAGTTCGTCGATCGCTGGCGGGTTCGGCGCGGCGGTAAGCTCGTGTTCGCCGAAACGATCCGCCTCGACGGCGACATCGGCGCAAAGCTTGCGCAGCCCGCCATCGCCAAGGGCGGCGCGGCGATCGGGACCGCGCTTATCGTGCCCGGGGACGCCGCGCTGGTCGAGCGTATCAGGGAGAGCCTGCCGGCCTTCCGGGGCGAGGCCGGGCTGTCGGCCTGGAATGGATTTGCAATGGCGCGCTTCTGTGCCCAAGATGCCGCGAGTCTGCGCGCCGACATGATGGCGGTGCTCGGCTGTGCTTCGAATAGGCCGCTGCCGCGGCTGTGGCTCAACTAGACGTTTACAAACCGACGATTACCAGAAGGCGATCACCAGAGAGTCCGCATGAACCTGTCTCCCCGCGAAAAGGACAAGCTCTTGATCTCGATGGCGGCCATCGTGGCCCGCCGCAGACTCGAGCGCGGCGTCAAGCTGAACCATCCCGAGGCGGTCGCGATCATCTCCGATTTCATCCTGGAAGGCGCGCGCGACGGCCGCACCGTGGCCGATTTGATGCAGGCCGGCGCCCAGGTCCTGACCCGCGACCAGGTGATGCTCGGCATCCCCGAGATGATCCACGACATCCAGGTCGAGGCGACGTTTCCGGACGGCACCAAGCTCGTCACGGTGCACGAGCCGATCCGGTGAAGCGAGCCCAACTCTTTCGGTCGTCATGCCCGGGCTTGACCCGGGCATCCACGCTGTTCGATCTGAATGGAAAAACGTGGATGGCCGGGTCAAGCCCGGCCATGACGCAGTGGAAACCTGCGAGGTAACTCATGATCCCCGGCGAACTCTTCATTCAGGACGGCGACATCGAGCTCAATGCCGGCCGCAAGACCGTGACGCTCTCGGTCGCCAACACCGGCGACCGCCCGATCCAGGTCGGCTCGCACTACCACTTCTTCGAGACCAATCCGGCGCTGAAATTCGACCGGAAAAAAGCCCGCGGCATGCGCCTCGACATCGCGGCCGGCACGGCCGTGCGTTTCGAGCCAGGCCAGACCCGCGACGTGCAACTGGTCGCGCTCGCCGGCAAGCGCACCGTCTACGGCTTCCGCGGCGACGTCATGGGCAAGCTGTAGACGATGCTGACCGGATTACGCCTCGTCTCCGAAGCCGCCGAACTGGCGGCGTGCCGTCATGCCGGCCAGCAGCGCAAGGGCCGCGACGAGGAGCCTTACATCAATCATCTCGCCGAGGTCGCGAACATCCTGTCGGCAACCTGCGACGGCGAGGACGCCGAGCTCGTCGCGGCCGGCTGGCTGCACGACACCATCGAGGACACCGACACCACCCACGACGAGCTGACGCAGCGCTTCGGCCCGCGCGTCGCCGGGATGGTGGAGGAGGTCACCGACGACATGACCCTGCCGAAGAGCGAGCGGCGCGCGGTCCAGGTCATCGCGGCTCCCGGCAAATCGGCTGGTGCTAAGCAGATCAAGATCGCCGACAAGATCAGCAATATCCGCGCGCGCATCTTCTTCGAGCCGGACCTCGAGCAGCAGTTGGAGCTGATGGAGTATCTCGGCTGGGCCGAGCAGGTCGTCGCCGGCTGCCGCGGCGTGAACGTGCGGCTCGATGCGCTGTTCGACGAGACGGTTGCCAACGCGCGGGGGACGCTGTGAGCGGTTCGCCAGCGTCTCGAAATCAAGACAAGCAGAGCTGAGTGGGGGCCATCGATGTCCGTCAAGATCAAGCGTTCCGTCTATGCCGACATGTTCGGCCCGACCACCGGCGACAAGGTCCGGCTCGCCGACACGGACCTGATCATCGAGGTCGAGAAGGACTTCACCACCTACGGCGAGGAGGTGAAGTTCGGCGGCGGCAAGGTGATCCGCGACGGCATGGGCCAGTCGCAGGCGACCAACAAGCAGGGCGCCGCCGACACGGTCATCACCAATGCGCTGATCGTGGATCACTGGGGTGTCGTGAAGGCCGACGTCGCGATCAAGGAAGGCATGATCTCTGCGATCGGCAAGGCCGGCAATCCGGACATCCAGCCCGGCGTCACCATCGTGATCGGCCCGGGCACCGACGTGATCGCAGGCGAGGGCAAGATCCTCACCGCCGGCGGCTTCGACAGCCACATCCACTTCATCTGCCCGCAGCAGATCGAGCACGCGCTGATGAGTGGCGTCACCTCGCTGCTCGGCGGCGGCACCGGCCCCTCGCACGGGACCTTCGCGACCACCTGCACGCCCGGCCCGTGGCACATCGGCCGGATGATGCAGTCGTTCGATGCGTTTCCTGTGAACCTCGGCATCTCCGGCAAGGGCAACGCCTCGCGCCCCGCGGCGCTGGTCGAGATGGTCAAGGCCGGCGCCTGTGCGCTGAAGCTGCACGAGGACTGGGGCACGACGCCGGCGGCGATCGACAATTGTCTCTCGGTCGCCGACGATTACGACGTCCAGGTGATGCTGCACTCCGACACGCTGAACGAGTCGGGCTTCGTCGAGGATACGATCAAGGCCTTCAAGGGCCGCACCATCCACGCCTTCCACACCGAAGGCGCCGGCGGCGGGCACGCGCCTGATATCATCAAGGTCGCCGGCCTGAAGAACGTGCTGCCGTCCTCGACCAATCCGACCCGGCCGTTCACGCGCAATACGATCGACGAGCATCTGGACATGCTGATGGTCTGCCACCATCTCGATCCGTCCATTGCCGAGGACCTCGCCTTTGCCGAAAGCCGCATCCGCAAGGAGACGATCGCAGCCGAGGACATTCTGCACGATCTTGGCGCGCTCTCGATGATGTCGTCGGATTCGCAGGCGATGGGCCGGCTCGGCGAGGTCATCATCCGGACGTGGCAGACCGCCGACAAGATGAAGAAGCAGCGCGGCGCGCTGCCGCAAGACAAGGGCAAGGACAACGACAATTTCCGCGTCAAGCGCTACATCGCTAAATACACGATCAACCCGGCGATCGCGCATGGCGTGTCGAAGCTGATCGGGTCGGTCGAAAAGGGCAAGCTCGCCGACCTCGTGCTGTGGTCGCCCGCCTTCTTCGGCGTCAAGCCGGACTGTGTCATCAAGGGCGGCACCATCGTCGCCGCGCCGATGGGCGATCCCAACGCCTCGATCCCGACCCCGCAGCCGGTGCATTACCAGCCGATGTTCGGCGCCTTCGGCAAGTCGCTGACGGCATCGTCCGTGATCTTCACCTCGAAGGCGGCCGTCACCGGCGGACTCGCCCGCAAGCTTGGCCTTTCGAAGAAGCTCTACGCAGTGCAGAACACCCGCGGCAGGATCTCGAAGAAGAGCATGATCCACAACGATGCGACGCCGAACATCGAGGTCGATCCGGAGACCTATGAGGTGCGCGCCGACGGCGAGCTCCTGACCTGCGAGCCGGCCGAGGTGCTGCCCATGGCGCAGCGCTACTTCATGTACTAAGCTTCCGCCCGGTACCAGAACCAGAAAAGTACCGGGAGGACGAGTTCGTGATCTATGTCGTTGCCACCTTGACCATCAAGCCCGAAACCCGTGCGGAATTCATCGCCGCTGCGACCGCCTGCATTGCGGGGACCCGCAAAGAACCCGGCAATATCGCCTATGATTTGCATGAGAGCGTCACCGATCCGAGCAAGATGGTGTTCGTCGAGCAGTGGGAGAACGCCGAGGCCTTGGTGCCGCACCGCGCGACCGAGCACATGAAGACGTTCGGGCGCGTCGCGGTCAAATGCATGTCGGCCCCGCCGAAGATCGAGATCATCACGCCTGAGAAGGTCGATGTCCGCTGAGCGGAAAAAGAGAATGAGGGTTTCAGCATGATCCGCGCGACACGCGTGTTTGGGCAGCATCGTTGGAAAGAGGCTGCCGCCGATTCCGTCCTGCTCGATTTCGACGACCGGCATCGGCGGCGGCTGGCCATGACCGGAACGCGCGGGTTGGAGTTCCTGCTCGACCTCGAGCACGCCACCGCACTGCGCGGTGGCGATGCGCTGGTGCTGGAGGACGGCCGGCTGATCGAGGTCGTCGCGGCGGCCGAGCCGCTGCTCGAGATCCGCGCCGCTGATCCGCATCACCTGGTGCGGCTGGCCTGGCACCTCGGCAACCGGCACCTGCCGACGCAGATCCTGGCCAAGAGCCTGCGCATCCGCCGCGACCACGTGATCGAGGCCATGGTCAAGGGTCTCGGCGCGCGTGTCATCGAGATCGAGGCGCCGTTCGATCCGGAAGGCGGTGCTTACGCCGAGCCGAGCCATGCGCATGGCGATGATGATCATGATCAACACGGCCACGATCATCATCACGATCATGCCGGGCACGATCATGCGCATCACGGCCATGACCACGGCCACGCGCATGATCATCACGTGCATGACGAGCACTGCGGCCATGACCATCACGATCACGGTCATTCCCATGCTCACGAGCACAAATGAGCCGGAGCTTCGGCCGGCCTCGATCAGCGCCGCGGATTCGGCCGCGCTGTATCGGCTGCTGACGTGGCTGTCGCCGGCGTTTCCGATCGGCGGCTTCTCCTATTCGAGCGGCATCGAATGGGCCGTCGAGGCGGGCGACATCGGCGATGCGGCGGGGCTGCGCGGCTGGCTTGCGACGATGCTGACCAATGGCTCCGGCTTCTGCGATGCGGCTTTCCTCGCGCACGCGTATCGCGCGGTCGAGCTGGACGACAGGACCAGCCTCCGCGAGGTGGCCGAGCTCGCGGCGGCTTTCGTACCGTCGCGCGAACGTCAGCTCGAAACCACCGCGCAGGGCCGTGCCTTCGTCGAGATCGCACGGTCAGCCTGGAACAGCGCAGGTCTCGACGAGGCGGTGGCGCAATGCGAGACGATCGTCTACCCGGTCGCCGTGGGGCTGGTCGGCGCGCTTCATGGCGTTCCTCTGGCGGCCCTGCTGCACGGCTTTCTGCACGCGGTCACGTCGAACTGGATTTCCGCCGGCAGCCGTCTCGTACCGTTGGGGCAGACCGACAGCCAGCGCGTGCTCGCCGCATTGGAACCTGTCGTCGCCGCGACGGCGGACCGCGCTCTGCTCGCCTCGCTCGACGACATCGGCGGCGCAACATTCCGCGCCGATCTCGCCAGCCTTCATCACGAGACGCAATATACAAGGCTGTTTCGGTCGTGATGAAGCGGGGCAAGGGTTGCTCCGATCACGGCCCCGCGCGGTCGCGCGAACGATAGAAGGGTAGATGACATGGCATCGTCTCACGGTCCGCTCCGCGTCGGCGTCGGTGGCCCGGTCGGATCCGGCAAGACTGCGCTGATGGATCTCCTGTGCAAATCGATGCGGGAGAACTACGACATCGCCGCGATCACCAACGACATCTACACCAAGTGGGACGCGGAGTTTCTCGTTCGCTCGGGATCGCTGACCCCGGATCGTATTGCCGGCGTGGAGACCGGCGGCTGTCCGCACACCGCGATCCGCGAGGACGCGTCCATGAACCTCGCAGCCGTGGCCGACATGCGCGCGAAGTTTCCTGGGCTCGACTTGGTGTTGATCGAGTCCGGCGGCGACAACCTCGCGGCAACGTTCTCGCCGGAACTGGCCGACATCACGATCTATGTCATCGACGTCGCGGCGGGCGACAAGATCCCGTCGAAGGGCGGGCCGGGTATCACCCGCTCCGACCTTCTGGTGATCAACAAGATTGACTTGGCGCCCCATGTGGGCGCTTCTCTGGAGAAGATGGAGACGGATGCCAAGCGCATGCGCGGCGCACGGCCCTTCGTCATGACCAACCTGAAGAAGAGCCAGGGGCTTGACCGGATCATCGGCTTCATCGAAGCCAAGGGCGGTCTGAAGCCGTCGGCCTGAGCGCGGGGACTGATCTGCGTCGCACGGCTCTTCGTTGCTCGATGCGTCTGCTGCAATGACCGACGCAAAAAAGCCTCATCCGGCCGGAACAACTTGAGCCCTCGGGTGTTGCCTCGACCCGGGGTGCGCCTTGCCCAAGGCGTCTCGGCGCCGATGCACCGGTATCCTGGGATCGCTATCCGCTGATCGCTCCGATCACTTCCGATCGCCCGAGGTGCGTCCTTGAGTTGCAGGCCCGGTTATTGGATGACTCGTCTCCTCCTTCGCCAACCCTTTACTTCAGAGTGAACGAGTGCTCCGGCTGGGTGTCATCATCGGTTTGATCGCGCTGCTCGGGACGGCGCTATCCGGCTTGGCTGCCTACCGCGTACATGACCAGGAGCTGGCGCTCGATCGCATTGCGCTGGCCCGCGCCATCGACGTCCATGCCAGCCTGGTGCAGGACCGGCTGACCGAACGTGAGCTGCTGGCCCGGGTGGCCTCCGGGCTGTTCCGCGCTCCCTCCGTGATCAAGGCCAACATGCTGGAGCCGCTGCGATCGTCGATCTACGCGTTCAAGACCGACTTCGTGGTGGCATCGTGGATCGCACGGCTGCGGCCGGATGAGCTCCCCATCGCGCAAGCCGAGCTGCGCCAGGCTGGCTTCCCGAATCCGACCATTCGCAATTTCGACGACATGCCGCTCGGGCCGAACGTCGATCGTCCGTTGGACGTTCTGATGGATCTCGAGCCACGCAATGCCGAGACCTCCAAGCTTCCCGGTATTGCCCTCGACCGGCAGCCGATCGTCGGACCGATGCTCGCGCGGGCCATGGCTGAGGGCAAGCCGGTTGCGTCCGATCCCACCCCGCTGGTGCGGAGCGATGGTCCGATCGGGATCGTGCTGGCAGCCCCGGTCGTCCCGCAAGGCGCGACTGCACCGGCGGGCTTCGTGACGTTTTCGTACGAGATCGGGCCGCTGCTGCTTACCAATGACGATCTGTCGTTGTTCTCGGTGGCGTTGAAGGACCCGCGCAACGCGTCGGACGAGCTGGTTGCCAATGATCAGGGAGCGGTGACGAGCCGGACCCGCGGGCCGGACGATCCTGCTCCGTCGTCGACCCGCACCGTGGCCTTCGGCAATCACGACTGGTCCTTGGTCTATTACGCCAAGAGCAATGCGGTCCGGCGTGCGCAACAGACCGCGGCGATCGTCGGCGTCATCGGGATGGCGCTCACCGGCATCATCTGCGGCCTGTTCGGCTACGTCGCCTACAACAATCTGCGCCTGAGCCGCGAAATCCAGGTGCGGATCGGCTTCGAGCGCCGACTGACGGCGGTCATCGACGAGCTGAACCACCGGGTCAAGAACATCCTGGCGGTGATCCAGTCCATCGTGACGCGAACGCTGCGTCATGGCAGCGACATGGACGTCGCGCGCGAGCTGCTGATCGGGCGGATCCATGCGATGTCGAACGTCGTCACGCTGCTCAGCGAGAGCCAGTGGCAAGGCGTGCAGCTGCGCGGGCTGTTCGAAGCTCGCGCCATCCCGCATGCCGAGAGGATTGCGGTCAACGGACCCGACATCACCGTGAGCGCGCGTGCCGCGCAGAGCCTTTCGCTGCTGTTCTTCGAACTCGCCTCGCACTCGGACGAGGGCCTCTCGCTGGTGGGAAAGCACCCGCACATCACCGCCAGATGGGAGGTGACGGGCGAAGAGCCGAATGCCGTCTTCCACTTCCGTTGGGAGGAATTGAATACCAGTGAAGCGACGCGGCGGCCCGACAGCGATTTCGGACTGATCCTGCTCGATCGCGTTGCGCCGGAAGCACTCGGTGGCACGTCAAAACGCTTCTTCACCGAGGCGAGCTATGTCTATGAGCTGACCGCTCCGATGGAGACCGTCATCGACATGACCGAGCGCGACCGCACCGAGCAGTTCTCCGCGCCGGTGCATCCGCCGCGATAGCTCGCCGGGCTCGTCAGTGAACAGGATATCAAGGCGCACGATGCCCGGCGAAACTGTTCAACAACAACAAGTTCAACAACAAGAAGAGGCGGCTCTTTCGGGAGCCGCCTCTTTGCTGGCTTGTTTGCGACGGCTTGGCTGATCAGCCGCCGCTGCCGCCGATCACCGCCCGCACGGTTTCGTCGGGGCCGAAATCCTCGGCGCCTTCGACATAGAGCAGCGCTGCCAGCTTCGAGCGCGCGCGGTTCACGCGGCTCTTGATGGTGCCCACCGCGCAGCCGCAGATCGCTGCCGCATCCTCGTAGGAGAAGCCCGATGCACCGACCAGGATCAGTGCCTCGCGCTGGTCCTGAGGCAGCTTCTCGAGTGCCGCACGGAACTCCTCGAACTCAAGATGCGCGCCCTGCGAGGGGTGCGTCTTGAGCGTCTTGGCGTAGTTGCCTTCGGCATCTTCCACTTCGCGCCGGCGTTTGCGGTAGTCGGAGCGGAACAGGTTGCGCAGGATCGTGAACAGCCAGGCAGGCAGATTCGATCCCGGTTGGAACGAGTCGATGTTGGCCAGCGCCCGGAGCAGGGTTTCCTGCACCAAGTCGTCGGCGCGATCGCTGTTACCACTTAAGGAAATCGCAAATGCGCGAAGGCTGGGGACGGCCGCGAGGATATCGTCCCGCAAGGAATCAGTGAGAGGCATTCACTCCCTCCCGTCGGTTTGGTCGTTGGATCCCCCGCCGTTTTCCACGTGGGACTGTGCTGCCGGCGCATCAAGCTTCCGCACCAACTCCGCGAAGCGGTCCGGCACTCCCTGACGGACGACGTCGTCGTACATCGCGCGGAGTTGATGACCGATCCTGGATTGAATTTCCGCGTTCAGTCCGCCGGGCTTGCGCGGTGCCGCATTCTTGCTGGCTTGAGACTTTACATCTTTCATGACCTTTTCCACGTTTCCCCGAGAGTTAAGTCCCTGAAGCTTCAAGAATTATTCTCGCCACCGAGAGGGTCTGCCGGGAACTAATGCGACGGGGCGACAAAAGTTCCACGGGTTTGGGGAACTTTTCGTCGGTTCGGGCGTAATCAGCCCATGATGGAACCCGGGCGGGAAGCCCAGATGACCGAATGGAGTGGGGATGAGCCGATCACAGCTTGTTGCTGAACATTTGCCGCTGTTGCGCCGGTATGCGAGGGCCCTCACTGGCAGCCAGGGTTCCGGAGACGCCTATGTCGGAGCGATGCTCGAGGCCCTGATTCAGGATCCGGCTCTGCTGGACGAGCGTTATGGACCGCGGGCTGCGCTGTTCCGGCTGTTCACGCAGATCTGGAACTCGGTGGCCCTCAACGACGACGCCGAAGTGGCGACCCTGCCGATGCCGCCGGAGCGGCGGCTCTCCAACATCACGCCCTTGCCACGCCAGGCCTTCCTGCTGCTCTCGCTCGAGGGTTTTCCCGAGGAGGAAGTGGCCTTCATCCTCGATATCGACGTTGCCGAAACCCGCCGGCTGGCGGATGCCGCCGGACGGGAGCTCGCTGCCGAAATCGCTACCGATGTGCTGATCATCGAGGACGAGACTTTCATCGCGATGGACCTCGAGAGCCTGGTCAAGAATCTCGGCCACAACGTCATCGGCGTGGCGCGAACCCATGCCGACGCGGTGGCTCTCGCCAAGAACAAGAAGCCCGGTCTGATCCTGGCTGATATTCAGCTCGCCGATGGTTCGTCCGGCCTGGATGCCGTGAACGAGCTGCTGCGCACCTTCGAGGTTCCGGTGGTCTTCATCACCGCCTATCCGGAGCGCTTCCTCACCGGTGAGCGGCCCGAGCCGGCGTTCCTGATCTCCAAGCCGTTCCAGCCGGCCATGGTGTCGGCAGTCGCCAGCCAGGCTCTTTTCTTCCAGCGCAACTCGCGCAACAGGATGCCCAAGCCGGCGGCCTGATCAAGCCGCGCGCACAACGTCGCCCCGGCGCGTTCCTCACGGAGCGCGCCGGATTTCGTTGCAGCATCGAAGACGAGATCAGCAGCCGCGGCACACGCCGTCGAGCCGTGCCTTCAGCGTCGCGTCATTCGGCTTGGTCTCTTGGAGCTTCAACGTTGTCTCCTCAAGCCGGATGATTGCGGACGTCCGTCGAGGCGCGAACACGATCGGCACGAGAAAAGTGAGATCGCCGTCCGCCAGTTCCGGCGGCGGTGGCGCAAATGGTTGGGCTCGCTCCACCATGGCGAGCGCTTCTTGGTCGAGCGCGGGGTCACCGGTCGTTTCGGCCAGCACCGCCGAGATCAGGTGGCCTTCGCGGTCGATGTGAAACAGGACCTTGGCCGTCCCGCCCTGATCCGAGGCCTGCAGCGGATAGCGACGCTGAACCTTCAATTGTGCGACGAGGTTCTTGATCCAAGTGTCCCTGGCGCCGTCGGCCGCTGCAATCCCGGGAAACAGGCAAACGAGAACCAGCGCCAGTCCAAACCCTCTCCATACGCCGACGCGATCCAGCGAGCTCAGCATCCCTGCCCCCACGCGCGCGGACCATGAACGCAGCCGCGCTGCTTCAACATATAACCGGGACGAAAAGGGGATAAAGCGCCGCGAATGTCGGGGCCGCGATCTGACCGGAAGGGCGGATCAGAAAAGAATGCGGGGCACCGCCGGCATCACCACGGCGGTGCCCCGCGTCGCCGGTCAATGGGGCAGGGGGAATAACCGGCTGCCGAGATGACGCGTGACCCGAAAAGTCGTTCCGTGTGAGACCGAATTTTTTGACGCCATAAAGCTGAAGAATGTCGCCGCAGTTTACACACGGTTAAGTGATTTGCCCGACCGAGAACCCGGTTCCTGCGACTTACGTTGGTATGCCGATCGCCTTGCGGCGAGGGGAGCAGAGACATGTCGCAGACCAAGAAAGTTGCCGTTTTGGGTTCGCTTGCGGCGTCCGCCATGCTCGTAGGCGCAATGCAACTGGCTTCCGGCCATGATCTTGGCGTCAGCCTGGCGGTTCAGAACACCACTCGCGAGACGATCGTCGCAACAGCGAATGACGTGAACCGGGCCGCCAAGTCTGACCGCGCCAACCAAAACGGTACTGCGGCGCCGTCACAGACTGTATCGATCAAGCTGGCTGCTTTCGCGGATACCTCCTTCCTGGTGCGGCTCCCCGTCACCCCCATGGGTGTAAGCGCGGGCTCCCCGCCGTCGCCGCAGGGATCGCAGCTCATCACCACCGGCAACGAGAAGGCCGCCAAGCACCCGGTGGCCTGCGAGCCGTCGGTGTCGGTGCTGACGGAGATCGCCAAGCGCCTGCAACCGGGACGGTGTGTGACTTAGCTACAGCAGCGCCGCGCCCGGTCCGAGGCGTAAGCAGGCGATCAACGCCGGGCAATGACGGTCGGGGCAGCCCTCACTCCGCAGGCGTTTGCTCCTCCACCGCTTGGCGGCTGACCATGAATCCGAGCGCCAGACCGCCGACAGCCAGAATGGGAATCAGCCGTTTGATGCCGATCATGCGGACGATCTGCAGGCCGCTCGCCAGCAACATCGGGTCTGCAAAAGCGGACTGGACTGCGGACCGCGCCGTTTCCGCGGTCCGCGCGGCACGGATCGCGATCGCGCGCTTGCGCGCCATGTAGCTCATTGCGGCGACCAACGTCACCACGAAGAAGATGGCGGCACCGGTGAGGCACGCGGCCACGAGCCCGTATCGATTCAGAACGGCGACGAAAGCTGCGGCGCACAGAAAGCTCGTGGTGACGAACAGTCCGACCGCTGCAGCGATCGCGAGCGACGTGAGCCGAACGGCATGCCCGGTCGATTCCTGGAAGTCCGCAATCAGGCGCTGCAGCATGTCAATACCCTCGGCGTCTCATTCTTCTGCGCAACAAACTCAAATCGGCGCCGAAGACGCGGCGCCGAAACAAGACAAGCCTCTGGATTTCAGGGGCCGCCGCTTAGCGTCTCCAAGCGGCGCCGATGAGGAATCCAAGTCCGAGCGCAAGACCCACGGTGGCAAGTGGGCGATGGGAGATCACGTCCTCGAGCCGCTCCTCGAGTGAGTTTGCGGCATCCTGGGCTGCACCAAACATCGCGGTGCCCCGCTCGGACATGTCGTCGAACGTCTGGTCCACGTTGTCGCGTGCCTGGCGATAGCCGCTGCGGGCCTGCTTGCTGGCCTGCCCCGCGAAAGCATTGAGCGCATCGGTGATCTGTTCGGTGAGGGCTGCGATATCGTTTTTCACGGCGTGGACATCCTTCTGCAGGCGTTCGTAGTTCGCTTTGTCGACGAGATCCTTCAGGGCGGTCTCACCGTCAGTCGGTGGCATGGCAAGCTCCCGGAGCAAGGTGATTGCGTCTGCTCGACAAACGCTGCGTCTCGGCCGAAGTTCCGACGGTGGAAACCGAATTAGTCTGACGGCAGTTGCGGCGAATCGTCCGGCAGCAGGTGCTCCTTCACGATGAGGGCGACGATCAGGAGCGGCGAGGCGAGGAAGGCTCCCATCGGGCCCCACAGCCAGGTCCAGAATGCCAGCGCGATGAACACCGCGAGTGCGTTGAGCGCAAGGTGCCTGCCGATGATGGTCGGCGTGACGAAGTGGCCTTCCATGAAGGTGATCACGGCGAAGATGGCGGGCGCGACCATGCCGGCGCTCAAGGTCGGGAATGCGATTGCGCCGACCAGGACGAGCACCGCGAACATCGCGATGGGCCCGATGATGGGGATGAAGTTCAGCGTCGCCGCAAGCGCCCCAAGGCCGGCGGGATTGGGCATGCCGGCGATGGCGCAGGCAAGGCCGGCTGCAATGCCGACACCGGTGTTGATGAGCGTCACCGTCAGGAGGTAGTTGCCGAGGTGCAGCTCGAGCTCGTTGAGGATGCGGAGCGTCCGCAGCCGGACCTCGTGATCACCAAAGGTCATGATCAGCGCCCGCCGTAGATCGCGCCAGCTTGCGATGAACAGCACGAGCGTGGCGAAGAACAGTAGGAATTCGGTGAAGGTCGGCGACAGGAATTCGATCGTCGGCTGAACCCAATCGAATTTGGGCAGCTCCAGGCTGGCCGAGGCCGGTGCGCTTCCGCCGCCGATGGCCGCCTGCATTTCGTGCCACAGCGCCAGCGGCCGATCGAAGACGTGCAGCTTCGACTTGAGCGTGGCGGCAAGCTCGGGAAGGCGATTGGTCCAGTCCAGCACCGGCGCCGAGATCAGGCCGATGATGAAGGCGAGCCCTGCCGCAACCGCGAGCACGATCAGCACGGCGCCCACACCGCGCGGCACGTGGAAGCGTTCGAGAAAGTTGGCGGCCGGCGACAGCATGGTGCCGACCACGAACGCCATCACGATCGGGAGAAAAAATCCCCGGGCGACATAGAGGACACCCGTCACGCAGACGGCCGTGAGGATGATGAGAGCGATGGCGACGACGTCAACCCGTCTGATCACGGAAGGTAATTCTTGGCGACTTTCATTCAGGGCTGAATCGTCGTTCCCGCTGGCGAGCAGCCGCTCGGTGGGAAGTACACGCACCATGAATCTCCCGATCGAGTCGTTCGCGCACAGCTCGCGTGACTTGTCATCTAACAGCCGGGGGGGCATCCGGTTCCGTCGCGCAAACGTGAGAGCTCACACGCTTGACTGACGCAGGGCGACCACACCGAAGCCGGAACTACGACGAGACGTTCGGCGTTTGGAAGGTAATCACGCATCGCACCGCGATGCTCGCATGACAGGGGCATTCCATGACACAGCTCGCTTCCGGCCATCGCCGCAATTCGCGGCGGACGGCTTCGCTGATCGCCGGCGTCGCGGTCCTCTTGCTCGCAGGTGCAACTGCATCTCACGCCCAGATTCTCGGATATGCGTCGGTCGAGCAGCAGGCATTTCCGCCGGACGAGGCGACGGCATCTGCGGTGCAGGATGAGGACAGCCGGCTGCCGGACCGTCTGCGCCGCACGATCGTCAACCTCGATACGCGGGAAGCGCCGGGGACGATCATCATCGATACGAGCAACACCTATCTGTACTACGTGCTCGGCGGCGGCCGTGCATTGCGCTACGGCGTCGGCGTCGGGCGCGAAGGCTTCACCTGGGCCGGCGTGCAGACCGTGACACGCAAGGCGGAGTGGCCGGACTGGCATCCGCCGGCGCAGATGATCGCGCGGCAGCCCTATCTGCCGCGTTTCATGGCCGGCGGCCCGGGCAATCCGCTCGGCGCGCGGGCCATGTATCTCGGCTCCAGCGAGTATCGCATCCACGGCACCAACGATCCCACGACAATCGGCAAATTCGTGTCGTCGGGCTGCATCCGCCTGACCAATGAGGACGTCTCCGACCTGTTCAGCCGGGTGCAGGTGGGGACGAAGGTCGTCGTGCTGCCGAAAGCCGCCTCGCTGCAGGCGCGCACCAATGCCGGCCGTGCGCCGCGCGTGACGTCGCTGCCGTCGGGGCGGCAGGCGATGTCGCTGCCGGTTGCGGCCGTCAATTAAGCGGGGAGTTGTGTCATGAACGGCCGACGTGCCCTCGCTGCCACCGCAGTGGCAACCATGGCAACCGCGGGCGCGTTGGCAGCGCCGACCACGGCGGGAGCGCAGGATTTTATCTCCGCGCTGTTCGGCGGCTTCAATGCGCCGCAGCGCCAAGCGCCCCGGATGCCGTTCGCCGACGAGGCGCCGCCGGTGCAGCGTCCAGCGCCGCGCAGCCAGCCGGTCTATTCCGGTGGCGGCAGCACCGCGTGGTGCGTGCGCACCTGTGATGGCCGCTATTTCCCGCTCGGCGCCACCGGTGACCAGAGCAAGGAGGCCGCCTGCAACAGCTTCTGCCCGGCGGCCAAGACCGAGATCGTCTATGGCAGCTCGATCGACGGCGCCGAGACGGATGGCGGCAAGCCGTATTCGGCGCTGCCCAACGCATTCAAGTATCGCACCGAAATCGTCGACGGCTGCACCTGCAACGGCAAGGACCATTTCGGCCTCGCCAAGGTGTCGATCGCCAACGATCCGACCTTGCGCAAGGGTGACGTCGTTGCCAGCGACGACGGCCTCAAGGTCACCAACCGGACCAGCAGCGGCAAGCGCGCCGAGCTGAACTTCTCGCCGGCGCCCGCGGCGCTGCGCGCGAAGTATGAGCGCGCGCCGGTGATGGCGTCCGACTGATCCTGCGAGACCGTCAGGCGGCGCGGATCTTGCTGAGGAAGTCCCTGACCAGATGACCAAGATTTCTGCTCTGGCTCTCCAGCGTCTCTGAGGCATTGCGCACGTTGTCGGCGGCGGCCGCAGCCGCGTCTGCGTCCGACTTCACGCCGGTGATGTTGTCGGAGACGTTCTTGGTGCCATCTGCAGCGAACTGGGTGCTGCGCGAGATCTCCTGTGTCGCCGCGCCTTGCTCCTGCACGGCAGCGGCGATCGCGGTCGCCACCTCGTTGACCTCGCCGATGATGCCGCCGATCCGCTTGATGGCGTCGATCGCGTCATTGGCGACACGTTGAATGTCGGCGATCTGCTCGGAAATCTCGTCGGTCGCCTTCGCGGTCTGGCTCGCGAGCGTCTTCACCTCGGAGGCGACGACGGCGAAGCCCTTGCCGGCCTCGCCGGCGCGCGCCGCCTCGATGGTGGCATTCAGCGCCAGCAGATTGGTCTGCGAGGCGATGCTGTTGATCAGCCCGACAACCTCGCCGATCCGGTTCGCCGATTGCGCCAGCCCCTGCACCGTGTCGTCGGTCATGCGGGCCTGTTCGACCGCGCGGCTGGCGATGCCGGCGGCATGGGAAGCCTGCTTGGAGATGTCCGCGATCGACGCATTCAGCTCCTCCGCCGCGGAGGCGACCGTCTGCACGCTCATCGAGGCGTCGTTCGAAGCCCTCGCGGCGACCTCGGCGCGGGTGTTGGTTTGCCGCGACACGTTGGTGAGGCCGGCCGACGTGGCCTGCATGTCGGTGGAGGCCTGGCCGAGCTGCTCCAGCGACCCGCGCACCAGACTTTCGAACTCCGCGACGTAGGACTCGATCGCGCGCTGGCGCGCAACTGTCGCGGCGTTGCGCTCGCGCTCCTGGGCCTCGATCGCGAGCTTGTCCTTGGCCTGCTGCTTGAACGTCTCGAGCGCGTTGGCAAGCGCGCCGATCTCGTCCTGCCGCTGGGTGTAGCCGGTGTCGACGCCGAGATCGCCGCCCGCGACCGCGAGCATGGCATCGCGCATCCGGTGCAGCGGCCGGATCACCCGGCCGCTCACGGCGGCGATCGCTGCGCCGCCCAGTGCGACGGCCAGGAGCAGTAGCGTCAGCTGGAGCATCAGAGACTCCATCGCCGTGCTCTGCTGCGCGCTGGAATGGTCCTTGGCCGCGTCGAGCGCCGCCTCGGCCAGGGCGACCGCGCTCGTCATCTTGTTCACGGAGAACGGACTCCACTGATATGGCGTCAGCTCGGGCTTCTCGCCCTTTTGCACCGCTGCCAGCAGACGTTCGCGCAGGCCGGCATACTCCGGCGTGAAATAGGCCTGCTCCGTGCCCGACATCGCTGCGGAGAGCGCCGGCGGCAAGCTCATGCCGGAGGTGGCGAGCTGGACCGCCTTCCACGCGGCATCGACGCCGCCGACCTGCTTGGTGTAGGCCAGCACCGCTTCGGGCGACACCTTGCCGGCCGTCAGCGCATTGCTGACGACGAGCGATGCTTCACCAGCCGTGTTGCGCATCAGCCAGGCCATCTGCTTGATCATCAATAGCTGATCGACGGTCGCACTCTGATGATTGACGCTGGCGGCGATATTGACCGTGATCTTGTCGAGCAGGACCAGCAGCGCGTCGAACGTCTCGCCATACTCCTTGGGCAGGCCGGCGCGGCGGGCCGCCTTCGGCTTGACGATCTCGGTCCAGAACTCGCTGTGCTCCGCGGTCAGCGTCTTGTTGAGCCGGTCGAGGTCGGCAACCAGGCTCTGGTTCTGTTGGAAGTCGATGCCTTGCAGCAGATCGAGACTGCGGTCCAGCGCAGGGACGTAGATGCCACGGGCGGAGCGCAGGAATTTCTCGGTGTCGCCGTCCATGGCCTGATCGGCATTCAGCACGCGGATCGTGGTCGAACGATCGCTGCGCATGCTGTTCATGGCCTTGAACAAGACGCCCGAGACTTCGGCAACGCGTGCGATCCGCTGGGCAGATTGCAGCCTGCTCCAGGAATTCCAGGCGTTCAGCGAGAAGAGGGCGACGACGGCGAGGGCGGCGGTGGCGATGACCGTCTTCAGCAATGAAGAAATGGTCAGGCGATTCAACATTTTGATCTCCGGTTCCCGGCATTCGACCGCAAACCGGTAAAGAACTGAATGCGAGGTGGGTCCGTGGAACTACGGAGAAAACGGAGTGGCCAAAGTTCCGACCCGGGAACTGCAAGCCGCCGAGCGGGTTAGCTCCACAGCGCCAGCGCATTCTTCATCTCCCAGGGGACTCCCATGCTCATCAGTGCTCTCGTCACCTTCCTCGTCGTCATCCTCATTCTGTATTTGATCAATCTGTTGCCGATCGACGGCCGGGCCAAGCAGATCTGCCGCGTCGTCGTGATCGTGCTCGGCGTGATCTCGCTGCTTCGCTACATCGCGGTCATATGATCTGAGGATCATGTTACCTCTCGCTGATCAAAAAAAGCCCCGGCGGATCGCCGGGGCTTTGTGACGTCGGGCCTAAGCCTTCTCGTTCTGCTTGGCCTCGCGCCGCCGCGCGGTGAGGATGTACTCGGTGTAGCCGTTCGGCTGGGTGCGGCCCTCGAACACGAGGTCGCAGGCTGCCTTGAAGGCGACGCCGTCGAACGACGGCGCCATCGGCTGATACAGCGCGTCGCTGGCGTTCTGCTTGTCGACGACGACGGCCATGCGCTTCAGCGAATCCATCACCTGCTCCTTGGTGACGACCCCATGGTGAAGCCAGTTGGCGAGATGCTGGCTGGAGATCCGCAAGGTGGCGCGGTCCTCCATCAGGCCGACGTCGTGGATATCAGGCACCTTGGAGCAGCCGACGCCCTGGTCGATCCAGCGTACGACATAGCCGAGGATGCCCTGGCAGTTGTTGTCGATCTCCTGGCGCACGTCGTCCGGTGCCCAGTTCGACTGCGACACCGGAATGGTGAGGATGTCGCCGAGCTTGGCGCGCGGTCCGCCCTTGGCGAGCTCGTCCTGGCGGGCGTGCACGTTGACCTGGTGATAGTGCAAGGCGTGCAGCGTCGCTGCTGTCGGCGACGGCACCCAGGCGGTGGTGGCGCCCGCCTGCGGGTGGCCGACCTTCTGCGCCAGCATGTCCGCCATCTTGTCCGGCGCCGCCCACATGCCCTTGCCGATCTGGGCATGGCCGGGCAGGCCGTCGATCAGGCCCATATCGACGTTCCAGTCCTCATAGGCCTTGATCCAGGGCTGCGCCTTCATCTCGTTCTTGCGGATCATCGGACCCGCTTCCATCGAGGTGTGGATCTCGTCGCCGGTGCGGTCGAGGAAGCCGGTGTTGATGAAGACGATGCGCTTGGACGCCTGCTGGATGCAGGCCTTGAGGTTGACCGTGGTGCGGCGCTCCTCGTCCATGATGCCGACCTTCATGCTGTTTTCGGGCAGGCCGAGCAGCTTCTCGACGCGCGAAAACAGCTCGACCGTGAGCGCCACCTCGTCCGGGCCGTGCATCTTGGGCTTGACGATGTAGATCGAGCCGGTGCGGCTGTTCTTAACCTTGGAGTTGCTCTTGAGGTCGTGGATCGCCAGGAGGCCGGTGACGGCGGCATCGAGAATGCCCTCCGGCACCTCCTCACCCTTGGCGTCGAGCACGGCGTCGGTGAACATGTGGTGCCCGCAATTGCGGATCAGCAGCAGGCTGCGGCCGTGCAAGGTGAGCGTCCCGCCGGACGGCGTGGTGTAGCTGCGGTCGCTGTTCAGCGCGCGGGTGAGCGTCTTGCCGCCCTTCTCGAAATCGGCCGACAGCGTGCCGTTCATCAGGCCGAGCGTGTTGCGGTAGACCAGCACCTTGTCCTCGGCGTCGACGGCGGCGACCGAGTCCTCCATGTCGAGGATGGTCGAGACTGCGGCCTCCAGGATCATGTCGGAGACGCCGGCCGGATCGTCCTTGCCGATGATGTGGCTGCGGTCGATCACGACCTCGACGTGGAGGCCGTTGTTGGCGAGCAGGACCACGGAGGGGGCGTCGGCCGAGCCCTGGTAGCCGGCGAACTGGTCGGCGTTCTTGAGCGCGGTGGCGTTGCCGCTCTTCAGCTTGGCGGAGAGCTGGCCGGCGATCACGCTGTAGGCGGTCACGTCGGTGTGGCTGCCGGTGGCGAGCGGTACGGCGGCGTCGAGGAACGCCTTGGCCTTGGCGATCACCTTGTCGCCGCGGGCCTTGTTGTAGCCCTTGCCGGACTCGCTCGGATCGTGCGGGATGGCGTCGGTGCCGTAGAACGCGTCATACAGCGAGCCCCAGCGCGCATTCGCCGCGTTGAGCGCGTAGCGGGCATTGGTCAGCGGCACCACCAGCTGCGGGCCGCAGATCTTGCCGATCTCCTCGTCCACATTGGCGGTCTCGACCTTGTGGGTCGCGGGCTCCGGCAGCAGGTAGCCGATCTCCTTCAGGAACGCGGTGTAGGCGCCGAGGTCGAAGGCCTTGCCCTTGTTGGCGAGGTGCCAAGCGTCGATCTTGTCCTGCAGGGCATTGCGGAGGGCGAGCAACTCGCGGTTCTTCGGGGCGAGATCGCGCAGGATCGCGCTGAGGCCGGCCCAGAATGCGTCCGGATCGATCCCGGTCTTCGGCGTGGCCTCCTTGGCGATGAAGTCGAACAAGACGGGGGCGATCTTCAGTCCATGGGCGTCGATACGAGTCATGATGAGACGTTTCTCTCGAATAAGGGCGACGTTGCGCGTGTCTTGGCGTGCTGAAATGGCCGCCTCGAAGGCGGCGTGTGCAGTGCATTTAGCGCCAAAGCGGGGGCCACGAAAGGGGGGAGGGGTATCGCAGTTGGTCGGGGGGCAGCGGACAGGCGGGCTGGTTCCGGGCGGAGTGATGCCAAGTAATTTCGCAGGACCGCCTCAGAGTTCGGCCGCGAGCCCACAACCGTGCGGAGCTCTCGGATCGGGCACGCTGCGACCCTCCCCTGGAGGGGGAGGGTCGACCCGCAACGAGCGAAGCGAGATGCGAGGCGGGGTGGGGTGATCTCTCCACGAGCGCCGGTGCGCGTGGCATCACCCAACCCCGCCGCGCATCGCTGCCGCGACGCGCGCCGACCCTCCCCCTCCAGGGGAGGGTGACAACGCAAAGCGTGCCGCAAATGGCGTTCCGAGGTACACCAAACGGCTGCGGACAACTCAACGAAGGTGATCGCTCGTGGAGGTGATGGCTCATGCGACTTCGTCCTCGCGGCGCGTGATCGCGTCCGAGCTTTGCTGACGTGCCGCCCCTCGATGACGAGAGGCGCAGGGAAGGCCGGGTGCAGGCTGCACCCATGGCCCGCCTGCAGAAAAAAATGCAGGCGGCAGGAACCACAGGTACGAGCCGGACATCCGGCCTTCCCTGCGCGATGGCTCTACGGTTGCTCCGTGGTCTCCCCGGTGCGCCGGGCTTTCTGGTCGCCGTTGCCCGCGCGACGCATTGGCGTCATCGCAAGCGTGGCATCAGCATCGGGATGCCAGGACCCCACGGCTTGGCCGTGCGCCTCGGGACTGTCCGTCGACATGATTGCTCACGCCGCAGCCCAAAGCGCCCACCGCATCCCGCACCCGACGTCCGTGACGGTCGCGAACTGTCCCTCGTGTGGGACGGGATGCGCAGAGATAAGCATGAATTCGGAAAAAAGGAAAGAGGAATATTTTTGGGCCGAGGACTGGATAGGGCAAATCAGCTTGGCCGGACGAGGGAAACAGGCTTTTCCGTGCGAGAGGTACGCGTTGAAATCTGTAGCACCTGGTGCTATATAAAACCATGGCTGGCCAATTCAAGCGAGTTTTCAAAACCGCATGGTTCTCGAAGGCGGCACGCAAGGCTCGTATCAGGGACATCGAGCTCTGCGAGGCCGTCGAGGCAGTCATCAAGGGCCAGGCTGACGATCTGGGAGGTGGGGTCTTCAAGAAGCGTCTGAACAAGAACATGCACCGGAGCATCATCCTCGCCAAGAGCGGTCGATACTGGATCTACGAATATCTATTCGCCAAGAAGGATAGAGCGAACATCGACGATGATGAGCTGGAAGACTTCCGAACTCTCGCAAAGAGCTATACCGCATTGAATAGCGCACAACTCGCGCAACTCCTGGCGGACGAAGACTTGGTGGAGATCTGTCATGACGAAAAAAAATAGGTTCAAGAGCGACCTCTCGGAAGCGCTTCATTCGTCCGCCACGATGCTTCACAAAGTCGGCGCGCTCGACAAGGCGACGATGCGGGACTTCGATTCCCGTCATCTAGCCGTCGCCAGTGAAATGAAGCCTGCTCAGATCAAGCGGCTCCGTGAGGCCAACAATGTCAGTCAGCCGGTGTTCGCCCGATATCTCAATACGAGCGAAAGCACCATCGAGAAATGGGAGACTGGAGCCAAGCGGCCGAGCGGCATGGCGCTCAAGCTGCTGACAATCGTCCAGAAGCACGGGTTGAAGATCCTCGCCTGATGCAGTCAGTACCTCGTGGCGGGCGGCTAAACCAGCGTGAACGGGGCGATATATAGGTCTGGCCTTCGGTATCGCTGTTGCTGATACGGAGCTACACGTGTTCCGCACTTTCCGAGCCTGCCTTGCGAGCCTCCGGCGGCGGAAGCGGCTGTTCAGGGAGTACGACGTCGTTCGTCTTCGGAGGTTGGTGCCAACCATACCTCTTCCGATCGGCGCGCAAGGTACCATCGTGATCGATCATCGTTCCAGGCCGCCGGCATATCTGGTCGAGTTCTTTTCTGACGGAGAGCATGCCGGGCTTTATGACGTCGTGCCTGAGGACATCGAGTTGATGATCCCATACGAAGGATGGTTCGTGAAGGGGAGCGCGCGTGAGCTCTCGCGACACGCGGTGCCTGCTCGAAGTGATTGGCGACTGAAATGATCGGCGCGCGTCGTCTCGCCGGCTCTACGGTCTGTGGAGTTTGCAGCGCAATCTTGCTTACTCAAGCGGGCCTCAAATAGAGTATTCTCGCAGCAGACTCGATAAATTGTAGAAATTGACAATGCGCGCCAGAATCTTGAGTGAAATAGAGAGACTTGCGGAGGCTAACGGCGGTCAGGCTCAAGGTGTTCGCGCGTTCGAGAGCGCAACCGGCATTACCGAGGGGACTTGGCGCGGCCTGTATTGGGCTCGTTGGAGTGATGCCCTAGCCGAGGCTGGCTACGCGGCGAACAAGTTTCAAGGTAAGTCTGAGGCCGATCATATTCTGGCGAGCTTCGTGGAAGCGGCCCGATACTATAAGCGGCTGCCGACCATTATGGAAATTCGGATGTTCAGGCGGCAGCGCGAGGACTTCCCGAACGAGAAGGCAATCCACTCTTATTTTGGATCAAAAGAGGGATTGATCTCGAACCTCAGGGCATGGTTGGAGGGCAGGTCGGGATACGACGATATCGTCCAGATGCTCGGCCAGAAAGTGGAGGCCGAAACTCCGACCAACTCGAGGGAAGGTCTAGTTTACCTCATAAAATCCGGTACCCACTACAAAATTGGCCGCAGCGATGAATTGGAACGCCGAGTCAAAGAAATTCGTATCGCTCTTCCCGAAGCCGCAACGCTTGTTCACTCGATCCGCACCGATGATCCCGCAGGCATCGAGGCATATTGGCATCGTCGCTTCGTAGACAAGCGAGCGAACGGTGAGTGGTTTAAGCTGACTAACGCGGACGTAGCGGCGTTTAAGAAGCGAAGATACCAGTAGCGCATCATCGTCAGGCACTGGATGTCGCCCCGTTCATCCCGGCTACGCGCCGTTGTGAGGCCACCGCCTGAGCCGTGCCGCCTCGACCAGCATTCCGATCGTCAAGGGCTGCCGTAGGTGGCGCAAGCTGAGAAGCCGTAGGACAAACCCGGTCAACGTGAAGCCCTCCGGTCCAAAATGACGGTCGAACGCGAAGTCGGGCAGGTCGACTTCGAACTGCCGTTGAAATGCAAGCAGGAATTCGCGCGCATCCTCGCCGTCCACGCCGAGGTCGCGGGCGACGTCGGTCTCGTCGAAGAGCGGCCTGCGCGTCGTCGTCTGCGCCGCGACGAACTGCAGGACGGATTGACGGAGCAGGTCTGTTGTCTGTTGCATCATCTCGTGCCTGACTCTGCATGCTGCCACGCGCCGACTGCCAAAGTCGCTTTTGCCCTCCTACGCAACAATGGATCTATGCCCACGCCATCCCAATCACGATGGCCGGACCGTCGCTTTCCTTGTTGGATCCCTTGGTCACGGGCCTCCGGACGCTTGTGCCGCGCTCGCGCCGATGCCGGCCATCCAAGCGGCGCGCCGCTGTCGCCAGGCTGTTCGCCAGGCGTCCGATCGACGCGGTCGCCTGCTTGATGAGAAACAGGATCGTCGTGAGGCGGCTGAGGATGCCGACCAGGAGCAGGACGGAGAAGACATCGATATAGGCCAGGATATCGCCGACCAGCATCAATTCGGGCGGGATCGGAATGCTGTGATAATATGCCACAACGAGGATGATGACCGGCAGGAAGGCGATGATCCGCCGCAGCGTCAGCCGGTCCAGGAAGGCCGCGAGCTGGACGACAAAGACGTCCCACAACCAGTCACCCAGGAGGGCGGGTCTGTCGATCGTCCATGTCCGCCAAAGCGCCTTCCACATCGAGCGACTCCATATGCGAGATAGGGCAAGCACTCGCAAGATAGCATGCGTTGCGATGCGCGGATCTCTCCGGGATGTCGCATGTCCAACCGGCGGGCGGTGTGAATCGCCGTTGCTGTGGCTACAACGCGCCGAAGGTGACGAGCCGGAGCTTCAACCAATTCGAGGGCGGCACATCGCTGGCTTGTCCGATCGGCCCAGTTGCGATCGACGGCCGTATGCTTCCGTCCTGCTCCCCTCATGCCCTTGACGGCGCCAGGCGGAATTCGACCACGTCCTCGGCCGTGGACAGGTCGCGCGCCATCTGGGCGGTCTCGAACCGGCCGGCGGCCTGCAGCACCAGCTCGAAATGGAATTGCCGCTTCGCCTCGCTGTATTCGTAGCACCAGTCCAGCACGTCGAAGCCATAGGCCCGCATGCATTCGCGCAGTTCGGCCTCGCTCGGTTGCAGGCCATGGCGATAGACGACCGACAGCGACAGCGTGGTCTGATGCGGCAGCCATTGTTCGACCTTGCCGAGCAGGGTCATCGCGGCCAGGGACAGTGCCGTGGCGCAAAGCGCGGTGCCGTAGAAGCCGATGCCGATGATGATGCCGATCGCCGATGTCATCCAGATCGAGGCGGCCGTCGACACGCCGCGGATGGTGAAGCCGTCCTTGATGATGACGCCGGCGCCGAGGAAGCCGATGCCGGTCATCAGGCCCTGGATCACGCGCGTCGGATCGGAGACGGTCGGCGACACCGCCATGCCGCCATACCAGCTGCCGGGAAAGCCGTTGATCGCCGTCAACAAGGTCGATGCGACGCAAACCAGCGCGTAGGTCCGCATGCCGGCCGCGCGTCCGTGATAGGTGCGCTCGTAGCCCAGCAGCAGGCCGACGGCCGCTGCACCCATCAGGTGCAGCAGCAGAATCCCGTTCGTCTCCAGTTCTGCCCTCGACCAATAGGCCGCCAGATGCTCCATCCTGCGCCTCGACAGCGTTGCTGCGCGTGCCGTGAACTGTGCGGATCAAGTGCTAATTTCTGCTTGCAGATCGTACGGCGGCCCCATGGGCAGGCTTGGCGTCCAAGAGCGAACCGGCGCACTCCTCCGTAGTTCTTCGGGCAGAAGGTGACCACGCTTGGCTGCGGCTGTCGCTCTGCTCGCCGATGTCGCGGGTGACGTCACGAGGCCGAATTTGAGCCAGGCTGCGGGCGGCACCTCGGGTGAGGCGTGTGCGGTCGACGATGTCGATCAAGCCGGGGTCGATGGCCCTCTCGCGCAAGATAGTGCGACCTGCTCGCCATGAGACGTGGTCAGGCCGGCACGATGCTGTCGCTCGATCCCGCCCGCGCCGATTCATTGCCCCCGCACAGTCCCACTTCGGACGTAAAAGCTATCGATAACGACTTGCATCTAGCAGGGGTGGGGGGAGGCGCATCATGTCGTTCACTGGGCTGCGGTCGGTCGTCCTGTGTCTCGGCCTGCTCGCCTTGCCCGCCCTAGCAGCCGACAAGTCGACAGCACCGTACCTGCACGCGGCTGAGGGACGCGCGGTTGAGAGAAAGCCGACCTTGCTTCAGATGCTCGTAGCTGCGTTGAAGCCGAAATCCGTCCACGCGGCCGAGACGGCGCACAGGCCCAGGGTCAGGCACGTTGCCACGGCAGCAAGGAAGCGGAAGGCCCCGCCCGCCGCTGCAGCGACCGAGCCGCCCGTGGCGCCGCCCACCACGGTTGGGGCGGCCGCGACTCCGCCTGCACCCCTCTCCGAGGCGGACCCCGCCGCGAAGGGGCTGGCGCTGTTCAACGACGTGAGCCTGTCGGACGGTGGCAAGGCGTCCTGCGCCACCTGCCACTTCTCGACCGGGCATACCAACAACAAGACCTATGTCGGCCTCGATGTGGTCGCCGACGGCGATCCCAATGGCCGGAATACGCCGACCCTGTGGGGCGTCGGCGAGCGCTCGGTGTTCGGCTGGGCCGGCCAGGCGCCGACCTTGGAAGACAGCATCCGCGGCATCATCGTCAACCGCATGAAGGGCCCGGAGCCAGCGAAGGAGACGCTGGCGGCGCTGGTCGCCTATGTGCGGACGCTGAACTATCCGGCGAACTGGCAGGTCAAGGACGACGGCACGCCGAGGGACGATGCCAGCGCGGCCGTGAAGCGCGGCTATGAGCTCTATGTCGGCGATGGCGGCTGCGGCACCTGCCACGTGCTGCCGAGCTTCGACAAGAAGAGCCGGGACGACATCGGCACCGGCGGCAAGTTCAAGGTGCCGACCCTGCACGCGGCCGCGTCGACCGCACCGTATTTCCACGACGGCCGCACTGCCTCGCTGCGCGACGCGGTCAAGCTGATGTGGGAGGTCTATGCCAAAAAGATGGATTCGCGGCTGCCGACCGACGCCGAGCTCGACGATCTCACCGCCTATGTTGGGGCGCTCTGACGCGGCGGGCTCGTCCATCTCTCAACCGTCATCGCGAGCCGCATCGCGGCGACGCGATCCAGGGCGACCAGACGAGATGTGAGATCCTGAATTGCATCGCGGCTGAGGCGCGCTGACGCGCACCTCAGCCGCTCGCAATGACGGGAATGGAGAGGACGCCGATCGGCGTCCTCAGATGTTGGCGCCGAGATCGGCGATGTCGTCGAACAGGATGCCTGTCCGGGACAGCAACGCCTCGAGCTCGTCGGTGGCGTCCGCAATCCCGCGCGTCGCGGTGTCGATCACCAGCTCCGCATCGAGCGGCGGCTCGTAGTCGGTGCCGATGCCGGTGAAGTTCTGCAGATTGCCGGCGCGGGCCTTGGCGTAGTGGCCCTTGGGGTCGCGGCTCTCGCAGATCTCGGCGGCCGTCGCGACATAGACCTCACGGAACAGGTCGCCGGCGACGCGACGGGCGGCCGCGCGGTCCTCGCGCGCGGGCGACACGGCGGCCACGATCGCGATGTGGCCGTTGCGAGCGAGATGGGTCGCGACCTCGGCGAGGCGACGGATGTTCTCGGCGCGGTCCTCCGGCGTGAAGCCGAGATCCTTGTTGAGGCCGGCGCGGACGGTGTCGCCGTCGAGCAGCACGGGCGCGCCGCCGCGGCCGAACAGCCGCCGCTCCAGCGCACGCGCCAGCGTCGACTTGCCGGCGCCGGGCAGCCCGGTCATCCACACCACCGCGCCCTTGTGGCGGTAGCGGTCGGCGCGCTCCTGCGGCTGCAGCGCCGATTCCACCGGCATGATGTCGACCGGCGCGGCGCGCTTGCCGGCGTCGACCGTGAGCACCAGACCGCCGCCTGCAATGCGGCCCTGGACCTCGATGACGAGGCGGCCGGTGCGCGCGTTCTCGGCGTAGGGATCGATGGCGACCGGCTGGGTCAGCGCGATCTCGATCTCGCCGACATGGTTGCGCGCGATCGCGGCATTCTGCTCGTTGGAGAGCGAGCCCGGATCGACCGCCTTCTCGATCGCGACCACGCTGCCGCGCGCCTCGCGGGTGCCGAGCCGCACCAGGATGCTGTCCCCCTTGGCGAGCGGCTGGTCGTGCAGCCAGAAGATGCGCGCGTGCAGGCGTCGGGCCGCCTGCGGCTCGCGGCCGACATGGGCGATGACGTCGCCGCGCTCGATGAACAGCTCGCGGTCGAGCGTGATGCCGACCGAGCGGCCGGCGCCCTGCGGCGCCGTCACCGGCGTCTGCGGCCAGCCCTCGACGGTCTTGATCTTGGCGATCTTGCCGGCCGGCATGATCACGATCTCGTCGCCGGTCTTGAGCTCGCCAGCCTCGACGCGGCCGGCGACGATGCGACGGTCGTCGAACTTGTAGATCGCCTGCACCGGCAGGCGCAGCGGCAGGCTCGACAGCGGCTTTGCCGGCTCCAGGCCATCGAGCGCCTCGACCACGGTCGGGCCGCCATACCAGCCGATCCGCGAGGTCAGCTGGGCGACGCCGTCGCCGTCGCGCGCCGAGATCGGAATGATCGCGACCGGCTCGACACCGAGGCCCTCGAGATGCGCGGAGATCTCGGCCTTGATCGTGTCGAAGCGCTCCTCGCTGAAATCGACGCGGTCCATCTTGTTGACGACGACCGCCACCTGCTTCACGCCGAGCAGATGCAGCAGATAGCCGTGGCGCCGGGTCTGGTCGCGCACGCCTTCGAGCGCGTCGATGATCAGCACCGCGCCGTCGGCCTGCGAGGCGCCGGTGATCATGTTGCGCAGGAATTCGGCGTGTCCCGGCGCGTCGATCAGCACGACCTCGCGCGCATTGGTGCGGAAGCGGATCTGGGTGGTGTCGATGGTGATGCCCTGGTCGCGCTCGGTCTGCAGCGCATCGAGCAGGAACGACCATTCGAACGGCATGCCGCGGCGGGCCGAGACGGCCTGCAGCATTTCGAGCTTGCCCTCGGGCAGGCTGCCGGTCTCATGCAGCAGGCGGCCGACCAGGGTCGACTTGCCGTGGTCGACATGGCCGACGATCACGATGCGGACCTGCGGACGGGTGGTGCCGTTCGGCGTGGCGGGGGCGGCTGACGGGACTCGCATGTTCATCGCCTCGTCCCCGCTCACAGATAGCCGGCGACGCGAAGCCGCTCGAAGGCGTCCTCGGTCTCGTGGTCGAGCGCGCGGCCGGCGCGCTCCGGCACCTTGGTGCTTTCGAGCTCGGCGAGAATCTCGGGGATGTTGGAGGCGTTGGACGCCACCGGGAAGGTGATGTCCTGATCGCCGAGCGAGCGGTAGCGCTTGCCGTTCCTGGACAGATAGAGCGGAATGATCGGGATGTTCTCGCGCGCGGTGTAGGCCCAGATGTCGGCCTCGGTCCAATGCAGGATCGGATGGATGCGCAAGTGCGCGCCCTGCGGCGGCGAGGCGTTGAAATGATCCCAGAACTCCGGCGGCTGGTCGCGCACGTCCCAATGGCCTTCGGCGCCGCGCGGCGAGAACACGCGCTCCTTGGCGCGCGTCGCTTCCTCGTCGCGGCGGATGCCGGCGATCAGGCCGTCGAAGCCGTGCTTGGCGAGCGCCATCTTCAGGCCTTCGGTTTTCCGCGCAGCCGAGCGGGCCGCGGGGGGCAGGGTCGGATCCACCGCGTCGATCGGCGGGCACGGCTCGACCTTGAGATCGAGGCCCCATTCCTTCGCGTAGGTGTCGCGGAAGGCGTACATCTCCGGAAACTTCTTGGCCGTGTCGACATGCATGGCCGGAAACGGCACGCGGCCGAAGAACGCCTTGCGCGCCAGCCAGATCATGACGTTGGAATCTTTTCCGAGCGACCAGAGCAGCGCCAGCTTCTTCAGCCGTGCAAAGGCCTCGCGGAGAATGTAAATGCTCTGCGCCTCGAGCTGGTCGAGATGATCCATGGTCGGTGCGGCGCTGAGGACGCGCGGCATGGAAGATGCTTGCTCGATCTCGGAAGAGGGCAACCGATCTCTGGAAACGTCGTTGGTGAGAATGTGCATGCTATCAGCCATCGCCTGCTTGGGAGAAAATTCTATGGCGAAGCCAAGGAATAATTTTCTCTTTACGTGTGCGGCGTGACACTTATATAGAAAATAATTCCAGTCAACCCCGAAGTGCCGAAACCGAAGAACGCAATGCAATATCTGCCGGTGTTTCTCGATCTGAAGACCGGCCCCGTGCTGCTGATTGGCGCGGGTGAACTCGTGCGCGCCAAGCTTCGCGTGTTGCTGTCCGCGGGCGCGCGCATCCGCTGGTTCGCCACCGACGGCGACTTCAATCTCGCGGGTCTGCGCGATGAGCACGGCCAGATCGAGCGCGCCGAAGGCGACCCGCTGAGCGCCGATCTCACTGGCGTTATCGCCGTGCTATGCGCGGGCGCCGGCGACATCGGCGTTGCGATGTCGGCGCGGGCACGCAGCGTTGGTCTGCCCGTCAACGTGATGGACGACCTCGCGCATTCCAGCTTCATCTTTCCGGCGATCGTCGATCGCGGCGACGTCGTGGTGGCGATCGGCACCGGCGGCTCCTCGCCCGTGGTGGCACGCCGCGTGCGCGAGCGCATCGAGGCGCTGCTGCCGGCGCGGATCGGCGAGCTCGCGAGCTTCATCGGCGACTTCCGCAGGACCATCAATCCGCTGATCACCGAGATGCCGCTGCGCCGCCGCTTCTGGGAGCGCATCGTCGACGGCCCGATCGGCGCGCTGGTACTGGCGGGGCGCAAGCACGAGGCCGCGGCGGCGCTGCATGGCATCGCCGATCCGACCGCGTTCGCGGGCGCGGATCATGCGGGCCGCAGCGAAGGCCATGTGACCCTGGTCGGTGCGGGCCCCGGTGATCCGGACCTGCTGACGATCAAGGCGCTGCGCGCGCTGCAGGATGCCGACGTCGTGTTCTATGACGAGCTGGTCACGCCCGAGATTCTCGATCGCATTCGCCGCGATGCCGCGCGCGTGCCGGTCGGCCGCCGCGTCGGCAAGCCCGGCATCGGCCAGGACGCCGTCAACAAGCTCTTGATCGAGGCGGCGCGCGAGGGCAAGCGCGCGGTGCGTCTCAAGGGTGGCGATGCCTACGTGTTCGGCCGCGGCGGCGAGGAGGTCGACGCGCTGCGCAACGCCGGCGTGTCCTACACGATCGTGCCCGGCATCACCGCCGGCCTCGGTGCCGCCGCGCAGTTCGAGGTGCCGCTGACCTTCCGCAGCAAGGCGCTGCGCATCACCTTCCTCACCGCGCACAAGGAGCGCGATGCCGAGGCGGTGGACTGGTCGGCGCTGACGGACACCAAGATGACGGTCGTGGTCTACATGGGCATGACGGCCGCGCCTGCCGTGCGCACCGGGCTGCTCGCCGCCGGCCGCTCGCCGCAGACGCCGGTTGGTGTGTTCGCCAAGGTCACGCGCCCCGACGCGCAGGCCGTGGTCGGCACCTTGGATCAACTGCCTGACCTCGTGGCCAAGATCGATGGCGGTCCGGCCATTCTCATCATCGGTGATGTCGTGGCGCATTCGGCGCCGTGGCGTCAGCAGAACCTCAGTGGCGTGATCGCAAAACTCCTGGAACCCGTCTGAATGACCTCTCCGCTGCAACAGAAGATCAAGATCACCGGTCCCTCGATCATCACCGCGAACCGGACCTGGGACGGCGCGGTGATCTACCGCACCGGCACCAAGAGCTGGTCGGATGAGCTGAGCGATGCTGCGATCGTGCGCACCGCCGACGAGGCACGTACGCTGTTGTCGGAGGCGGTGGCCGACGATCTCGGCGCGATCGGTCCCTATATCGCGCCGGTCGAGGTTGGCACCGACGGTGCGGTCAAGCCCGGCAATATGCGCGAACACATCCGGCTGACGGGCGCCACCATCGCGCTCCCGGCTCAAGCCTGAAGGCTCTCTCATGTACGCTTATGACGAAATCGATCGGACCCTGGTCAACGAGCGCGTCGCCGAATTCCGCGACCAAGTGAAGCGGCGCCTGTCGGGCGAGCTCTCCGAAGACGAGTTCAAGATGCTGCGGCTGCAGAACGGCGTCTATCTGCAGCTCCACGCCTACATGTACCGCATCGCCATTCCCTACGGCACGCTGTCGTCGAACCAGTTGCGCCGGCTGGCCCATGTCGCGCGCCGCTATGACCGCGGCTACGGCCACTTCACGACGCGGCAGAACATCCAGTTCAACTGGATCAAGCTCGCCGAGCTGCCCGACGCGATGGCCGACCTTGCGGAAGTGGGCATCCAGTCGATGCAGACCTCCGGCAACAACATGCGCAACGTCACCTCCGACCAGTGGGCCGGCGTGGCGCCGGGCGAGATCGAGGATCCGCGCATCTGGGCCGAGCTCTTGCGCCAGTTCACGACCCTGCATCCGGAATTCTCGTTCCTGCCGCGCAAGTTCAAGATCGCGATCACGGCGTCCGAGCATGACCGCGCCGCGATCAAGATCCACGACATGGGCCTGCGTCTGCTCAAGAACGCGCAGGGCGAGACCGGCTTCGAGGTGCTGGTCGGCGGCGGTCTCGGCCGCTCGCCCTTCATCGCCAAGACCATCAAGCCGTTCGTCCACGGCCACGACATCCTCAGCTATGTCGAGGCCATCCTGCGCGTCTACAACCAGTACGGCCGCCGCGACAACATCTACAAGGCGCGCATCAAGATCCTGGTGCACGAGCTCGGCATCGAGAAGTTCGCGTCCGAGGTCGAGGAGGAGTGGCAGCAGATCCGCGACGGCGTGCTCAAGCTCGATCAGGGGATCATCGAGGATATCCGCTCGCGCTTCTTCTATCCGGCCTACGAGACGCTGCCGCACATGCCGGAGGAGCTGAAGCAGGCCGCGCACGATCAGAAGTTCGAGGCCTGGCGCAAGAACGCGGTCTTCCCGCACAAGGCGCAGGGCTATGCGATCGTGGTCGTGTCGCTGAAGCCGGTCGGCAAGCCGCCGGGCGATGCGACCGCCGACCAGATGGATGCGCTGGCCGATATCGCAGACAAATTTTCATTCGGCGAGATCCGGGTCGGGCACGAGCAGAACCTTGCGTTGCCGCACGTGCGCAAGCGTGATCTGCCGGCGGTGTGGAAGGCGCTCGAGGCGATTGGCCTCGCGATTCCCAATGTCAATCTCGTTTCCGACATCATTGCGTGCCCGGGGCTCGACTACTGCTCGCTGGCGAACGCGCGCTCGATCCCGATCGCGCAGGAGATCACGCGCCGCTTCGCCAATCACGACACGGCGAACCTGATCGGCCGGCTGCACATCAACATCTCCGGCTGCATCAATGCCTGCGGCCACCACCATGTCGGCCACATCGGCATCCTCGGCGTCGAGAAGAACAACGAGGAATTCTATCAGATCACGATCGGCGGCCGCGCCGATGAGGGCGCCGTGCTCGGCACCCTGATCGGACCCGCGGTGCCCTATGCCGAGGTCGCCGACGTCGTCGAGGACATCGTCGAGGCCTATCTTGCGCTGCGCGCGAGCCCTGAGGAGCTGTTCGTCGATACGGTGAAGCGGCTCGGGGTCGAACCATTCAGGGAGCGGGTTTATGCCACTCGTTAAGGGCGGACACATCATCGCGGACGCGTTCGTCCGCCTCACCGACGATGCCGAGCTGCCGGCGCAGGGCGCGATCCTCGTCTCGGAGACGCGCTTTCTCGCCGGCCCGGACGCGCTGGTCAGCCGCAGCGGCGGCAAGCTCGGCGTGATCTGGCCGAACAATCGCGACGTCGACGATCTCGTGCCCTATCTCGATCGGCTCGCGCTGATCGCGCTGGTGTTTCCGAGCTTCCGCGACGGTCGCGCCTACACCCAGGCGCGTCTCTTGCGTGAGCGCTACGGCTATCGCGGCGAGCTGCGCGCGACCGGGCAGGTGCTGCGTGACCAGTTCGTGTTCATGCTGCGCGCCGGCTTCGATGCCTTCGAGGTCAAGAAGCAGACGGATGCCGAGGCCTTCACCGAGACCGTGAAACGCTATTCGGTGTTCTACCAGCCGACCGGCGACGGCCGGATCTCGGCGCTGCATCAGCGCCTGCAACTGCGCCATTCGGAGAGTGCCGGGCTGTGAGCACGCTGGCTGCATCGCCTTCGGTTGCGGAGATCCCGGTCGCGGCGCTCGACGCCACGCTGCGCACGGCCGCACCACATGAGGTCATTGCCGCTGCTCTCGAGGCGATCGGTCGCGAGCGGCTGGCGGTGGTGTCGTCGTTCGGAACGGAGTCGGCGGCGCTCCTGAAGGTGACGGCCGACGTTGATCCGGCGATCCCGGTGATCTTCCTCGACACCGGGCACATGTTCGCGGAGACGCTGGCCTATCGCGACCAGCTCATCGAGATTCTCGGCCTGCGGGACGTACGCTCGATCAAGCCCGACGCCGCGGCGCTGGCGCGCGAGGATGCCGATAACGAGTTGTGGTTCTCCGATCCCGACGCCTGCTGCCGCATCCGCAAAGTCGAGCCGCTGGCACGCGCGCTGGCGCCGTTCGCAGCCTGGATCAATGGCCGCAAGCGTTTCCAGGGCGGACTACGTGCGGCCATCCCGGTCGTCGAGCAGGACGGCGCGCGCGTGAAGTTCAATCCGTTTGCGAACGTGACGCGAGAGGACATCGCCGAAATCTACCGCTCGGCCAACCTGCCGCAGCATCCGCTGGTCGCCTCCGGCTTCCGCTCGATCGGCTGCATGCCCTGCACCAGCCGTTCGGACTCCGGCGAGGACGACCGTGCCGGCCGCTGGCGCGGCCGCGGCAAGACGGAGTGCGGCATCCACACGGTGGCGACGTCGTCGGTGTAGGCTGCATGCGGCCATGAACATCGTGTTCGTGGAGAGGGACAGCGCGGATATCGAACGACGTCCTTGGCCTCGCGGACTGCTTCACCCCTCATCCTGAGGAGCCCGCCCCGAGGCGGGTGTCTCGAAGGATGAGGCCCGGACCACCTCCGCCGACGGCACTCCAGCCGTGCGTCTTCAACACCGCCACACGCTCCCACTCAGGGGGTGCATTCCGTGGTGAGAACAAGCGATGAACAAAGTCAAGCGCGATCGGGTGTCATGCGAGTTGGATCACGCCCATTCGCTGTGCTTCGCGCCCTCACGACGACAATGTGTCGCGGCGAAGAACAGCCATCCCATTGCGCCCCGCTTCGTAGCACAATGCCCATGTCCGGCCGGAAACAAGAGAATCCGGTTTCGTTGACTCTGAACCGCACATCCGGCGATCTGCAGTGCGCGCCTGCAGCATTGCGGGCTTTGGTCAAGGGAATGGAGAGCTTGGATGATGCGGCGTGTTCTGGCTGTTATCGCGGGCCTGGCATGGGCGGGGTCGGCCGTTGCTGCCGACGTAAACCTGCTCAACGTGTCCTACGACCCGACCCGCGAACTCTATGTCGAGTTCAACAAGGCGTTTTCAGCCGCCTACCAGAAGGAGACCGGCAAGAGCGTCGAGGTCAAGCAGTCCCATGGCGGCTCCGGTGCGCAGGCCCGCAGCGTGATCGATGGGCTGCAGGCCGATGTCGTGACGCTGGCGCTCGCCTATGACATCGACGCGATCGCGGGCAAGGGTCTGCTCGACAAGGAGTGGCAGAAGCGGCTGCCGCAGAATGCCTCGCCCTATACGTCGACCATTGTCTTCCTGGTCCGGAAGGGCAATCCCAAGGGCATCAAGGATTGGGACGATCTGCTCAAGAAGGGCGTCGAGGTGATCACGCCCAATCCGAAGACGTCCGGCGGCGCGCGCTGGAACTATCTCGCCGCCTGGGGCTATGCGCTGAAGAGGTTCGGCTCGGTCGACAAGGCCAAGCAGTTCGTCGGCGACCTCTACCAGCACGTCCCGGTGCTCGACACCGGCGCCCGCGGCGCCACCGTGACCTTCGTGGAGCGCGGTGTCGGCGACGTCCTGCTCGCCTGGGAGAACGAGGCCTATCTGGCGCTGCGCGAGTTTGGCAAGGACAAGTTCGAGATCGTCGCCCCGCAGCTGTCGATCCTGGCCGAACCACCAGTTGCGGTGGTCGATTCGGTGGCCGATAGGAAGGGCACGCGGAGTGTGGCTGAATCCTACCTGAAATACTGGTATACAAAGGAAGGTCAGGAAATTGCCGCACGCAACTCCTACCGTCCGCGGGATCCCGAGGTCGCCAAGAAGTACGAGGCGGCCTTCGCCAAGGTCGAGCTGTTCACCATCGACGAGGTGTTCGGCGGCTGGACCAAGGCCCAGAAGGAGCATTTTGCGGAAGGCGGTATCTTCGATCAAATCTACAAGAATTGATCGAATCGGAAGGAACGAGTTGGTGGCAGCCGGTCTGATACGGCTTCGAGACAGTAAGGCAACAAGCTGGCGTTGCGGCGATCTGCGACATTGCGCATGAGACGCTGTCCCCGGTCTCGATTTGCCGAGACGAGGCTGGGGGCGGCGGGCGGACACCACAATCGATTCAAGCCCATCGACACCGATCATCAACGGACCAGGCCTTTTTTTGAACGTACTTGCACCACGTCGCAGCACCTTGCCGGGCTTTGGTCTCACCATGGGACTGACGCTGACCTGGCTGTCTCTGATCGTCCTGATTCCGCTTGCGGGGCTGTTCGTCCGCTCGACCGATCTCAGCCTCGACCAGTTCTGGGACATCGTCACCAGCCGGCGCTCGTTGAGCGCACTCAAGATCTCGTTCGGCCTCGCCTTCGCCGCAGCCTGCGTGAATCTCGTGATGGGCACCATCGTCGTGTGGGCGCTGGTGCGCTACCGCTTTCCGGGGCGCCGACTGTTCGACGCGATCGTCGACGTTCCGTTCGCGCTGCCGACGGCGGTGGCCGGCGTGGCACTGACTGCGCTGTTCACCCAGAAGGGCTGGCTCGGCGCGCCGCTCGCCGCGATGGGGATCAAGGTGGCGTTCACGCCACTCGGCATCTTCGTCGCGATGATCTTCATCGGCATCCCCTTCGTCGTCCGCACGGTGCAGCCGGTGCTGATCGATCTCGATCCGGAGATCGAGGAGGCGGCGGCGAGCCTCGGCGCCGGGCGCTGGCAGATCGTGACCCGCGTGATCCTGCCGAGCCTGACGCCGGCGCTGCTCACAGGCTTCGCACTCGCCTTTGCGCGCGCGGTCGGCGAGTACGGATCGGTGATCTTCATTGCCGGCAATCTGCCGAACGTCTCCGAGATCGCGCCGCTGCTGATCGTGATCCGGCTGTCCGAATTCCGCTACGCCGATGCCACCGCGATCGCGGTGGTCATGCTCGTCGTGGCGTTCCTGATCATCTTTGCCGTGAACCGGTTGCAGCGCTGGGCGCAGAGCCGGGCGCCCTTGAACTAGGACCCGACATGAGCGTGGAGATGACCCTGCAGGCGCCGTCCGTGGCATCGTCCGCGACCAGCCCGCGCTTGGCGCAGGCCGGCCGCCCCGATCCGCGCACCGAGCCGCGCCTGGTCCGCATCGTCATCACGACGTTGGCATTGGCGTTCCTGTCGGTGTTCGTGGTGCTGCCGCTGATCGTCGTGTTCGTGGAAGCGTTCGGCAAGGGCATCGCTGCCTATTTTACCGCGCTTGCCGACGCCGAGGCGTGGGACGCGATCCGCCTGACGCTGCTGGTGGCGCTGGTCTCGGTCGGCACCAATCTCGTGTTCGGCCTGTGCGCCGCCTGGTCGATCGCCAAGTTCGACTTTCCGGGCAAGACGTTCCTGATCACCCTGATCGATCTGCCGTTCTCGGTGAGCCCGGTGATATCGGGCCTCGTGTTCGTGCTGCTGTTCGGCGCGCAGGGGTTCTTCGGCCCGTGGATGCAGAGCCATGGCCTGCAGATCCTGTTCGCCTTTCCCGGCATCGCGTTGGCGACCGTGTTCGTGACCTTCCCGTTCGTTGCGCGCGCACTGATCCCGCTGATGCAGGAGCAGGGCACGCAGGAGGAGGAGGCGGCGATCTCGCTCGGCGCGTCCGGCCCGCAGACGTTCTTCCGCGTCACCCTGCCGAACATCAAGTGGGGCGTGCTGTATGGCGTGCTGCTCTGCAACGCGCGCGCGATGGGCGAGTTCGGCGCCGTCTCGGTCGTGTCCGGCCATATCCGCGGCGAGACCAATACGATGCCGCTGCTGGTCGAGATCCTCTACAACGAATACCAGATGGTCGCCTCGTTCGCGATCGCCTCGCTCTTGGCGATGCTCGCGCTGATCACGCTGGTCGTCAAAACCGTCCTCGAACGGCAACTCGATGAGGGAGGTCAGCATGACCATTGAAGTCAGGGGTGTCGTCAAGACGTTCGGCACGTTCAAGGCGCTCGACGGCGTCGATCTCAAGGTCGCCGACGGCGAATTGCTGGCGCTGCTGGGCCCGTCCGGGTCGGGCAAGACGACCTTGCTGCGGATCATCGCCGGGCTGGATTGGCCTGATGCCGGCGAGATCCTGTTCGACGGCGAGAGCGCGCTCGATCGCGGCGCGCGCGAGCGCCATGTCGGCTTCGTGTTTCAGCACTACGCGCTGTTCCGGCACATGAACGTGTTCGAGAACGTCGCCTTCGGCCTGCGCGTGCAGCCGCGCCGCGTCCGCAAGAGCGAGGCGGAGATCCGCGCGCGCGTGAAGGAGCTGCTGGATCTCGTCCAGCTCGACTGGCTCGCCGATCGCTATCCGAGCCAGCTCTCCGGCGGCCAGCGCCAGCGCATCGCGCTGGCGCGTGCGCTCGCCATCGAGCCGCGCATCCTCTTGCTCGACGAGCCGTTCGGCGCGCTCGACGCCAAGGTGCGCAAGGAGCTGCGGCAATGGCTGCGCACCTTGCATCACTCCATCAACGTCACCTCGATCTTCGTCACCCACGACCAGGAGGAGGCGCTCGAGGTGGCGCATCGCGTGGTGGTGATGGACAAGGGCCGGATCGAGCAGGTCGGCTCGCCGAGCGACGTCTACGACGCGCCGGCGACGGCGTTCGTCCACGGCTTCATCGGCGAGTCGATCATGTTGCCGGTCGAGATCACCGGCGGCGCGGTGCACCTCAAGGGACGCCCGCTCGATCTCGCGGCCGAGGGCGCGGCGGCCGGGGCCTCCACCTTGTTCGTGCGCCGCCACGACATGGTGATCGGTCCGGCCGGCAGCGGAACGCTGGACGGCGACATCACTCATGTCCGCAGCTTCGGCCCGGTGCAGCGCGCCGAAATCACGCTGGCGGAGGGCGTCGCGACGATCGAGATCGACGCCCCGCGTGACCGCGAGCTCAGGATCGGCGAGCGGGTCGGACTGAAGCCGCGGCATTATCGGATCTTTGCGGGGTGAGGGCACGTGGCCGCGTGGGTCGCGGCCAGCTCGATCCGGCGATGTATGCCGCGAGCTCCGAGCACTTGCAGCTCTGAGCCGTAGACCTCAACCAAAAAACCAGTGTCGTCCCGGACAAGCCCGACAACGCGTAGCGTTGGCGGGCGCCGATCCGGGACCCATACGCCGTGACGCCCGTTGTTGAGCCCGCTCGACCGGCATCGCGTCTCGCCACGACCGCCGCGGCGTCTAGGTCCCGGTGCGACACTAAAGTTGTGGCGCCGTCCTTGGCTTGATCACTCGGAGGGTCCGCGCCCCACAGCGCTTGACCGGGCGGACGTTATGGTTGACGAACCGTTGCCGGCAGGAATGGCCGCAATTGTCGCGATGGAACTTACCTCCGATTCACCTTTCAGCCACGGTTGATGTGCAACAACCCGCCTCTCTCGTCGGCATAGGGACTGGTTCATTGAAGCATTTGGCACTCGCTCTCTCCGTTGCATTCCTGCTCGCCGGCTGCGCGGCCGAGACGCCGGTGGTGCAGGCGCCGACCATGTATGCCGACATGGCGGTCGCGGGCGCGAAGCTCGATGCTGTCGCTGCCGCGACGATGATCTCGCAATACCGCCAGAACAACGGGCTCGGCATGGTCGAGGTCGATCCCGAGCTGATGCGGCTTGCGGAATCGCAGTCGCAGGCGATGGCCGACAAGAACAAGCTGGATCATGACGTGCGCGCCCCGCTGGCGAAGCGCTTGACCGGCGCGGGATATGATGCGGCGGTCGCGGTCGAGAACGTCTCGGCGGGCTACCACACGCTGGCGGAGGCCTTCTCGGGCTGGCGCGACTCGCCGCCGCATCGCGCCAACATGCTGAAAAATGGTGTCACAAAAATAGGCATCGCAGCGAGCTATGCTCCGAATACCAAGTACAAAGTGTTCTGGACCATGATCCTGGCCGCGCCGGACGGCAAGAAGCCCTCCTGACAGGCAGGGCTGCCGCTGCCTTGCGCAGGCCGCGTGCGCGGCGCTCGCGCGCGAGTCAGGACCGACCTAGCCCTTGGGGTGGATTGACGTCACCGCGAAGTGACGCCACGTTGGCGCCTTGCTTTGCTAATGACCGCAGTAATGACGCAACATCCATTTCCCCCGCTGCCTGCAACCCCCAGCGAATCGCAACGTGTCCTCGTCCTGCAGGGCGGCGGCGCGCTCGGCTCCTATCAGGCCGGCGCCTATCAGGCGCTGTGTCATTTCGATTTCGAGCCGGAATGGGTCGCCGGTATCTCGATCGGCGCCATCAACGCCGCGATCATCGCCGGCAACGACCGGGACAAACGCATCGGCCGTCTCAAGGAATTCTGGGAGATGGTGTCGTCGCCGGTGCCGTGGAAGCCGCTGCTCAATGGCGATCATCACCGCTCGGCCTTCAATGAGGTCAGCGCCGGGCTGATCGCAGCGTTCGGCGTGCCCGGCTTCTTCACGCCGCGCTTTCCGCCGGCGCCGCTGTGGCCGTCCGGCACGCCGCAATCGGTCAGCTATTACGACACCGCGCCGCTCAAGCGGACCCTGGAGCGGCTGGTCGATTTCGACCGCATCAACGATCTGAAGACACGCCTCTCCGTCGGCGCAGTCGGCGTCACCACCGGCAATTTCACCTATTTCGACAATGTCGAATTCAAGAAGCAGGGCAAGCGGATCGGACCCGAGCACATCATGGCGTCTGGCGCGCTGCCGCCCGGCTTCCCGCCGGTCGAGATCGACGGCGAGCATTATTGGGACGGCGGCATCGCCTCCAATACGCCGCTGGACTACGTGCTCGACACCGAGACCGATCGTGATCTCCTGATCTTCCAGGTCGATCTGTTCTCCGCACGCGGCGATCTGCCGAGGACGCTGCTGGAGGCCGCCGAGCGCGAGAAGGACATCCGCTATTCCAGCCGGACGCGGATGAACACCGACAAGAACCGCATGATCCACAACACGCGCAAGGCGCTGCGCGAGCTCTATGCCAGGCTGCCGGACGAGCTGCGCAACGATCCGTCGCTCGAGATCCTGTGCAAGGCAGCACAGGAGAACACCGTCACGGTGGTGCATCTGATCTACCGCAGCAAGAGCTACGAGACCTCGTCGAAGGACTACGACTTCTCCCATGTCGCGATGGTCGAGCATTGGGAGGCGGGCGTTCGCGACGTCCACCAGTCGATGCGTCACAAGGACTGGCTGGAGCGGCCGCAGTCCGGCGAGACCATGGTCACCTACGATCTCACGCAGGACGGCAGTCTCGCTGCCGCCAAGAAGGAGTGAAGCAATGACGACGAACCTCAAGGGCAAGACCGCGGTCGTGACCGGCTCCACCAGCGGCATCGGGCTCGCTTATGCCCGCGCCTTCGCGTCGGCCGGCGCCAACATCGTCCTCAACGGATTCGGCGGCCCCGCCGACATCGAGAAGGAGCGCGCGGCGATCGAGAGCGACTACAAGGTCAAGGCCGTGCACTCGCCGGCCGACATGAGCAAGCCGGCCGAGATCGCCGGCATGATCGCGCTCGGTGAGACCACGTTCGGCTCGGTCGACATCCTCGTCAACAATGCCGGCATCCAGTTCGTCTCGCCGGTCGAGGACTTTCCGCCGGAGAAGTGGGAGCAGATCATCGCGATCAATCTGTCGTCCGCGTTCTACGGCATCCGCGCCGCGGTGCCCGGCATGAAGAAGCGCGGCTGGGGCCGCATCATCAACACCGCCTCGGCACACTCGCTGGTCGCATCTCCGTTCAAGTCGGCCTATGTCTCGGCCAAGCACGGCATCGCCGGCCTCACCAAGACCGTGGCGCTCGAGCTCGCGACCTTCAAGATCACCTGCAACTGCATCTCGCCGGGCTATGTCTGGACGCCGCTGGTGGAGAAGCAGATTCCGGACACCATGAAGGCGCGCAACCTCACCAAGGAGCAGGTCATCAACGATGTGCTGCTGGCGGCGCAGCCGACCAAGGAGTTCGTGACCTCCGAGCAGGTCGCGGCGCTGGCGCTGTTCCTGTGCGGCGACGATGCGGCGCAGATCACCGGCACCAACCTCTCGATCGACGGCGGTTGGACTGCGGCGTAACGATCGCAGAGAGCGCCGAACGAGGCACCAGTTTCGCGCCGAGGCGGGTTTCGCTTCGGCGCGGTCCATTCTACAAGCGTGCGTTTCCACGACCAGCGCACGGACCCCTGACCTTGCTGACCACGATCATCGGCCTCGGCGCCGCCATCTGCACCACGAGCTCGTTCCTGCCCCAGGTCATCAAGGCCTGGCGGTCGCGCTCGACCCATGACATCTCGATGGGCATGTTCGTGCTGCAGACCACCGGCAACTCGATGTGGCTGCTCTACGGCGCGCTGATCAGCGACCTGCCGCTGGTCGTCGCCAACGCGATCACGCTGGGCTTGGTGGCCGCGATCCTCGGCCTGAAGCTGCGCTACGGCTAGGATGCAGACGATGGCCTTCGATCCGGTCCGCTTGAGCAAGTTCCTCAGTCTCGTGCTGCGCCACCAGCCAGATGCAATCGGCTTGGTGCTGGATGCGCAGGGCTGGGCGATCATCGATGATCTGATCGCGCGCGCGGCGGCGGCGGGGACCGTCCTCAGCCGGGCCGATCTGGAGCAGGTGGTTGCGACCAGCGACAAGAAGCGCTTCACGGTCTCGCAGGACGGGCAGCGCATTCGGGCGGCGCAGGGACATTCGGTGGCGGTGGAGCTTGGCTTGACCCCGCGCGAGCCGCCCGCCGTGCTGTATCACGGAACGGCGACGCGCTTCGTCGAAGCAATCATGGCAGAAGGCTTGAGGCCGCAGTCACGCCAGCAGGTGCATCTGTCTTGGGATGAGGCGACGGCCGTCAATGTCGGGCGCCGGCACGGCGAGCCCATCGTGCTGCGCGTCGATGCCGCAGCGATGCATCGGGATCGTTTGAAGTTCTTCGTTGCGGACAACGGCGTCTGGCTGACCGACCACGTGCCTCCGGAGTACCTGAGCGTCGACCCCGCGCCGTAACCCGCGCGCGCGTCGCAGAACGTCGCGATATCAGCTGCGGCGCGCGAACACGCTCGCGGTGGTGGACGCGACGCTCTGTCCCGGCGGCAGCACGACCACAGTCGATCCGAGCTGGACGTGATTGTAGAGGTCGGCGACGTCGGTGTTGGTCATGCGGATGCAGCCGGATGAGATCGCCTGGCCGATATATTCGGGCTGGTTGGTGCCGTGGATGCGGTACAGGGTGTCCTTGTTGCCCTCGTAGAGATAGATCGCGCGGGCGCCGAGCGGATTGGCCGGGCCGCCGGCGACGCGCTTCGGATACGGCCCGAGGCGCGCCTGGATGTCGGCGGTTGGAATCCAGTCCGGCCATTCGGCGAGCTTGCCGACCGTGGCGACGCCGGAGAAGGCCATCGCCTCCTCGCCAACGGCGACGCCGTAGCGGATCGCCTTGCGGTCGGGCAGCACGTAGTACAGGAACCGCGCATCGGTATCGACGACGATCGTGCCCGGCTGTTCCTGCCGGGTGTATTCGACGATGTGGCGCTGGAACTGTTGCGGGATCTGCGCCTCGGCATAGGGGGCGTGCGCAAGCAACTGGCGGTCGCGCGGCGTCAACGCCGCATCGGTCGATGGCGACAGCGTCGCTTCCATGCAGCCGGCCAGCATCAGGGTTCCGGCCAGCGAGAGTGCGACCCCCAGTCTCGACATCTCATTCTCCCCCAGAGCGCGATCAAGTCACCTGCCCGGAGGATCGCGCCAATATCAAGGCGTTGCACCCAACACTTGCGTGATCGCCGCGCGGGACGAGGTGTGGCGGCACCGCGCCCGCAGTTCCGCCAAGGCGAGGCCAAGATGACGCAACAGATGCGTCAACTTGGTTCCCTCAAGATGCCTTGCCGAAGGCGAGGACGTGCAGCCCGAGCCGCTGCTTGACGATGCGGAACAGCAGCACGGTCTCGAAGGCCAGCGACAGCGAGGTTGCGGCCGCGGCGCCGTAGCCGCCGAACTGCGGAACCAGCAGGATGCAGAGCACGAGGTTCATGACGAAGGCCGCCGCATAGGCCATGGCGCAGGCGCGCTGCTGGCCCAGCATGTTCAACAGTCGCTCCACCGGACCGATCGCCGACCGCACGACGAGGCCGATCGCGGCGATGAACATGATGTCGTAGCCGGCGGTGAACTGCGCGCCGAACAGAAACAGCAGCGGCTTGCCGAGCGCGAGCAGCACCAAGGTCGCCGCGAGCGACGGCCAGAATGTCCACTTGATCGCATGCGCGACATAGGCCGACAGCCGCGCTTTGTCGCCGAGCGCGTGGTACTCGGCGAAGCGATGCGCCGTCGTCGCCGACATCGCGTAGTGGATGAACGACACCAGCGCGAGCGTCTTCACCACGGCGAAATAGATCCCGACCTCCTCCGAGGAGCGGAATTGCTGCAGCACCAGCACGTCGGTGTAGGACAGCAGCAGGTAGAAGCTCTCGACCAAGAGGATCGGCAGCGAGATCGCGAGCCAGCCGCGGAGATCATATTGTCTGGGGCCCGGCTCGATGTGGCGGCCGAGCCTATGGTTCAGCACCAGCATCTGGCCGAGCATCGCGAGCCACACTGCCGCCGCGCTCGCGGCCATCGCCGCGGTGGCGCCGAGATCGAGGCCGAGCACGAAGGCGCCCGCCGTGAAGCCGATGATCAGCGTCTGGCGGATGATGAATTGCGGCATCAGGCCGAGCGTCATCCAGTCGTGCGAGCGGGCGATGCCGTCCTGGGTGTTGGCGACGACGAAGGCGGGCAGGGTCAGGCAGCCGAGATAGAGCGGCATGCGCTCGCTGGCGTCGATCCACGGCGACAGCAGCGCGATCAGGCCGGCGAGCAGCAGCGCCGCAGCGGTGGACGTCGCCAGCGTCAGCCAGCGTCCGCCGGAGAGGAAGCCGCGCAGCAGCGCCCGCTGGCCCGCGGTGCGGTAGTCCGGAATGATCTTCTGCGCCGAGGAGGCGATGCCGACATCCAGCATGCTGCCGAGCAGCAGCACCCAGGTCCAGACATAGACGTAGGTGCCGTAGTCCGAGCCGCCCATCCAGCGCGCGAGCAGGATCTGGCTGAGATAGGCGAGGCCCGCGCTGAGCACGCGGATCAGGAAGATGGTGCCGGCCAGGCGGCGCGTCAGCGACGCCTCGCCGCTGCCGCCGAGCGCAGCCAAGCGCGCCTTCAGCCGGCCTGCGAGGCCGGTCGATGCGGGGGCGTTGCGGGCATCCATCACGGCCACGGCGGGGTCCGGCTCCACGGCCGCGCGGATGGCGGCGATGGTCCTCCCTATCAACGCAACGTTAAGATTGAGTTGGACCGGCCCCGCCTCGCTCGCCCGGCGCTACAGCCGTCAAGGCAGATTGAAGTTGAACTCGTAGGCCTTGTCGGGGCCGACCAGCGTGAATTTCAGGGCCGCGCCGTCCGGCTTCACGCCGGGCGGAACGCCGTCGAGCTCGAAGGCGAAGCGCTTGATGCCCGGTATGCCGCTGTCGCGCACGGTCGGGATCGGCAGCGCCCAGTCCGGCGTCGGCCCCTCGACATAGAGCTGGACACTGCGCGGATCGGCGACGGCCACGTCGACGATGACGTCCTTCTGGCCGTCGCGCTTGACGTCGCGGATCGTCAAGGGATTGGCATCGCCGACGGTGGCCGGCTTCGGCACAGTGTCGAGGGCCGCCGAGAGTGCCGTATCCTCGGTGCTGGCGACGCTGGTGAAGGCGAGCTCGGCCTTCGCTTCGACGGGAATGCAGATCTTCTCGCAGACCGCGTAGCTGATGTCGGCGCGCAGGGTCATCGGCTTGTCGGCGTTCTTGGCGACGATGCGCAGCGGCAGCACGACCTGATCATGATAGCCGAGCGAGTGTCCGCCGGCGCCGTCGTCGAACTTTGTCGGCGCGGGCCACAGAACCGTCACCGCTTCGACGTTCTCCGACTTGGAAAAGTCGAACCGCGGCGGCACGCCTGAATCGCCGGGCGTTCGCCAATAGGTCTTCCATCCCGGCTGCAGCGCAAGGGCGATGCCGCCCAGCATGACGGGACCGCTGCGCGAGCCCGCGAGCAGGCGCACCGCGGAGTGGCTGTCGCGCTGCCAGGGCGAGGAATCCTGCGCCTGCGCACCGAACGCAAGGCAGGATGATACGACGGTCGCGACGAGCAGTGTGGCAGAGTGGTGAGGAACCAAGGCGGACATGAGACGTCTTTAGAGTGCGGTTCGGGCGCAAACCATTGAAATGCTTGTGAGCAGATTTCCTCGCGAGGACCTGAACCTTGATTGACAGATGCGCATCCCAATATCAGGATATCAATGATCATGAGAGTCCTTGCGGATGAATCCTGAGGCAAAAAGGCTGGGCGACATTCGCCGCAAAGTGACAGGGATCGGGGATCACACCTCTCACGGTGGTTACCTCGACGGCCAGCTGCTGGTTGCAATGCCCGTGATGGGCGATTCCCGTTTCGAGCGCTCGGTGATCTATCTCTGCGCGCACTCGGCTGAGGGCGCCATGGGTATCATGGTGAACCGGCCGGCGGGCAGCATCGACTTCCCTCAGCTGTTGATGCAACTGAATATCATCGAGAAGAGCGATCAGATCAGCCTGCCCGACAGCGCCGAGACCATGAAGGTGCTGAGCGGCGGCCCGGTCGATACCGGACGCGGCTTCGTGCTGCATTCGAGCGACTACTTCATCGCCAACGCGACCTTGAAGATCAACGACGGCGTCTGCCTGACGACGACGATCGACATTCTCAAGGCGATCGCCAAGGGCGACGGTCCGAAGCACGCCATCCTCGCCCTCGGCTATGCCGGCTGGCGCGCGGGCCAGCTGGAGGAAGAGATCCAGGACAATGGCTGGCTGCACTGCGACGCCGATCCGGAGCTGATCTTCGGCGACAATGTCGACGCCAAATACGATCTCGCGCTGCGCAAGATCGGCATCGATCCGGGCATGCTGTCCAACGCCGCCGGGCACGCATAGGCCTTATCGTCCGGTTGGAGCCCCCGCGCTCGCTGGGATCAGAGAAGGCTTAATGGGGCGCTCTGCCTCTCCGTCGTCATTGCGAGCGCAGCGAAGCAATCCAGAATGTCCACCGCGGATGCAGTCTGGATTGCCTCTGCGCTTCGCTCCTCGCAATGACGACATGGAGAGGGATGAGGCCGCGCATCTCTGCTGAAGTCAGAACTACTCCGCCGCCTGCTGCGCCACCGTCGGCTCGGTGCCGGCCACGGTGGCGCGGCGCATGTCGCGCGGTTGCGACTGATCGTAGCGGCGCACGCGGTGCATGGTCTGCCTGTTGTCCCACATGATCAGATCGTGCAGCGTCCATTTGTGGACGTAGACGAACTCGGGCTGCGTCGCATGCTCGGTGAGGTCGCGCAACAGCAGCCGCCCTTCCGGCATGCTCATGCCGAGCACGGCGCCGGCATGCGACGACAGATACAGCGACTTGCGGCCATGCGCCGGATGGGTGCGGACCAGCCGCTGCCTGACCGGCTTGAACATCTCCTTCTCCTCATCGGTGTAGTCGAGGAAGCCGAGCGAGCCGCGCGAATACATCAGCGAATGTTCGCAGACGAGATCCTCGATCTCGTCCTTGGTGTCCTGGTCGAGCGCGTCATAGGCGGCGCGCATGTCGGCGAATTCGGTGTTGCCGCCCTTCGGGTTCACGATTCGCGCCGACAGGATCGAGTACTTCGCCGGGATCGGCCGGAACGAGCTGTCGGAGTGCCACAGGCAGTTGCCGAGATTGAACAGATGCGTGCGATGGTCTGATGGCAGCGGCTTGCCATCCTTGCCGAGATTGGAGACGTCGTTGAGGCCGGTGGTGAGGCGGTAATCCTCCTTCTTGGTGACGGTGCCGCCGCGCGCCTGCTCGCGGTCGCCGAAGCTGAGCGCGAAGGCGAGCTGCTGCTCGTCGGTGACGTCCTGATCGTGAAATACGAGAACGGCGTAGTGATCGATCGCGGCCTGCAACTGCGCGACCTCGTCCCGAGCGAGACTCTTGCGCAGATCGACACCGGACACTTCGCCGACGAAATGCGGATGCAACTGCCGGATGGCGATCGCCATGGTGTCCTCCTCACGTCCTCATGACGGCGGACTCCTGTCCGCTTCTTCTGAAGCAAGAGGCTACGCCGGCGATGTGCGAAGTCAACGCAAGGCGCGGAGCGCCGCGCGCACGGCTGTCATGCCGGCGCGTCAGACGTCATGCGTTGCGGGCCATCAGCCCGCCGTCCACCGGGATCACCGCTCCGGTGACGAACGAGGCGGCCGGCAGGCACAGGCTCAAGGTCATGTGCGCGACTTCTTCGGGATCGCCATAGCGGCCAAGCGCGGTGCGGCGCCGCGCGTAGACCGCCTTCTGCTCGTCAGGAATGCGCGCGGTCATCGCGGTCGTGATCGGGCCCGGGCAGATGCAGTTGACGGTGATGCCGTCGCGGCCGAGCTCGACGGCGAGCGAGCGCGTCAATCCAGTCACGCCTGCTTTCGCCGCGGAATAGGCGCTGTGCAGCGCCGTTGCGCCGAGCGCCTCGGTCGAGGCGATGTTGACGATGCGCGGGCTGGATGAGCGGCGCAGATGCGGAAGCGCGGCGCGGATGACGCGCTGCTGCGCCGTCAGCATGATCGCAAGCCCTCTCGCCCAGGCCTCGTCGTAAGCCTCGTCGTCGATCGCGACACGGACCGAGATGCCGGCATTGTTGACGAGGATGTCGAGCCCGCCGAAATGCGCCGCGGCCTCGCCGACGACGGCGCTGATGGCGTCGCGGTCGGCGAGGTCGAGCCGCCATGCACGCGCTGTTCCGCCGCAGGCCAGGATATCCGCCGCCACGGCGCCGGCCCCGTCCTCATCGATATCGGTGACTGCGACGCTGGCGCCTTCATCGGCGAACACGCGCGCGGCCGCGCGCCCCATCCCCGACGCCGCGCCGGTGATCAGGACGGTCAATCCCTTGACCGAGCGGCTGAGTTGCCTGTGCTGGTGCATATTTGCGGCTCACGGAAAAATGCGCATCGCATGCGCGCTGCCGGGATTAACACTGATCGGACGCATTCGGTAGGCACTCATCCGGCGTGGCCGAATTTGCGTTGCCTACGACAGGGATCAACAAACCGGAGTGATCATGGCGCTCTCCAAGATCTTCATGCGCTTGGCGTTGGTGGTGGGACTGATCGCAACCACGGCAGCGCATGCCGACGGCATCAATGCCGGCGGTCGCAGGGCCAGCGCGTTGCGGCCGTTCGACGCGCGGAGCGTTGCCGAGTTCGATACGCCCTGGGCCATCGCCTTCCTGCCCGATGGGCGGATGCTGGTCACGGAGAAGCCGGGCCGGATCTTTCTGGTCACGCAAGGTGGGAAGAAGATCCAGATCGGCAACGTGCCCGCGGTCGCTGCGCGCGGACAGAACGGTCTCTTGGACATTGCGGTGTCGCCGAGCTTCGCGACGACGTCGCAGATCTATCTCACCTACACCGAGCCGAGCGGCGAGGGCAGCCGGCTCGTACTGACCCGTGCCGTGTTGTCGGTTTCGAATGACAACGCCACGCTGACCGACCCCACCGTGATCTGGCGCCAGACGCCGGCCGGCGGCGGTGGGCAGCCCGGCGGCATCGTCGCGTTCGATCCCTCGGGAGCGCATCTGTTCCTGACCGTCGGCGACCGCATGCAGCCGAACAGCGCCCAGGATCCGCGGCAGGCGCGCGGCAAGGTGCTCAGGCTCAATCTCGACGGCGCGACGCCGTCGGACAATCCCATGGCCGAGGACAAGGGCGTGCCGGCGCAGACATGGACCACCGGCCACCGCAATCCCTACGGGCTCGCCTTCGCGCCCGATGGCAGGCTCTGGCTGCACGAGATGGGACCGCGCGGCGGCGACGAGCTGAACCTGATCGAGCCTGGCAAGAACTACGGCTGGCCGCTGGTGTCGAACGGCGACAATTACGACGGCACGCCGATCCCGCGTCATGCGACGCGGCCGGACCTCACGTCGCCGCCGCTCTATTGGGATCCTGTGATCGCGCCGGCCGGCCTGGTCTTCTATGATGGTCCGATGTTTCCGCAATGGAAGGGATCGGCGCTGATCGGGGGCCTGCGGGTTCAAGCGCTGGTCCGCGTTGCCTTCCGGGCCGATGGTCAGCCTGACGAGGCCGAGCGCTGGGACATGGGCGAGCGCATCCGCGATGTGGCCGTGGCGCCGGACGGCGCCGTCTGGGTGATCGAGGACGACTCGCCCGGCCGCCTGCTGCGGCTGACACCGATGAAGTAGCTGCGCAGCAGCATTGATGCGAAGGCGCCGATGCCGGTGTCGCCACAGCCGCGATGCCGTTGACAGGGCCTGCGCTGATCCCCACACCATCCGACAAATAACAATAGAAGGAGTGGGGAGATGAACGCGCTCGATTTCACGGGACGCTCGGTGCTGGTGATCGGCGGCTCGAGCGGCATCGGCAACGGCATTGCGCAGGCGTTTCGCGCGCAGGGCGCGCGCGTCGATATCAGCGGCACGCGACCGAGTGCTGCCGATTATGCCGCAGACGAGGGCTCCGATCTCGTGGGGTTGAACTACCATCAGCTCGATGTGAGCGATCCCGGCGCGATCGAGAGCTTCGCACCGCAACTCGATCGTCTCGACGTGCTCGTGCTGGCGCAAGGCGCGGTGCTCTACCGGCGCGGCGAGTTCGCCATGGACGGCTTCCGCAAGGTGGTCGAGGTCAACCTCATCAGCCTGATGGCCTGTGCGACGAAATTTCACGGCCGGCTGCGCGACGCCAAGGGCGCGCTCATCATCGTCTCGTCGACCGCGGCCTATCATTCCACCATGGGCAACCCGGCCTACAACGCCTCGAAGACCGGTGCGATGGGATTGACGCGAACCCTGGCGGAGGCGTGGGCGGAGGACGGCATCCGCGTCAACGGGATCGCGCCCGGTCTCGTCGACACCAAGATGACCAAGGTGACGACCGCCAATCCGAAGCGTCTCGAGAGCGCGCTGCAGCGCATCCCGCTGCGGCGGTTGGGCACGCCGCAGGACATGGCCGGTGCCGCGCTGTTCCTGGCTTCGCCGCTATCGTCCTACATCATCGGCCAGACCCTCGTCGTCGACGGCGGCCTGATTTTGTAGTGGTCCGGAACCTGCGCCGTGCTGGCCGGTTAGCAGGCCAGCAATCCCGCACAATGCAGAGAAGGAGAGCGGCAATGGATCAGGATCGGCTGACCGGTACGGCCAAGGATGTCGCAGGCAAGATCGAAGGCGGCGTCGGCGAGATGTTGGGCGACAAGAGCACGCAGGCGTCGGGCCGTGCACGCGAGGCTTCGGGCGTCGTGCAGAACATGTATGGCCAGGCCAAGGACGCGGCGCGCGAGGCCGGCGATGCGGCGATGGATTTCGCCAAGGATACGTTCGGCAACGGCTCCGAAACGCTGCGTGACGGCACGCAGGCCCTGACCAAGCGGGTTCAGGACAATCCGATAGGTGCACTCCTGGTCGCCGGCGGCATCGGCTTCCTGCTGGCGATGCTGATGCGCTCGCCGAGCCGGCCGCAGCCGCCGCAGCGCTGGCGCTACTGAGGCTGCAACAGCCCCGCTGACGGACGATCAGATGAAAATCGGCCCGCATTCGTTCTCGAATGCGGGCCGATTTGTCATGGGGCATCTTGTTCCGGAATGATCCGCGTCGACCGCCCTCAGCGCCGAAATGCGGTCACGATCAGCGGCCCTGGGTCTCCAGCGCTGCTGCCGAGCGGCCGACCAATCCTGGCGGCCGCGGCGGCGCGTTCGGATTGCGCGCGGCGGGCGGCCGCGCCGGCTGCTGAGGCGCGCCGAAGCCAAAGAAGTCGCGGACGCCCTGATTCGGCTGCTGCGTTTGGGCTGGCGGCTGCTGGGCGGGCGCCGCCGGCGTCGTCAGCCGCTTCTGCCTCGGCTGCGGCGGCACCGGTCCCTGCGCGGCCGGAGTTGCTTCCGCCGGCGAGGTCGCGGCCATCGGCGCCTCGGGCCGGGTGAACTCCTTCGGCGGCTCCTTGGCCTGCTCGCGCCCAACCTCGCGGCGGGGCCACGCGAAATCGTCGGCGCGGCCGGCGGGCGGGCTCAACGCCTCGCCCTTGACCAGGGTCCGGGCCGCCAGCGCATCGACCGCCGCAGGTCGGGAGCCGGGGCCGCCCAGCAACTGGTCGGTGCCGACGGATGACGCCACCAGCGGCAGGATCGGGCCGGCGACCGGCCGCGGCACCGGCTGGCCGGGCACGGCATTGGCGTCCGGCGTCGCCGGCTCGTTCGGCAATTCGAGCGGCGCTGAACGGGCCGCGAGCAGCCGGTTGATCTCACGCTCGGCATAGTGGGCGAGCTTGCGTGCGCCCGGCTTGGTGAAATACACGCCGTCATAGGAGCGCAGCTGCCGGATCTGGCCTTCGAAGTCCGGCCCCTTCTGCAGGAAGCGGCCGGACTCGTCGACAAAGCCATCCCAGACGTCGACATAGGTGATGCCGGCCTTGCCGGCCGCATCGCGATACAGCGAATCGAGGAACAGCGTGTCCGCCGTGCCCTTGGGACCGCGAACCGCAGGCAGGCCGACCCAGAGCACGGGCACGCCCTTGCTCTTGGCGATCGCGATCATCTCCTCGATCTTCTTCGTGTAGAGCTCGACCCAGCGCTCGTCCCGGAACTCATAGAGGCCGCCCGGCGAGCGGGCGGCCTTCTCCGGTGCCGCGACCGCGGGCGTGTCGTTGTCGGCCTCGTCCTGCGGCAGATCGGTATCGGCAGCCTTGTCGTCGGGCTTGGCCGCCGTGTCGGCCTTGCCATCCGGCTTGGCTTCGCCCGGCTTGGCCTCACCGGGCTTTGTCTCACCAGGCTTGGCCTTGGCATCCTTCTTGGTCTTGTCGCCCTTCTTGTCGTCGGGCTTCTCGGTCTTCTCCATCGCGGGCTCGCGCAGCGAGATGCGGTCGTTGAGGCCGAGCATGATGACGATGGCGTCGGCGCGCTCGGTCGCCAGGATGCCCTTGGCGGCGGCGGCCCAGTCGGCCGGCTCGCCCTTGGGCTGGTACTTGATGAGGCCCGAAGTGGTCCTGATCTTGCGGGTCACGCCCATGTCGGGCTGCTCGGAATAGGCCTCTTCCAGGCCATAGGCGAGCCAGTCGGCCATGGCGTCGCCGAGCACCAGCACATAGCGGTCCGGCGCGCCGTCACGCTTCTCCGGCGGCGGCGCCTTGGAATAGTCCTGGATCACCCTCTTCGGCTGTTGCTGCGGGAACGGAGTAAAGAAGTCGCCGCCGAACCAACCTCCGCCACCTCCACCGCCGCGCGGCGCCGGGCGGGGCGAGGCGAACGGGTTGAAGTTGAAGAACTGGGCCGAGGCGGGGCCGGCGATGCCGACGAGCATGGCGATGACGACCGCCAGCACGACCAGCGGGCCGGGCTCGTTCAACAGCTTGAGGATGGACTTCAGCTTTGACATGCGCACCCGTCGCGCGGCGAGATCGTGACAATCCATATAATAGGACGCGAATCAGGCCGCAAACGGGCATTCACCGGATGGTGTTGATGGCATCGGTAATCGCCCCACACGGTTACCGGCAGGGCAGATTGGGCTGTGATCAGCGCGCCCGCAGCCGTTCGAGCACGTCCGAGGTGGCAAATCCGTCCGCCGGCGCCCCGATCGAGGCCTGGAAGTTCCGCAGCGCCTCGCGCGTCTGGCCACCGAACTGGCCGTCCGGCGTTCCGCGGTAAAATCCGCGCTCGGCGAGCAATTGCTGCAGCTCGAGCCGCTCGCCGCGCGACAGTGTCCGCTCCTCGCGCGGCCAGGCCTGAACGAACGGCGGTCCGCCCCGCAGACGGTCGGCGAAGTGGCCGATCGCCAGCGCATAGGCTTCCGCCGGGTTGTATTTCATGATGACGCGGAAGTTCTGCAGCATCAGGAAGCCGGGGCCCTGGGCGCCGGCCGGCGCCAGCAGATAGGCCTTTTCGGCGCTGGCCGGGAACGGCTGACCGTTGGCTCGCCGCAGGCCGAGCTGTTCCCACTGGCCGAAGCTCATGCTCTTGGCGCGGTCAGCGAGCATGTAGTTGAAGCCCTGGGGCACCACGACCTCGTAGCCCCAGCTCTGGCCGCTCTGCCAGCCGTCCTTCTTCAGATTGTTGGCGGTCGAGGCGATCAGGTCGGCCGGATTGTCGACGACGTCGCGGCGGCCATCGCCGTCGGCATCGACGGCGAAGCGCTTGAACGCGGTCGGCATGAACTGGGTCGGGCCGAAGGCGCCTGCCCACGAGCCGCGCATCTGCTCGGGGCGCAAATCGCCGCGATTGAGGATCTCCAGGGCGGAGAGGAACTCGTCCTTGAAATAGGCCTGGCGGCGGCCGATGCAGGCGAGCGTCGCGGTCGACTGAAGCACGCTGCGGTCGCCGATCTGGGTCGAGTAGTTGGACTCGATGCCCCAGATCGAAGCGATAATGTAACGGTCGACGCCATAGGCGCGCTCGGCCGCATCGAACTGCGGCTTGTACGTCGCCAGCACCTCGCGGCCTTTCGCCAGCCGGTTGTCGTTCACCAGGATGTCGAGATAGTCCCAGATCGACTTGGTGAATTCGGGCTGCGCGTCGAGCAGGTCCATGATGCGCAGGTCCGGCGACAGGCCGGCGGTGAAGCGCTGGAAATTGTCCTGCGTGATGTTGCGCCGTGCGGCATCTGGCCACATGCCGGCGACGCAATTGTCGAAATTGCCGGCGGCTTCGCGGATCGCGGCCGCCGTCATCAGCGGATGGCCGGAGGCGCCGTCCTCGCCGCTCCACGGCTGCGGCCCGCCGGCGGCGGGGGGCTGGTTGGGGGCGGGGTTGCCCTTGGTCGGGGTGCCCGTGAACAGGCCGTCGAGAAAGTTCAGCGGCCCGCCGCCGGATTGCGCGACAGCGGAACCAGACACCACCGTCAACGCCGTGACCAGAACCGCCGCGCCAGCACCGGCCTTCAGAGCTGTCAGCATCACGTTCCGTCGCATCATGTCTCGATCCAGACCGCATGGAAGATCGGGCTCCACGAGGCCCGGTCCTGCTTAACGGGAGATTAACAAGGTTAACGATTTCCGCAGCGAAATTTAGCCGTTCGGTTCGTGTCGAGCGGAACACTGGACCCAACATCCGCCTTTGTTCTCGGCTGCAAACGAGCTACCTAAAATGCGATCGATTTCGCATTCATATCGCCACAAGGTCTAGTCATCCCCATGAAGATCCGCAAAGCCGTTTTTCCGGTCGCCGGTCTCGGCACCCGCGTCCTTCCCGCCACCAAGGCGATGCCGAAGGAAATGCTGACGATCGTCGACAGGCCGCTCATCCAATACGTCTTCGACGAAGCCAAGGAGGCGGGCATCGAGCATTTCGTATTCGTGACCGGGCGCAACAAGACCGCGATCGAGGATCATTTCGACCGCATGTACGAGCTCGACGCGACGCTCGCGGCGCGCGGCAAGAAGACCGAGATCGAGATCCTGGCGCGCGACCAGCCGGAGGCCGGCGCGGTCAGCTTCACCCGTCAGCAGGCGCCGCTCGGCCTCGGCCATGCCGTGTGGTGCGCGCGCGACATCGTCGGTGACGAGCCGTTCGCGGTGGTGCTGCCGGACGAGCTGGTGCTGAACTCGCCGGGGTGCCTGGCGCAGATGATCGCGGCGGCGAGCAAGCTTCCGGAGAAGAGCAACGTGCTGGCGGTGCAGGAAGTGCCCGCCGACCAGACCCATCAATACGGCATCTGCGGCGTCGGCAAGCGCGACGGCAAGATCTTCGAGGTCGACGGCATGGTCGAGAAGCCGGCCAAGGGCACCGCGCCGTCGAACTTCTCGATCACCGGGCGCTACATCTTGCAGCCTGAGATCTTCCAGATCCTGGCGACGCAGGAGCGCGGCGCCGGCGGCGAGATCCAACTCACCGACGCGATGATCGGATTGTCGAAGACACAGAAATTCTATGGCGTGGATTTCGACGGCGAGCGGCACGATTGCGGCTCGAAGTCCGGCTTCCTGCGCGCCAACATCGCCTTCGGCATGGCGCGGGCCGACCTGCGCGATGGCCTGCGCGAGGACATGAAGCGCTATCTCGAAGGCAAGGGCTGAGGCCAAGCCGGCGAGAAATGCCGCGCCTTCGAGGCGGTTGGCGGCATCACGCCGCCAGCGAGGCCGCGGGTGACGGGTGACGCACCGCTGCGCTGGCGCAGCGGTTACGGCCGGCGGCCTTGGCCATGTAGAGGGCGCGGTCGGCGGCGTTCAGCAGGCCGGTCCAATCGGTGTCGCGCGACGGCGTGACGCTGGCGGCGCCGATGCTGATCGAGGTGGTGCACGCTTCTCCCGCCCACAGCTTGACCTTGCTGCGGATCGTCTCCGCGACGCGCAGCGCATCCGCTTCCGAGGTCCCCGGCAGCAGCACCGCGAACTCCTCGCCGCCATAGCGCGCGGCGCAGTCGCCGGCGCGCCGCACCGAATCGGAGATGCACACGGCAATGCCGACCAGCACCTGATCGCCGGCTTGGTGCCCATGGGTGTCGTTGTAGCTCTTGAAGTGATCGGCATCGATCATCAGCAGCCCCAGCGGCGCGCCGGTGCGCTGCGCCCGCCACCATTCGAGTTCGATCGTCTCGTCGAACTTGCGCCGATTCTTCAGGCCCGTCAGCGGATCCGTGGTCGCGAGCTGCTCCAGCCTGGATTCGATCTTCGCCCGGAGCTGGATCTCGCGCGCGGCGACCTGCGTCGCGGCCAGGACGAACACGATCAGCGCCAGCATCATCGCCCCGATCTCTGCAGCCTCATTGCGCCAGTATGCGTAGACGCTGTCCCACGACTTGCTGGCGATCACGACCAGCGGCTCATTGCCGTTGCGCCAGACCAGGAGCCGCGGCAGATCGTCCAGCGCGCCATAGCTGCTCGACCAGCCGGACGGCTCGGTGAGCGCGCGGGTCACGGCCGGCGCCCGCGCCAGATTGCGGCCGATCGCGGCCGAATCGAACGGCGCGCCGACGACGACGGTGCCGTCGCGCCGGAGCACGGTGATGTTGTCGCCTGACCCGAGCGTGAGCCGTGCGAACAGGTCGCGGAAATAGCCGAGGCGGATCGAGCCGGCGACGACGCCGGCGAAGCGTCCGTCCGGCGTCGAGATGCGGCGGCTGAGAACGATGGAATATTGGCCATGATGCTGGGCGGGCCGCCCGACATAGAGTCCGGTGTCGGGCCGGTCGCGATGCACCTGGAAGAAATCGGCGTCGCTGCGGTCCTCCGGCAGCGGGTCGAGCGTCGACGACTCGAGCGACAGCCGTCCGCGGGCATCGAACACCTGGATGGTGCCGAAATTCTTCGCGGTGGACGAACGGTCGAACAGGATCAGTTGGCGGACCGGCTTGCTGACCTCGTTGATTTCGGGCAGCAACATGTTGCTGGCCACCGCCCGCAGCGAGAGATCGTAGAGCTCGACGTTGCGGCTGATGTCGGCGCCGATGCTGGCGGCCATGTTCTCCAGCGCCTGCCGGGCGCGGACCTCCTCGCTCCGGCGCAGGTCGATCATGACGCTGGCGCAGATGGCGGAGAAACCGATGATGGTCGAGATGGAGCAGGTGATCAGCGTGCGCGCCGAGACCCGCCAAGGCTGCGTCGCCCGGCCCGTTCGGCGTTCCCAGCGCATCGGATCGTCCCGTCCCCGTGGAGTCCCATCCGTAGACTGACGGATAAAGCCGAAGTAACGCATGTTAGGTTAACGAGTCGTTGCGTTCGCGGTGCCTGTCGTCAAGGCGGCCGCACACGCGCTGGTACGATGGAGTCGAGACTTGCCGGACTATGATGCGCTTCGAGATTACCTCAAGCGGCAGACCCGCCCCGAGCTGGTGCTCAGCCTCGACGAGATCGAGGAGTTGATCGGCGACAGCCTGCCGCGCGCCGCGCAGCGCGCCTCGTGGTGGGACAGCCTGCGGAGCCCGCAGGAGAAAATGCCGCAGCGCGAGGCCTGCCTGGCGGCAGGCTATGTCGCGACCCGGCTGCCGGATGGCAAGGGTGTCCGCTTCCGCAAGCTGAAGCCGGAGCGCTGAGCTGCATCCGTGCCCGCGGCAATTGGCCTGCATCCTGCTTTCCGGGCGGTGGCGCGCTTCGAGTTCAACCTCGACGAGGCGATCGAGATTTTGGAGAACGCCGGCTGGAAGGAGGGCGCGAGCGGCATTCGCGAGAAGGGCGGCAAGCCGCTCAAGCTCGTAGTCCAGATCTCCACCAACGTCCCGCGGCCGAAGAACCATGTCATCGTCACGCAGGCCTGCCAGAAGGCGGCCATCGAGCTCGAGCCGAAGTCGGTGGTGGCTCGGCGTTCTTCTCCAGCGACGTCGCCAATTCCGACACCTACACGCACGTCTACTGCGACATGGAGATGCTGATGATCACGATGGCGTCGCCGGGTACGCGCGTCAGCGGCATCCGCAAAGGTTTGTAGGGCCGTTCCTCGGAATGGGACAACGACATCTGGCAGTTGCCGAACTGGTGTCGCGAGAGCTGAGCGCACATCGAGGGCGTTCATGCCGAAGCAGAACATTCCGGTGTGTGGCGACCGTCGCTAGCGACGTAGTTCCATTTTCCGGGATGTGACTCGCAGTCAATCTTTCCGCATCTGCGAAGTGCGACAATCGATCCGTTCTTTATTGCGGAATTGGCCCGGATTCTGCTTTGACAGTCGCTTCGAAGGCTGATCCAATTTTATGCAGTTCCCGATCGATGCAAGACGGGGACGCGTTTTTTGGCATTCAGCACCACCTTTGGAGTCGATTGATGAACGAGCGTGATCTCCGTAGCCAGATCGCTGATGTCAAAGCAGGACGCCTGTCACGGCGCGAATTTGTGCAGCGGATGATTGCCGTGGGGCTAACCGCGCCGACGGCCGGCGCGATGCTCGCCCATTCCGGCGTCGCCGTGGCCGCCCAAGCCATCGCCTACAAGCCGACCAAGGCCGGTGGCGGCGGTCCGCTCAAGCTGCTGCTCTGGCAGGCGCCGACGCTGCTCAATCCGCATTTCGCCATCGGCACCAAGGACCAGGAGGCCAGCCGCCTGTTCTACGAACCGCTGGCTGGATGGGACAAGGACGGCAATCTGGTGCCGATTCTCGCCGCGGAGATTCCGAGCAAGGAGAATGGCGGTCTTGCGGCCGACGGTTTGTCGGTGACCTGGAAGCTGAAAAAGGGCGTCAAATGGCACGACGGCAAGCCGTTCACCGCCGACGACGTCATCTTCAATTGGGAATACGCCAACAACCCCGAGACCTCGGCGGTCTCGATCGGCAGCTACAAGAACGTCAAGTCGATCGAGAAGATCGACGATCTGACCGTGAAGCTGATCTTTCCGCAGCCGACGCCGTTCTGGGCCGATGCCTTCGTCGCCTCGTTCGGCTGCATCATCCCCAAGCATCACTTTGCGGATTATATCGGCGCGAAGTCGCGCGAGGCGCCGGCGAACCTGAAGCCGGTCGGTACCGGTCCCTACATGTTCGTGGACTTCAAGCCGGGCGACACCGTCGCCGGCAAGCGCTTCCCGGACTATCACGTGCCGACGCAGCCCTATTTCGACACGGTCGAGATCAAGGGCGGCGGCGATGCCGTCTCCGCTGCGCGCGCGGTGCTGCAGACCGGTGAATACGACTACGCCTACAATCTGCAGGTCGAGGACGAGATCCTGACCAAGCTCGAGGCGGGCGGCCAGGGCAAGACCGAGCTGACGCTGACCGGCAACATCGAATATATCGGCCTCAACGTCACCGATCCCAATGTCGAGGTCGACGGCGAGCGCGCCAGCCTGAAGACCAAGCACCCGCTGTTCTCCGATCCCGAGGTGCGCAAGGCGATCAATCTGCTGATCGACCGTGCGTCGGTGCAGAAGTTCATCTATGGACGCGCCGGCGTCGCGACGCCGAACTTCCTCAACAATCCCGAACGCTTCCGTTCGAAGAACAACAGCTTCGAGTTCTCGATCGAAAAGGCCAGCCAGATCCTCGATGCGGCCGGCTGGAAGAAGGGCGCCTCCGGCATCCGCGAGAAGGACGGCAAGCCGCTCAAATTCGTGTTCCAGACCTCGATCAACGGCCCGCGCCAGAAGAACCAGGCGATCATCAAGCAGGCGTTCCAGAAGGCCGGCATCGAGGTCGAGCTGAAGTCGGTGGTCGCGTCGGTGTTCTTCTCCTCGGACGTCGCGAACCCCGACACCTACTCGCATTTCTACTGCGACATGCAGATGTATCAGACCACGATGCCGCAGGCGGATCCGCAGTTCTTCATGAACCAGTTCGTGTCCACCGAGGCCGCGACCAAGGAGAACAAGTGGCAGGGCCGCAACATCTGCCGCTGGCAGAACAAGGAGTATGACGAGACCTACAAGCTGGCCCAGAGCGAGCTCGATCCGGTCAAGCGCGCCGCACTGTTCATCAAGCTCAACGATCTCGTCGTGCGCGACAACTACGTCCTGCCGGAGATCAACCGGCTCAATGCGATCGGCGTGAAAAACGGCATGGTGCTGTACAAGAGCGGCTGGGACAACGATCTGGCGTTCATCGCCACCTGGTATCGGGCGAGCTGACGCGCGGCCAGCATGACCAGCCAGACATCGTAGGGGTGGAGCGATGGGAAACTATCTTCTCAGGCGCCTCATCGTCGCTGTGCCGAGCCTGCTCGGCATCAGTCTCATTCTGTTCGTGCTGCTCGCGCTGGCACCGGGCGATCCATTCGGCGAGCTCGCGAGCAACCCGAACGTGCCGCCCGAGGTGCGCGAGGCGCTGCGCATCAAGTTCGGGATGAACGATCCCGTGCTGTTGCGCTATGTCCACTGGCTGGTCGCCATGTTCCAGGGCGACTGGGGCTTCTCCTTCGCCAGTCGCGTCAACGTCGACACGCTGATCCTGCAGCGGATACCGACCACGCTCTACGTGGTCGGTACCGCGCAGATCCTGGCGCTGGCGGTGGCGCTGCCGGTGGGCGTGCTCGCGGCGCGGCGGCCCTATTCGATCTTCGACCAGATCGCCAACACCTTCGCCTTCATCGGCTTCTCGCTGCCCACCTTCTTCACCGGCCTGCTGCTGATCCTGATCTTCAGCGTCAATCTCGGCTGGCTGCCGTTCGTCTATCGCGCCGACCTCAGCGCCACCGGCTGGCAATGGTGGTGGGAGAGCATCAAGCAGGCGATCATGCCGGTCACGGTGCTCGGCCTCTATCAGGCGGCGTCCTACACCCGCTATGTCCGCTCCGCCGTGCTCGACGTCATCAAGCTCGACTACGTCACGACCGCGCGTTCCAAGGGTCTCGACGAGAGCAAGGTGATCGTCAAGCACGTGGTGCGCAATGCGCTGATCCCGGTGGTGACGCTGGTGGCGCTGCAGATGCCGACCGTGTTCGGCGGCGCCATCGTGACCGAGCAGATCTTCCGCATTCCCGGCATTGGCTCGCTCCTGATCAGCGCGATCCTCGCCAACGACACGCCCGTCATCATGGCGGTGACCTTCGTGTTCGCCTGCCTCGTCGTCCTCTTCAACCTCATCGCAGACATTCTGTATGGCTGGCTTGACCCACGCATCTCCTTCCGTTGAGACGGCGCCGGTCGCCGCATCGCCCAAACGGCGTTTCTCGCCGGGCCGCGACGCGCTCCGCCGCTTCCTCCGTCACCGCCTCGCGGCCGCCAGCATCGTCGTGCTGCTGCTGCTCGCGCTCTCGATCCTGCTCGGCCCGTGGCTGTGGCGGATTCCGATCAACGAGATCGACTTCACGGCACGCCTCGCGCCGCCGTCCTGGGAGCATCCGTTCGGCACGGACGATCTCGGCCAGGATCTGCTGGCGCGCATGATCTATGGCGGCCGCATCTCGCTCGCGGTCGGCTTTGCCGCGATGGGCGTGGCGCTGTTCGTCGGCATTCTCGTCGGTGCGATCGCCGGCTCGGCCAAGGGACCGGTGGATGCCGCGCTGATGTGGCTGACCGATCTGTTCCTGTCGCTGCCGCAACTGCCGCTGCTGCTCCTGATCATCTATTTGTTCCGCGATTTCCTGAAGGGCTGGCTCGGCCCGGAAGGCGGCGTCTTCGTGCTCATCGTGCTCGTGATCGGCGGCTTTCGCTGGATGCATGTGGCGCGTCTGGTCCGCGCGCAATTCCTGTCGCTGCGCGAGAAGGAATTCGTCGAGGCCGCGCGCGCGCTCGGCGCCTCCAACGCCCGTCTCGTCGTCCGCCACATCCTGCCGAACGCGCTGGGGCCGGTGATCGTCGCCGGCACCATCGACGTCGCGGCCGCGATCATCGCGGAATCGACGCTGTCGTTCCTCGGTCTCGGCTTCCCGCCGGACATTCCGACCTGGGGCCGGCTGCTGTTCGACGCCAAGGACTATCTCGACATCGCGCCGCATTGGGCGCTGTTCGCCGGCGGCGCGATCTTCCTTACCGTGATCGCGATCAACTTCATCGGCGACGGCCTGCGTGATGCGCTCGATCCGCGGAAGGTGATGTGATGGATGCCCGCGTAGCTCCGCTCCTCGAGATCAAGGGGCTGAAGACCTATTTCAACAGCGACGAGGGCGAGGTCCAGGCCGTCGACGGCGTCGACATCTCGATCGGCAGCGGCGAGACCCTGTGCGTGGTCGGCGAGTCCGGCTCCGGCAAGACCGTGACGGCCATGTCGGTGCTGAAGCTGATCGCGATGCCGCCCGGTCGCATTGCCGGCGGCCAGATCCTGTGGCGGGGCCGTGACCTGGTGCCGCTCGGCTCGTCCGAGATGAACAAGATCCGCGCCAGCGAGATCGCGATCGTGTTCCAGGAGCCGATGACCTCGCTCAACCCGGTCTACACCGTCGGCGACCAGATCGCCGAGGTGATCCGGCTGCATCAGGGCCTGTCGAAGAAGGCGGCGATGGATCGGGCGGCCGAGATGCTGGCGCTGGTGCAGATCCCCAATCCGAAAGCCCGCGTGAACGACTATCCGCATCATTTCTCTGGCGGCATGCGCCAGCGCGTGATGATTGCGATGGCGCTGTCGTGCAATCCCAAGCTCCTGATCGCCGACGAGCCGACGACCGCCCTCGACGTCACGATCCAGGCGCAGATCCTCGATCTGCTGCTCGATATGAAGGAGCGGCTCGGCATGTCGATCATGCTGATCACCCACGCGATGGGCGTGGTGGCCGAGGTCGCGCAGCGGGTCGTGGTGATGTATGCCGGCCGGGTGGCCGAGGAGGCGCCGGTCGATCGCCTGTTCGCCAATCCGCGCCATCCCTATACCCAGGGCCTGATCCGCTCGATCCCGCGTATCGATCTTGCGGCGGTCAGGAAGAGCCGGCTGGAGAGCATCCCCGGCAGCGTGCCGAAGCTGGTCAATCCGCCGGAGGGCTGCCGCTTCGCTTCCCGCTGCCGCTTCGCCATTCCCGATTGCAAGCGCGCGCAGCCGGAGCTGCGCGAGATCGAGCCCGGCCACAAGGTGGCGTGCATCCGCGCCGAAGAGACATTGCTGTGATGACCGAAGCTGCGATTGCCACGCCCGCCGCCCCCGCGCCGCTGCTCAGCGTGCGCAACCTGACCAAGGCGTTTCCGATCCGCGGTGGACTATTGAAGCGCCAGATCGGCAGCGTGCGCGCGGTCGACGGCGTCAACTTCCACATCGAGCCGAGCGAGACCTTCGGCCTCGTCGGCGAGTCCGGCTGCGGCAAGTCGACCACCGGGCGCTGCGTCCTCAGGCTGATCGAGCCGAGCTCGGGCGAGCTGAGCTTCGAGGGCAAGGACGTCATCGCGCTGTCCGGCGACAGGCTGCGCGCGTTGCGCCGCGACATCCAGATCATCTTCCAGGACCCCTACGCCTCGCTCAATCCGCGCATGACGATCGGCGCCATCATCGGCGAGGCGCTGACGATCCATGGGCTGGCGACCTCACGCCAGCAATATGAGGCGCGCATCGTTCATCTCCTGGAGACCGTCGGCCTGCAGGCCGACCACATGACGCGCTATCCGCATGAGTTCTCCGGCGGCCAGCGCCAGCGCATCGGCATTGCGCGGGCCATCGCGGTCGAGCCCAAGCTGATCATCTGCGACGAGCCGGTATCGGCGCTCGACGTGTCGATCCAGGCCCAGGTCATCAACCTGCTCGAGGATCTGCAGCAGAAGTTCGGCATCGCCTATCTGTTCGTCGCCCACGACCTCTCGGTCGTCGAGCACATCAGTCGCCGCGTCGCGGTGATGTATCTTGGCCGCATTGTCGAGACCGCGCCGTCACGCCAGCTCTATTCGACGCCGAAGCATCCCTACACCGAGGCGCTGCTGTCGGCGGTGCCGATCCCGGATCCGAGCGTCAAGCGCAAGCGCGTGCGGCTCAAGGGCGAGGTGCCGAGCCCGATCAATCCACCATCGGGCTGTCACTTTCACACCCGCTGCCCGATCGCCAAGGACGTCTGCAGCAAGGAAGTGCCGCCATTGAAGGCAAGCGCCGAGGGGCATCTCGTCGCCTGCCATTTCCGTTGAGGCAGGGGGCGGCGCGTTACGCCGCCTGACGGTTCGAGACCAGCGCCGTCAGCCGCACCGATTGCTCTGGGTTCAGTGCGAACTGGACCAACACGGTGCGGTCGCCGACGCGGGTCACGGTCCCCGGCAGATCGGACACCATGCCGGTGATGGCAAGCGTCACCGACGTGTTGATCGTCAGACGAACCGGAACGGCTTCGAGCAGGGCGCCGCCGAGCGAGAGGTTGCGCACGGTGACAGGGATCGCTTCGCCATTCACCTGCAGCGTGCCCTGGCGGTTGATGTTGAGCCGCGTCGACAGCCGGCGATCGACGTCGGCAGTCGAGGTCCGGATCACCCGCACCAGTTCGGTGCGCAGTCGCTGCACCTTGTCGGCGACAACAGTCGAGCCGTCGCGGATATCGGTCGAGCGCCGGCCGGCCTCGCTGGCCTCGCGAGAGACCTCAACGCGGCTGAGCCATGGGGCGGTCCGGACATGTGAGGAATCTAGATGCGAGCCATTTTAAGGATTCGCAGTTGATGCCCGGTTAAGTGCGGATGGCAACTAGTTGCCGTACGCGCGGGGGCGTTTCCGCAGTTGTACGGACGCCATTTTGTGAGTGTTGAGTAGTTGCGTAGTTCTGGGTCAGGACATGTCAGGCCTGATCAGCTCGGTCGCGGTTTCATCCTTCAGTCGTGCGACCAGATCAGCGCGGCGGGTGAGCACCGCGCGCTGGTTGACATAGCCCTTGTCAGTGATCTCGCCGGCATCGAGCAAGGGCGGCTCGGCCATCAATAGCGCACGGGTCGCATAGCGCGACGAGCCGACCGCCTCAGTGCGAAGCTTAGCCAATCCTCGCGCGATGGCAGTGCGCACCGATGGATGCGCCAGAACGTCGCTGGCTGCGGCCGTCTCGGTCAGCCCAGCGGCGGCGCGGCACGCTGCGATGTTGGGCACGATGAGAAAGTGCACCTCGTCGGTGCCGTGGCCTGCGATCACGATATCCTGCGCCAACGGCGCCAGCGCCGCGATGCCGGCAATGCGCAGCGCGCCGACGTTCACCCATGTCCCGGAGCTGAGCTTGAAATCCTCGGTGATGCGGCCGTCGAAGAACAGGCCGCGCTCCGGATGCTCGGGATCTGCGAGCTTCACGGCGTCGCCGATCTTGTAGAAGCCCTCCTCGTCGAAAGCCGCGGCCGTGAGCTCGGGCGCCTTCCAATAGCCCGGCATCACGTTCGGCCCGCGCACGCGGACCTCGAGCTTCTCGCCGGTCGGCACCAGCTTGAGCTCGGTGCCGGGGATCGGCACGCCGATGTTGCCGGCGCGCTCGGCGAAGAAGTGGCAGTCGGTCGCGAGCGGCGATGTCTCGGTGGCGCCCCACGCCGACACCAGCGGTGCAGGACGGCCGATCGTGGCCCGGCTCATCTCGTTGAGCGCATCCCACAGATTTTGCGGCAGGGCCGCGGCCGCATAGAGGATGCACCTGACGCCGGAGAAAAATCTGCGGCGTAGATCGTCATCGGCCCTGAGTGCCGCGACCAGCATGTCGAAGCCGCGCGGCACGTTGAAATAGATCGTCGGCACCAGGCTGCGCAAATTGGCGAGCGAGGTCTCGAACAGGCCGGGCGCCGGCTTGCCGCCGTCGATGTAGATCGACCCGCCGTGGCTCAGCACCAGGTTGAAATTGTGGTTGGCGCCGAAGGTGTGACTCCATGGCAGCCAGTCGACGATGACGGGGCCGCCCTCGACCTCGCGCAGGAAGGTCCAGAGCTGCGCCTTGGCCTGCTGGCTCATGGTCAGCATCCGGTGCGTGTTGATCACCGCTTTCGGCTGCCCGGTCGAGCCGGAGGTGAACAGCAGCTTGGCCACCGTGTCCGGCGTGACCGCGGCGAAGGCGCGGTCGACCTCGGCGCCGGGCTTCGTCGCGAGCAGGGTCTGCAGCGGCACCGCGCTCGTTCCATCGCCGTCACCGGCAATGATCGTTGCCCGATGCAGGCCGTCGACGGCCGCGAGCGCGCGCGCGAACGGCTCGCGCTGCGCGACGAAGATGGTGCCTGGATCGAGCAGACGGATCATCGCGCGCAGCTTCTCGTGATCCGTCGACATCAGCGAATAGGCCGGCGAGATCGCGCAGACGGGGATGCCGACATGCTGCGCTGCGAGCGCCAGCACGGCATGGGCGATGCTGTTGTCGGACAGGATCGCGAGCGGACGCTCCGGACCAAGGCCCTGCGCGAGCATCCAGGCCGCGGCGGCGCGGACCTGCATCAATGTTTCGCCGTAGGTCAGCCAGGTCCAGTTGTCGCCACGGCGTTCGGCCAGGAACGTGCGATCCGGGAAATGGTGGCCCCAATGCTCCAGCCATTCGCCGGTGCAGCGCGCGGCCGGCTGCAACGGCATGCGCGAGCGCAGGATGATCGCGCCGTCGTCACGCCTGACGGCCTCGATCGACGGCTCGGCGAACATCGCAGGCCCGGATGGCCGGCGTTCTGCATCAACCATGGCGCGTCTCCGCGCTGCGGGCCGTGATTGCGGACGATGCAATGCGGGAGGGAGTGGGGAAGGAGAATGCTGCGCAACAGGCGCTGCGATCGGGTGCAATGTGCCGCCGCATTGCGGTCGCAATGCAGGCAGCCGTCGCCATGAATGACGGCATGCGTCTCCCTCCCATATTGTAGTCGTTGATCGCGAGACTAACAGAATGGTTGTATTTTGCAATTATTGTGGATGTGACCAATTGCGGCGGCTTGCCCTTGCGACGGCATCGGTCTAGGCAGGGATGCTTCATGTCAGCGAGCCAGCATGCCCAAGAGTGCGAGCGCCGGAGCGCAGCGAGACGCAGCCAGCCGGGTTTCCGGGATCGGTCTCGGTGAGCTCGAGAGCCATCTCGGCTATTTCGTCCGCCGCCTGCAGCACTGGATCTTCCGCGACGTCAACGCCGCGCTCGCGGCCGTCGACCTCGACGTCATCCTCTATTCGATCCTGGAGACGATCGCGGCCAATCCCGGCGCCGCGCAGATCGCGATCGCCGGCGCGCTGGGCATCGAGCGCGCGCGCATGGTCGCGCTGCTCGACGACCTGCAGCAGGCCGGGCTGATCGTGCGCGAACGCTCCGAGCACGACCGCAGGGCCCATGCGCTCGGCCTGACGCCGCGTGGTCGCCTGATTCTCAAGAAGGCCAATGCACTGGTCGCCGCGCACGAGAAGCGGGTGGCACGCCGGCTCGGGGGCGACAATTATCGCCGCGCGCTCACGGCGCTGTCGCAGTTCGAGACGGACTAGGCTCGTCGCGAACGGGCCATGTCGCGAGCCTTCTGCCCCGCAAGCACGCATTGGTCATCACTCACACGGCACCCTTTACGCGGTACCGCGGTAACTCTACCTCAAACGAAGCAAAATGAAAGATGCATCCTGAGGCTGTTGCCATGCTGGATGCATTGCAGCTCTCAGCTCGCCGCTTCCAGCCGCTCTTCCGTGAGAAGCCGCATCGCGGCGTCGGCGTCCATCGGCTCGCCGAAGGCGTAGCCCTGGGCGTATTCGCAGCCGAGCTGATAGAGCTCGACGGCATCGGAGTCGGTCTCCGCGCCTTCCGCCACCACGTCCATGCCGAGATCGTGCGCCAGCGCGATGATCGATTTGAGGATCACCGGCCGCGTGCCGCGCGCGGTGGTGCGCACGAACGACTGGTCGATCTTCAAGGTGTCGAACGGGAAGCGCTGCAGATAGGCGAGCGAGGAATGGCCGGTGCCGAAATCGTCGATCGACAGGCCGACGCCGAGCTCGCGGATGCGCGTCAGCATCTGCGCGGCGTGCTCCGGGTTCTCCATCACCAGCGATTCCGTCAGCTCGATCTTGAGCGAGCCCCGCGCGACCGAGGAGCGCGCCAGCACCGAGCGGATGTCGTGGATCAGGTCGTGGCGCAGGAGCTGGCGCGAGGAGACGTTGACGCTGGCGAAGATCGGCTCGCGCAGCCGCGTCGCGCGCTGCCACACCGCGAGCTGGCGCGCGGTCTGGTCGAGCACGAAGGTGCCGAGATCGACGATCAGGCCGATCTCCTCGGCGATGGTGATGAACTCGATCGGTGACATCCGCCCGAGCTTCGGATGATCCCAGCGCGCCAGGGCCTCGAAGCCGGCGATCGAGCGATCCTCCAGCCGCACGATCGGCTGGTACAGGATCGTGATCTCCTGGCGCTCGATCGAGCGGCGCAGCTCGCTCTCCAACGTCAGGCGGTCGTTCTTGCGCGCCCGCATCGCCGGCTTGTAGACGTCGATGCGGTCGCCGCCGATGCGCTTGGAGTGATACATCGCAAGCTCCGCATCCTTGATGATGTCCTCCGACAGCTGCGTCTGCGGGTCGGACAGAGCAAGGCCGATCGAGGCGGTCAGGAAGATCTCGCGCTCGTTGAAGGCGATCGGCGCGCGGATGGTCTTGCGGATGGTCTCGGCAAACGCGGTGATGCGGGCGGGGTCCTGCTCGGACAGCAGGATCAGGCCGAACTGATCGCCTGCGAGCCGGGCCAACGTATCTTGGGGCTTGAGGATGCGCGACAGCCGCCGCGCCAGGGTCAGCAGGATGGAATCGCCGACCGCGATGCCGACAGAGTCGTTGACCTGCTTGAAGCGGTCGAGATCGATCACCATCAGGGTCGGCCGCATCGCCGGCATCGACTTGGCGAAATTGGCGACGGCGGCGAGACGGTCGATGAACAGCTTGCGGTTGGGCAGGCCGGTCAGATTGTCGTGCACGGAATCGTGGAGCAGGCGCTCCTCGGCATTCTTGAACTCGGTCACGTCGGTGAGCGTGCCGACCACGCGCGAGACCTCGCCGTCCGAGCCGACCACGGGGCGCGCCTTGAGCGCGAACCACATGAAATGGCCGTCGGGCGTGCGCAGCCGGAAGTCCTGCACCAGGCGGCCGCGGCGTTGGTCGAGGACACTGTCGAGCGCGGCGCGGAAGCGGTCCTGATCGAGCGGATGCAGCACCTCGAGCCATTTCGCGGCCGGGCCTTCCAGTGTGCCGCGCTTCAGGCCGAGCAGGCTCTCGGTCTCCGGGCTGGTGAACACCTTGTCGGCGGAGACGTCCCAGTCCCAGATCAGGTCGCCGGAGCCGGCCAGGGCCAGCGCGCGGCGCTCGACGTCGGAGACGATGCCGGTGGTGGCGCCGCCGCCGGCGAAGGCGTGCTGCATCACGGTGAAGCCGATCAGCATCACGATCAGCACGAGGCCGCCGAGCAGGGCCGGGCCGACGATGTCGTTGGTGACCTGACCTGCGACCGTCATGCCGGCGGCGGCGACCCACACCGTGAGCAGGAACCAGGTCGGGATCAGCAGCACCGCGCGGTCGAAGCCGTGGCTGGAGAGATAGACGATCAGTGCGAAGCCAAGGACCGCGATCAGCAGCAGCGACATCCGTGCGATGCCCGAGGCGACCGCCGGATCGAACAGCGCCACCGCGACCAGCGAGCCGAGGAAGAACAGCCAGCCCAGCGTGATGTGCGAGTAGCGGACGTGCCAGCGCGACAGATTGAGATAGGCGAACAGGAACACCAGCAGGGTCGCCGCCAGGATCGCCTCGCCCGCGGCGCGCCAGACGCGCTCGGCATTGTTCGACATGTCCAGGACCTTGCCCCAGAAGCCGAAATCGACGCCGATATAGACCAGCACCGCCCAGGCCAGCGCCGCGGCCGCCGGGAACATGATGCTGCCCTTGACCACGAACAGGATCGTGAGCACGAGCGCGAGAAGCCCGGAGATGCCGATCACGATGCCCTGGTACAGCGTGAACGAGTTGACCTTGTCCTTGTAGGCCTCGGGCTCCCACAGATAGAGCTGCGGCAGCTTGTCGGTGCGCAGCTCGGCCACGAAGGTGACGACCGAGCCGGGATCGAGGGTGACGCGGAAGACGTCGGCGGTCGGGCTCTCCTGCCGCTCCGGCAGGTCGCCGACCGAGGGCGTGATGGTGGCGATGCGCGACAGGCCGAGATCGGGCCAGAGCACGCCGGAGCCGACCACGCGGTAGTGCGGTGCCACGATCAGGCGGTCGAGCTGGTCGTCGGTATTGTTGGCCAGTGCGAACACGATCCAGTTCTGGCCGCCCTCGCGCGCCCGCACCTCAATGCGGCGGACGATGCCGTCGGTGCCGGGCGCGGTCGAGACCTGGATGCGGTCGTTCTCGCTGCGCTGATGATCGAGGATGCCCGTGAGGTCGATCGCAGGCGCGTCGCTGCGAACGCTGACGGCGTCAACGGCCTGAGCGGGGGCAGCGGCACCACACATCACGAGGCCCAGCGCCGCCAACGACGCGAGGCACCTGATCAGACGCAATGTCAAATCTCCGCGTTCGACACCAATCCAAAGCGAAACAAGCCAAATCGAAAGAGGTCGTCGCCGGGCTAATTGGAGCCGTTCCAGGCACGGTTTAGATGTGCGCGATCATTGGCACGAAAGCGAGGAGAATCAAAGAGTTTCCAAACACGCTCTGTTTAGACTGCACCTAGATTTCCAACACAATTTTGCCAATATGTTGGCTCGTCTCCATGCGTGCATGCGCTTTCGCTGCATCCACGAGGGGAAAGGTCGAGTCCATCAGCGGCTTGATGCGGCCCTCGCGCAGGAACGGCATCACCTTGGCCTCGATCGCCGCCACCATCGCCGCCTTGTCGGCGTTGCTGCGCGGGCGCAGCGTGGATCCGGTATGGGTCAGGCGCTTGACCATCAGCTTGACGAAATTGACGGTCGCCTTCGGGCTACCCAGGAAGGCGATCTGGACGATGCGGCCATCGGTGGCCGCGGCGTCGTAGTTGCGCTCGATGTAGTCGCCGCCGACCATGTCGAGGATGACGTTGGCGCCCTTGCCGCCGGTCGCCTCCTTGACCACGGCGACGAAATCCTCGGTCTTGTAGTTGATGGCGCGGTCGGCGCCGAGCTTGACGCAGGCGTCGGCCTTGTCCTGCGAGCCGACGGTGACCAGCACCTTGCCGCCGAACGCCTTGGCGAGCTGGATCGCCATGGTGCCGATGCCGGAAGAGCCGCCATGCACCAGCAGGGTCTCGCCCTGCTTGAGGCCGCCGCGCTCGAACACGTTGTGCCAGACCGTCATCAGGGTCTCGGGCAGAGCGCCGGCTTCCAGAATTGAGAGCGCGGAGGGGACCGCCATCGCCTGCGCATCTTGTGCGATGCAATATTGCGCATAGCCGCCGCCGGCGACCAGGGACATCACGGTGTCGCCGAGCTTGTGCCGGACGGCGCCCTCGCCGAGGGCCACGACCTCCCCGGCCACTTCCAGCCCCGGCAGGTCGCTGGCGCCGGGCGGCGGCGGATAGCTCCCGGAGCGCTGGGCGACGTCGGGACGGTTAACGCCGGCGGCCTTCACCTTGATCAGGATCTCGCCGGGGCCGGGCTTGGGGACGGGCCGGGTTTCCGGCTTGAGCACCTCGGGTCCGCCCGGCTGGCTGATGGCGACCACGGTCATTTGCGCGGGCAGCTGTTCCATGAGAAATCCTTCGGCGAGGGCTGAAAGCGGGTGCTGCCGCGTGCTTAAGCCAGCCGGGGCATGGCTGGCAACCGGGAGGAGGGTGAGATGGCGAACGAGGACGACGATCGGCCGCGCAAGGCCGTTTCGCACGAGATCGGGCAGGATCTGTCGATGCTGTCGGTCGAGGAGCTGACCAGCCGGGTGGCGCTGCTCCGCGCCGAGATCGAGCGCATCGAGCAGGCGGTGGCGAAAAAGCGCGCCTCGCGTGATGCCGCCGCCAGCATCTTCAAGTCGTGAACCTCGCGGCCGTAGAAACACGGTCGGCCAGTGGCCGACATGGCTAACGAAGATTGAAAAATTTTCGCCATTTACGGTTGATTAAGCTTTCGCGTTTACAACCGAAACCGTCCTCGTTTGGACACCGAGTGGCTCCTGTCCACTCTGTTTGACGCCTCCCTGTTATCAACTTCAAAGCCGCCGGAAACGGCGGCTCTTTTTTTTTGCGCCCGCGCCGAGCCGGGCGAACCGGGCGGTCGTCCTTGGCGCGCTCCCCCATGCGCAGGCGGCGATCGTGGAACGAACGTCGTGTCTGCTCATTGCGCCCGTGCCGGTCTTCGGTCGCCAGCAGGTCGCGCGCGAAAATCCTGTGCGCCGCGGCAGGCGTGACGATCCTCGTTCGACGACTGCAAACTATTGCCGTGATCATGGTTGCTAGTTGAGCTGATCGTGCGACTCGGCCGCGATCGGCCGTGTTGCAGTCGCAAGTGGTACGAGGGCACGGCATGGCCCACGCCGTGGAAACCATAAAAGGCGTTGCTGCTGGACTCTCGAAACCGGCCGCGCAATGATTTGTTCATCATACCGGCGTCGTTGCCGGGTTGCGTAAACAGTCGCGTTTAAGAGGCGTTAACCATGTCGGACCGTTTGCTGGGCGATGGCGCTCTGGTTCAGTTCAACGAGCGGCTCACCAATTCTGCTGCATTCGGCGCGCTGTTCCGGGAAGGCATGGATCTGGTCGAGGAGACCGCCGCCTATCTCGATGGCGACGGCCGCAACGAGGCCAAGGCGCTCGACCGCGCCGTCAGCCTGACCTACGCGACCGAGAGCATGCGTCTCACCACCCGCCTGATGCAACTGGCGTCCTGGCTGCTCCTGCACCGCGCGGTGAAGGAGGGCGAGATGACCCTGAGCCAGGCCAACCGCGAGAAGACCAAGGTCAAGCTGACCGCTGCAGATCCCGGGCCGGATGATCTGCTGGAGAAGCTGCCGCAGCAGCTGCAGAGCCTGATCTCGCGCTCGATGAGCTTGCAGGTGCGGGTCCGCCGGCTCGACTCGACCATTCATTCCCCGCCGCCGGACCAGAGCGCGATCGGCAATCCTCTGGTGCCGCATCTCAACCGGCTGAAGGCCGCGTTCGAGCAGTAGGCCCCGGCATCGGGCGGCCCCGCCGGGCCGCTCCCCCAGCCGAAGGTCTCGTTGCGACCAGCCCAGAAACAAAAACGCCCCCGTCTCCGGGGGCGTTTTGCTGTGAGCTGTTCATCAGGCGCAGGCCAGGAAGGCCGGTACCGGGGCAAGAAGGCATCAATCCTTCTTGAGGAAGCCCTGGAACTTCTTCTGGAAGCGGGAGACGCGGCCGCCGCGATCCATCAGCTGCTGGGTGCCGCCGGTCCACGCCGGGTGCGACTTGGGGTCGATGTCGAGGTTGAGCTTGTCGCCCTCTTTGCCCCAGGTCGAGCGGGTCTGGTACTCGGTGCCATCGGTCATCACGACCGTAATCGTATGATAATTCGGGTGAATGTCGGCTTTCATGGCTGATCCTACGGCACGATGCGAAGACATGATGCGGCGCGGCCGCGCCTGATCCTGTCGTCACTGAAGGGGGACAATTGCCGGGCTCTATAGCCCAAGGTTCTGCCCAAAACAAGCCAAGGTCGCGGATGAACACCTTGGTACGTTTCCGGATTTGCCAAGCCCGGCCCGGCAGGCCTATCAGGACGGCAGATCGGTATTTGGAACAATTCTCAGGTGGCCCATGAGCGTAGTGGAACGGCTTGACGAGCGGCAGGGCGCTGCCCCAGGGCAGGATCCGGTCGGAGATGCCGTTGCGGCCGTCGAGGCATTGGCCGAGCCGGCAAGCCCTGTGCGGCGCTCGAAGCTGCGCCCGCTGCTGGCGCTGTCTCCCTATGTCCTGCGCTATCGCGGCCGTGCCCTCCTGGCGCTGATCGCGCTCACGGTCGCGGCGCTGACCACGCTGCTGGTCCCGATCGCGGTCCGCCGCATGATCGATTTCGGCTTCACGCCGAAAGGCATCGAACTGATCAACAGCTATTTCAGCGTCATGATCGCCGTGGTGGCGGTGCTCGCGCTGGCAAGCGCGGCCCGCTACTACCTCGTCATGACGATCGGCGAGCGCATCGTCGCCGATCTCCGGCGCGACGTGTTCGCGCATCTGATGTCGCTGTCGCCGTCGTTCTTCGATTCCGCGCGCTCCGGCGAGCTGGTGTCGCGGCTCACCGCCGACACCACCCAGATCAAATCGGCGGCGGGCGCCTCCGTGTCCATCGCGCTGCGCAATCTGCTGCTGTTCATCGGGGCCACCGCAATGATGGTGATCACGAGCCCGAAGCTGTCCGGCTTCGTGCTGCTGGCGATCCCGCTGATCGTGCTGCCGCTGGTGGCGTTCGGGCGCTGGGTCCGGCGGCTGTCGCGCAACGCCCAGGACACGCTCGCCGACGCCTCGGCCTATGCGTCCGAGCTGATCGGTTCGATCAGGACGGTGCAGGCCTATACCAGCGAGAGGCTCGCGGCGGCGCGCTTCGGCGGAGAGGTCGAGCAGGCCTATGAGGCGGCGCGGGTCTCGACCCAGGCGCGCGGCGTGCTCACCGCGATCATCATCTTCATCGTGTTCTCCAGCGTCGTCGCGATCCTCTGGGTCGGCTCGCACGACGTGCTGACCGGTGCGATCAGCGCCGGACGGCTCGGTCAGTTCGTGCTCTACGCGGCCTTCGCGGCCGCCGGGCTCGGCCAGCTCTCGGAGGTCTGGGGCGAAGTGTCGGCGGCGTCCGGCGCGGCCGAGCGGCTGTTCGAGCTGTTGCACGTGCAGCCGGAAATCACGGCGCCCGCGCAACCGCGCCCGATGCCGGAGCCGGCGCGTGGCGACCTCGGCTTCGAGCGGGTCAGCTTCGCCTATCCGGGTCGCCCAGACGTCTGCGTTCTCGACGATGTCTCGTTTGTGATCCGCGCCGGTGAGAAGGTCGCAATCGTCGGCCCCTCCGGCGCCGGCAAGAGCACGCTGTTCCATCTGCTTCTGCGCTTCTACGATCCCGCGTCCGGCTCGATCTCGTTCGACGGTGTGCCGGTGCGCGCGGCTGACCCGCGCAAGATGCGCGAGCGCATCGCGCTGGTGCCGCAGGAATCCGTGGTGTTCGCCGCCAGTGCGCGTGAGAACATCCGCTTCGGCCGGCCCGAGGCGACCGACGCCGAGGTCGAGCGCGCCGCCGATCTCGCTCATGCCAGCGAATTCATCCGCCGCTTGCCGAACGGCTTCGACACCTCGCTCGGCGAGCGCGGCGTCACGCTCTCGGGCGGCCAGCGCCAGCGCATCGCCATCGCGCGCGCCATCCTGCGCGATGCGCCGCTGCTGCTGCTCGACGAGGCGACCTCGGCGCTCGACGCCGAGAGCGAGACGCTGGTACAGACTGCGCTCGAGGGGCTGATGAAGGACCGCACCACCCTGGTGATCGCGCATCGACTCGCCACGGTGCTGTCCTGCGACCGCATCCTGGTCATGGACCGCGGCCGCATCGTCGAGCAGGGCACCCACACGTCGCTGGTTGCGGCCAACGGTCTCTATGCGCGGCTGGCCCGGCTGCAGTTCGAGGGCGTGTAGTTCCTGCAACACCGTGGACGGCCGGCAACACCCTCGAATTCTCGTTCCCGACCCTGCAACCTTTCTCCCGCCTTGTACGTTCCCTGCCGGAACAGATGGCGCGCCGCTCGTAGCAGGCGTGCCTGGTCCTAACAGGAGCAACGGACATGCCTTATCGTCGTGGCAGTTTTGCCCTCACGCCGCCCTCGTTCGTGATCTTCGCAATCGCGCTGGTGCTCGCCCTCGTCGCGATGCTCGCGCACTACATGCACGCTTCGGTGCCGCTGCTGTCGGCCGCGCACGCCTTCGATGCGCTGGCGATTGCGTTCGTGGTGTTGACGATCGGCGTGCTGTTTCGCGGCGTGTAGTTGCTGATCGCTGCACCCTCGGTGTCGCCCCTGCGAACGCAGGGGCCCATAACCACAGACCGATGTTTGGCGCCCGAATGCCAGGGACACCCACTCGTCGCAAAACCTCTGCCGCGGCGTATGAGTCCCGGATCTGCCCTCGCTGCGCTCGGTTGTCCGGGACGACAGTGGTGTGTGTCGCCGCAGTGCAATCCAATCGCTTCTAAGGCGTCCACGCCATTCGCAGCACCGGACGGCCCGACGTCGGGTTGACGTCCTCGCCGGCCTCCGCGAAGCCGCAGCGCTTGTAGAAGCGAATGGCGCGGGCGTTGTCCTTGTTGACCAACAGCGTGATGCCGCCGGGCGAACGCTGCTTGGCCACGTCGACGAGCTGCGTCGCCAGCGGCGAGCCCCAATGCTGGGGCGACACCACGAGCTGATCGAGATAGCCGGTAGCATCGATGGTGACGAAGCCGGCGAGGGTGCCCTCCGTCTCGGCCACGATCACCTCAGCCTTCGGTACCAGCTCGCTGCGCCAGCGCTCGCGCCACCACGGCACCCGCGCGGCAAAGTCGATGGCGGGATAAGCGAGCTGCCACGTCTCCTGCCACAGCGCGATCGCAGCGTCCTCGTCGGCGGCGCGATAGGGGCGAAGAGTGAAGGGCACGGTCAAGATGAGGTCGTCATGCCCGGCCTCGGGCCGGGCATCCACGCCTTTCCAGCCTGGAGACCTCCGACGGCTTGGATGGCCGGGACAAGCCTGGCCATGACGTGGTGAGAGGCGTGTCGTCTCAACTCACCGCTCCGTCAGCTTCAGCTCGATGCGCCGGTTGCGGCGGAAGGCATCCTCGGTATTCGCGGGGTCGAGCGGCTGGAATTCGGCGAAGCCGGCCGCGACCAGGCGCTGGGCAGGCACGCCGAGCGAGATCAGATACTGCACCACCGAGATGGCGCGCGCCGAGGACAATTCCCAGTTCGACTTGAACACCGGGCTGTTGATCGGACGAACGTCGGTGTGGCCATCGACCCGCAGCACCCAGGAGATCTCAGCGGGGATCTGCTTGTCGAGATCGACCAGCGCCGTTGCCACCGAGTTCAGCTCCTGCTGGCCCTCGGGCAGCAGGGTGGCTTGCCCCGTGTCGAAGAACACCTCGGACTGGAACACGAAGCGGTCGCCGACGACGCGAATGTCGGGACGGTTGCCGAGGATGGCGCGCAGCCGGCCGAAGAACTCCGAGCGGTAGCGGGTCAGCTCCTGCACCCGCTGTGCCAGCGCGACGTTGAGGCGCGAGCCGAGATCGGCGATGCGGCTCTGCGATTCCTTGTCGCGCTTCTCCGAGGCATCGAGCGCATCCTCGAGCGCGGCGAGCTGGCGGCGCAATGCGCTGATCTGCTGGTTGAGCACCTCGATCTGGGCCAGCGCCCGCGCCGTGACCTGCTTCTCGGAGTCGAGCGCCCGGTTGAGCTCGTTGGCGCGGCCGGCGGCATTGCTGCCGGCATTGGCGAGCCCGTCATAGAGACCCTTGACGCGGTCGCGCTCGGCTTCGGCGCTTGCGAGCCCGGCGCGCAGTTGCGCGACCTGGTCATCCAGCGAGAGCTTGCCGAGCTTCTCCAGGGACAGCATCTCGTTGAGCTGCGCGATCTTGGCGTTGAGCTGCTCCAGCGCCTTGTCCTTGCCGGTGACCTCCTGCGACAGGAAGAACTGCACCACCAGGAACACGGTCAGCAGGAACACGATCGACAGCACCAGCGTCGAGAGCGCGTCGACGAAGCCCGGCCAGTAGTTGAGGCCGGAATCTCCACGGCGGGTACGGGCAAGCGCCATTCAGCGTCTCCTAGTTCGTCTTCGGCAGGCCGGTGGAGCAGCTCAACTCTTCTCGGTTTGCCGCGCGAGCCGCTCCAGCAGCCGCTTGATCTCGCGGTTCTGCTCGCCCTGGCCGTCGGCCCATTCGCGGATCATCTGCTGCTCGGTGCGCATGTGCCCGACCAGCCCCTGGATCGCCTCGGCGAGGTTGGCCATCGCCGCGGTGGCGCCGCGGTTCGAGCCGTCCTCCATGGCGGTGCGCAGCCGCTCGATGGCGACCGAGAGATCGGCCCCGGTATCGCCCGTCCCGCCATATTCGCGCACGGTGCCCGCGAGCCAATCTTCCAGGTCGGTATAGAAGCGGTTCTGCGCCTGGCTCGACTGCAGGTCGAGGAAGCCGAGGATCAGCGAGCCGGCAAGGCCGAACAGCGAGGACGAGAACGAGATGCCCATGCCGCCCAGCGGCGCGGCAAGGCCGCCCTTCAGCGTATCGAACAGCGCGCCGGCGTCGCCACCGACCTTGAGGCCCTCGATCACCTTGCCGACCGAGCCGACCGTCTCGATCAGACCCCAGAACGTGCCGAGCAGGCCGAGGAACACCAGCAGGCCGGTCATGTAGCGCGAGATGTCGCGGGCCTCGTCCAGGCGCGTAGCGATCGAGTCGAGCAGGTGGCGCATGGTCTGCTGTGAGATCGACATCCGCCCCGAGCGCTCGCGGCCGAGGATGGCGGCCATCGGCGCCAGCAGGACCGGGTGGCGAGGCACCGCCAGGCCGGGATCGGCGATGCGGAAATTGTTGACCCAGGACACTTCCGGATAGAGCCGGACCACCTGTCGGAACGACAGGATGACGCCGATCAGCAGCACCGCCCCGATCAGGGCGTTGAGGCCGGGATTGGCGAAGAACGCCATGATGATCTGCTTGTAGAGCACGACGCCGACCAGCGCGCACAGCACCAGGAAGACCAGCATCCGCACCAGGAAGATCCGGGGCGAGGACAATTTGGTCATTTCGACGTCCATCGCGGAGCGGGAAGGGGAGCCTTGAGGCATTGTCGATGACATCCGTTGCGGGGACCGGTCCCTAAAATCCACTATGGCACAGCAGCAGCGGGAAAAAAGCCGCGATCGGCGCAATCCCCGTCCCCTGCGCGGAACTATGGCTGAAACCGGCGGGCATCCGCGGCGTAGTTAGTCCCGTGGCTCATATCTAGCGGGAACGCCCTGGCTTTGTCATGACCGTCGTTGAATATCTGCAAGCGCTCCTGGCGATGGCCGCGGCGATGTCGGTGCTGATGGGGCTCGCCTGGGTCGTGCAGCAGCGCAGCGGCAACTCCGGCTGGGTCGACACGATCTGGACATTTTCCGTCGGGCTGGTCGGCGCCGCGGGCGCGATCTGGCCCGCCGGCGGCGCGGCCCCCAACGCACGGCAGTGGCTGGTCGCGGTGCTGGTGGCGGTCTGGTCGCTGCGGCTCGGCGGCCATGTCGCAGCACGCAGCCGCGGCATGTCCGACGACCCGCGCTATGCGGAGTTCGCCCGGCAATGGGGCGCGGCCGCACCGCGGCGCATGTTCCTGTTCCTGCAGCAGCAGGCCTGGGGCTCGATCCCGCTGGTGTTCGCGATGTTCGTCGCGGCCCATGCGCCGGCCGCCGAGCTGCGTCTGCAGGACTATCTCGGCATCTTCGTGCTGTTCGCAGGCATCGCCGGCGAGGGACTGGCCGATGCCCAGCTCAAGGCGTTCCGCGCCGATCCCGCCAACAAGAGCAAGGTGTGCGACGTCGGCCTGTGGCGCTGGTCGCGCCATCCCAACTATTTCTTCGAGTGGGTGTGCTGGCTGTCCTATCCGGTCATCGCGCTGTCGTTCGACCATCCGTGGGGCTTCGCCAGCCTGCTCGCGCCGTTGTTCATGTACTGGATCCTGGTCCACGTCACCGGCATCCCGCCGCTGGAGCAGCAGATGCTGCGCTCGCGCGGTGACCGCTACCGGGCCTACCAGGCGCGCACCAGCGCGTTCTTTCCCCTGCCGCCAAATCCTTTTACGAAGTAACGGAGCCACTGCATGAGCTTCATCTCGACCATCATCGGCGCCGCCGAGCGTGTGCCGCTGCCCGACGCCGTCATCCGCTCAGCGATCTCCGAATTGTGCGCACGCACCGCGGCGCGGCTGGGCGGGGCCGATGCAATGGGTGATGCAGAGTTCGCCCGCCTGCTGACGATGCGCCCGATCGCCGAGCATACCGACGCGGCGAACAGCCAGCACTACGAGGTGCCGGCGGCGTTCTTCGCCCGCGTGCTCGGGCCGAACCGCAAATATTCCTGCTGCTTCTACAAGGAGCCGGTCTCGACCCTGCAGGAGGCGGAGGAGGAGGCGCTGCGCCAGACCGTCGCCAATGCCGATCTGCAGGACGGCCAGAGCGTTCTCGAGCTCGGCTGCGGCTGTGGCTCGCTGTCGCTGTTCATGGCCCGGCAGTTCCCGCATGCGAAGATCACGGCGGTGTCGAACTCCCATTCGCAGCGCCGCGCGATCGAGGAGATGGCGGCCGCGCGCGGCCTGCTCAATTTGCGGGTCATCACCGCCGACATGAACGGGTTCGCTCCCGACGCGCGGTTCGATCGCATCGTCTCGGTGGAGATGTTCGAGCACATGATGAACTGGCGCGAGCTGCTGTGGCGGGTCAGATCATGGCTCGCGCCGGACGGCCGCCTGTTCATGCACATCTTCACCCACCGCACCGGATCCTACCTGTTCGACCGCAACGATCGCGAGGACTGGATCGCGCAGCATTTCTTCACCGGCGGCATCATGCCGAGCCACACCTTGATCCGGCAGTATGCGGATCTGTTCGCGGTCGAGAAGGAATGGTGCTGGAGCGGCACGCATTATCAGCGCACGGCACGGGACTGGCTGGCCAATTTCGATGCCGACTACAACCGCATCCTGCAGGTGCTGCAGCCGGTCTATGGCGACGACACGGCGCTGTGGATGCGCCGCTGGCGCTGGTTCTTCCTCGCCACCGCGGGTCTGTTCGGGCACGACGAAGGCCGTGAATGGGGCGTCAGTCACTACCGCCTGCGGCCGGCGAACTAATTTGTTCGCTGCGGCGGGATGCCGCAGCTCCGAAGGAGATTCGCGTTTCACTGTGCGGATTCTGCGGGGAACCTGCTGCCACAAAGCACTCACAATTAGGTGAGTCCAAAAAAATCTTGATCTATCAGTCACGTAGTTCGTGTGACATCAAGCCGCCCGGGTTCCGCGTTGCGTCGCAGCAGCTCTTTTCTATGTTGCAGGCAAGGCGAGCGCCAGAATGGCGCTATGACTGGGCCGTCCGGTCGACCGGTTTTCATCATCATCGAGGGGCTCCTCCACCCATGTCTCGTTTTCGCGCGTCGCTGGTCAGCAGTGCATTGATGCTCGCGGCCGCCGCGCCGCTGCTGGCCGGCTGTAACGACCCCATCCAGGCTCAGGCCTCCGCCAATGAGCAGATCGTCATCCCCGACGTCGGCATCGTGACCGTCGAGCAGAAGGCGCGAGCGATCGTGCGCGAGCTGCCCGGCCGCATCGCGCCGACCCGCGTCTCCGACGTCCGTCCGCGCGTCTCGGGCATCATCGTCGAGCGGCTGTTCCGCCAGGGCAGCGAGGTCAAGGCGGGCGATCCGCTCTATCGCATCGATCCGAAACCGTTCGAGGTGGAGATCCTGTCGAGCCGGGCGGCGCTGGCCAAGGCCGAGGCGGTGCATGAGCGCGCGGTGCAGCAGGCGCGCCGCATCGCCCTGCTGTTCAAGGAGCGCGCTGCGCCCGAGGTCGAGCAGGAGAAGGCGGTCGCGAGCGAGCGCGAAGCCGCGGCCGACATCGAGGCCCGCAAGGCCGATCTCGCGCGCGCCCAGCTCAACCTCGACTATGCGACCGTGCGCGCGCCGATCGACGGCATCGTCGGCGCGGCCCAGGTCAGCGAGGGCGCCATCGCGGTTCAGAACGAGACCTCGCTGGTCACGATCCAGCAGCTCGATCCGATCTATGCCGACTTCACCCAGTCGGTGAGCGAGCTCAACCGCCTGCGCCGGGCGTTCGAGTCGGGCGACCTCGACCAGATCTCGCCCGACGCGATCAAGGTCCGTCTCGTGCTCGACGACGGCACGCCGTATTCGATCCCGGGCAAGCTCTTGTTCTCCGACGCCAAGGTCGATGCCGCCACCGGTCAGGTCACCCTGCGCGGCGAGTTCGCCAATCCGAAGCGCGAGCTCCTGCCGGGCATGTATGTCCGCGTCCGCATCGAGCAGGGCATCGACAGCGACTCCGTCGGCGTGCCGCAGCAGGCGGTGCAGCGCAACGCGGCCGGCGGGTCCGAGGTCTACGTCATCCGCGACGACAACCGCGCGATCGCCAGGCCGGTCCGCACCGGTCCGACCCAGGATGGCCTGGTGCTGATCACCGACGGTCTGCGCGCCGGCGACAAGGTCGTGGTCGACGGCTTCCAGAAGTTCGCCGCCGGCGACAGGGTCGCGCCGCAGGTCTGGACCGAGGTCAGCGCCGCGACGCAGCTCGAATCGAAGTCGGCGACGCGGTAAGTCGCATGCCGAGCTTCTTCATCGACCGGCCTATCTTCGCCTGGGTCGTCGCGCTGTTCATCTGCCTGATCGGCGCGATCGCGATTCCGCTGCTGGCGGTGGCGCAATATCCGATCATCGCGCCGCCCTCGATCTCGATCTCGACGAGCTATCCCGGCGCATCGCCGGAGAACCTCTACAACAGCGTGACGCGGCTCATCGAGGAGGAGCTCAACGGCGCTTCCGGCATTCTCAATTTCGAATCCACCAGCGATTCGCTAGGCCAGGTCGAGATCACCGCGAACTTCGTGCCGGGCACGTCGACCAATGACGCCTCGGTCGAGGTGCAGAACCGCCTCAAGCGTGTCGAGGCGCGGCTGCCGCGCGCCGTCATCCAGCAGGGCATCCTGGTCGAGGAAGCCTCCGCCGCGGTGCTGCAGATCATCACCCTGCAGTCCACCGACGGCAGCCTCGACGAGGTCGGCCTCGGCGACTTCATGATCCGCAACGTGCTCGGCGAAATCCGGCGCATTCCCGGCGTCGGCCGCGCCACGCTGTATTCGACCGAGCGCTCGCTGCGCGTCTGGCTCGATCCGGCAAAGCTGGTCGGCTACGGCCTCACCGCCGACGACGTCACCAAGGCGATCGGCGCGCAGAACGCGCAGGTCGCCTCGGGCAGCATCGGCGCCGAGCCCGCGACGACCTCGCAGCGCACCTCGGCGCTGGTGCTGGTCAAGGGCCAGCTCGATTCGCCCGACGAGTTCGGATCGATCATCCTGCGCGCCAATGCCGACGGCTCGACGGTCCGGCTGCGCGACGTCGCCCGCATCGAGATCGGGGGCTTGAGCTATCAGTTCAACACCCGCCTCAACGGCAAGCCGACCGCGGGTCTCTCGGTGCTGCTGTCGCCGACCGGCAATGCGCTGGCGACCGCGAGCGCGGTCGAGGCCAAGATGAAGGAGCTGTCGCGCTTCTTCCCGTCCAACATCAGCTATGAAATCCCCTACGACATCACGCCGGTCGTCAAAGCCTCGATCAAGCGGGTGCTGATGACCCTGGTCGAAGCCGTCGTGCTGGTGTTCGTGGTGATGTTCCTGTTCCTGCAGAACATCCGCTACACCATCATCCCGACCATCGTCGTGCCCGTGGCGCTGCTCGGCACCTGCGCGACGCTGATGCTGGTCGGCTACTCCATCAACATGCTGACGATGTTCGGCATGGTGCTCGCGGTCGGCATCCTCGTCGACGACGCCATCGTCGTGGTCGAGAACGTCGAGCGCATCATGACCGAGGAGGGGCTGTCGCCGAAGGAGGCGACGCGCAAGGCGATGGGCCAGATCACCGGCGCCATCATCGGCATCACCCTGGTGCTGATGGCGGTGTTCGTGCCGATGGCATTCTTCCCCGGCTCGGTCGGCATCATCTACCGGCAGTTCTCGGTCACCATGGTCGCCGCGATCGGCTTCTCGGCGCTGCTGGCGCTGTCGCTGACTCCGGCGCTGTGCGCGACCCTGCTGAAGCCCGTCGCGGCCGGCCACGGCCATGCGAAGAAGGGCGTGTTCGGCTGGTTCAACCGCTTCATGGACAACAGCCGCAACCGCTACGCCGGCGTGGTCGGCGGCGCGCTGAAGCGCACCGGGCGGTTGATGCTGATCTATGCGATCTTCCTGGTCGGGTTGACCTTCGCCTTCATCCGGCTGCCGGGCGGCTTCCTGCCGGTCGATGACCAGGGCTTCATCACCACCGACGTGCAGACACCGGCGGACTCCTCCTATGCGCGGACGCAGGCGGCCGTCGAGGCGGTCGAGAAGTATCTCGCCAAGCGCGAAGGGATCGAGAACGTCACCTTCCTGACCGGCTTCAGCTATGCCGGCCAGGGCGTCAACACCGCCCAGGCCTTCATCTCGCTGAAGGACTGGTCGGAGCGCAGCAAGCGTGACGGCGCCGCGGCGCTGGTCGCCGACATCAACCGCGATCTCGCCGGCTTGCGCGACGCCAAGATCACGGCGCTGCAGCCGCCGCCGATCGACAATCTCGGCAACTCCTCGGGCTTCAGCTTCCGCCTGCAGGACCGCGGCCAGAAGGGCTATGCCGCGCTGACCGCCGCCGCCGACCAGCTGATCGCGGAAGCCAATGCGAGCCCGGTGCTGCAGAAGGTCTATGTCGAAGGCCTGCCGCCGGGACCCCAGGTCAATCTGATGATCGACCGCGAGAAGGCCGGCGCCTTCGGCGTCACCTTCGAGGACATCAACAACACGATCTCGACCAATCTCGGCTCGACTTACGTGAACGACTTCCCCAACCGCGGCCGCATGCAGCGCGTCGTGGTGCAGGCCGATCGCATCAGCCGCATGAACGCAGACGATATCCTCAACTACAGCGTCAAGAACGCCAAGGGACAGCTGGTGCCGTTCTCGTCGTTCGCGACGATCCAATGGGCCAGGGGACCGAGCCAGATCGCCGGCTTCAACTACTATCCGGCGATCCGCATCTCCGGCGAGGCCAAGCCGGGCTACACCTCGGGCGATGCCCTCAAGGAGATGGAGCGGCTCGCCGGCAAGCTGCCGCGCGGCTTCGGCTATGAATGGACCGGACAGTCGCTGCAGGAGAAGCTGTCGGGCTCGCAGGCGCCGCTGCTGCTGGGCCTGTCGGCACTGGTGGTGTTCCTGTGCCTGGCCGCGCTCTACGAAAGCTGGACGATCCCGTTCGCGGTGCTCTTGACCGTGCCGCTCGGCATCCTCGGCGCCGTCGTCGCCGCCAATCTGCGCGGCCTGTCCAACGACGTGTACTTCACGGTGGCGCTGATCACCATCATCGGACTCGCCGCCAAGGACGCGATCCTGATCATCGAGTTCGCCAAGGACCTGCGCGCCCACGGCAAGCCGCTGGTCGCGGCGACGATCGAGGCCTGCTCCTTGCGCTTCCGCCCGATCATCATGACCGGCCTCGCCTTCGTCTGCGGCGTGCTGCCGATGTCGATGGCGACGGGCGCCGGCGGCGCCAGCCAGCAGGCGCTCGGCACCAACGTGATGGGCGGCATGATCGCGGTGGTGATCCTGGCGCTGCTGATGGTGCCGGTGTTCTTCGTCTCGGTGCAGCGCGTGCTCGCAGGCGATCGGGAGAAGACGGAGCCGGTGGCGGAGCGTGAGGCCTATGGGCCACCGGCGCCGGCGAAGTCGTAGGCGATCATGAATGGTCTGTCCGGAGGATTGTGCCGACATCCTGCCGCGCGGCCGGTCTGCTCCCCTCCCCCTCGCGGGGAGGGGTTGGGGGTTGGGGGCGCCGAACGCCGAACGTCGTGGCATGCTCCGTTCAAGAGTCAGTCAGCGGACATCGGTGCGAAGCGCACGATCTGTAGCGGACCGACTGCGCACACATGAATAGGGCGGTGGGTCATCACATCGAGCGTGACTCGTGGATCCCCACCCCCGACCCCTCCCCGCAAGGGGGAGGGGAGCGCACCGGCTTCGCGGCCGCGCTCGAAATCCCCTCTCTGTCTGGAGTTCGCCACTCTCCGCGTGTATGATCCGCCGACGTGAAGCGGTAACGGCATGTCGATGTTCCCACGCAAATTGGCTTTCGCGTTTCTGCTGGCTGGCCTCTGCCTCGGCGCTCCCGGGGCTCACGCCCAGTCTGGCCCCGTGAAATACTGGCTGCCGGGCTGGCCGGTCGGCTTCAGCGATGCCGGCAGCCTCGACTCCTACGGCAACTTTCCGAGCTTCACGGCGAACGGCAGCGACAGCGGCTTCTTCTCGCGGCGCTACAGCGTGGCGAACAACTGGTCGGCGCTCACTGGCGTCGGCCTGAGCTCGAACATCGTCAATCGCTACGGCTCGCTCGGCTCGTACACGACCGAAGGCGCGCAATACGGCTACACCTTCAAGAGCGGCGTCAGTGTCTATGGCGGCTTCGAGGCGCTGAAGTACAATCCCGGCCTCGGCGGCCCGTTCGCGACGTTCGATTCGCGCTCGACCTCGACGCCCGCTTATGCGATCAACGGCGGTGTCGAGTTCAAGCCGACGAGCAACGTCAGTTTGTCGCTCGGCTTCAGCTATGCCGGCCAGTCGTCCGACCGCGTCGACAGCGACATCAACTCGCCGGCGCTGCCAGGTGCTACGCCCCAGGCGTTCACCAGCGGGCGGCGGTAGAGCCCGGCAACCAAACGACACCCTCGGTGTCGTCCCGGACAAGCGCGCGGCACGCGCGCGCCGATCCGGGACCCATACCCCCAGGGAGAGGTTTGAGGCACGCTGGTCGACCGGTCTTGCTCAGGCACGAGAGCCGGTGGCTGGGTCCCGGCTCAAGGCCGGGACGGACACCATGTGTGAGGCCAGAGCTCGCGCCAGGCCCGCAGAGTGCAGACTGAGACGCGATCGTAGGCTCGAACTACGCCGCCGCCTTCAGCACCTTCACCAGCTCGCGGTGAATGACCTCGTTGCCGCACACGACGTGCCCGGTGGCCAGCGCGTCCTCCTTGCCGTCGATGCCGGAAACGGTGCCACCGGCCTCACGCACCATGATCAAGCCGGCGGCGATGTCCCAGGGTTGCAGGTCGCGCTCCCAATAGGCGTCGAAGCGCCCCGCCGCGACGAAGGCGAGGTCGAGCGAGGCGGCGCCGAAGCGGCGGAGCCCTGCGACCTTGACCTGCAGCGAGGTCATCTCGCGCAGGAACAGCTGGTGGTCGCCGCGGCCGATATGCGGCAGGCCGCAGGCGATGACGCATTCGTGGAGCTGGCGCCGTGCGGCGACGCGCAGCCGCTGGTCGTTGAGGAACGCGCCCTTGCCACGCTCGGCGATGTAGAGCTCGTCATTGGCGGGATTGTAGATCACACCGGCGATCACGGTGTCCTCGCGCTGGAGCGCGATCGAGATCGCGAATTGCGGGATGCCGTGCAGGAAATTGGTGGTGCCGTCGAGCGGGTCGACGATCCAGGTGTGCGACTTGTCGCTGCCTTCCCGCTTGCCGCCTTCCTCGCCGGTGAAGCCGTAGCCGGGACGGGCCTTGGAGAGATCCTCGTACAGCATCTCCTCGGCCTTCTTGTCGGCGCGCGAGACGAAGTTCGCTGGCCCCTTCAGCGACACCTGCAGGTGCTCGATCTCGCCGAGATCGCGCTTGAGGTTGCGGCCGGCGCGGCGCGCGGCCTTGACCATGACGTTGATGAGGGCGGAATGGATCATGTGCTCGATGCGCTGGGCTGACCGCACCTTGCGGTGCGCGCCTCGCCCATATCGGGACGAAGGCGGGTGAAATGGCTGGCTGTGGGTGCCCTGCCGGGGCCGCGGCGTCAAGACCGGATCAGCGGCCGATCATTTGCAGGTTACTTGATCGTGCCCAGCCAGCGCTTGGCGGCCTGCTCGCCCTTGGCGCGGTCCTCGGGGGGCATGTCGGCGAATTTCTCGTCGAGCTTGGGATCGCCCTTGCCGGCCGTCTTGGCCACCAGGTGCCATTTGTAGGCCTCGACCTTGTCCATCTGGGTGGCGATTCCATACAGCAGCACCCATGCCAGCCGGTTCTGGGCGAGCGGGCTGTTCTGCCGCGCGGCCCGGCGCAGCAGCGCGATGGCCGCGGGCTGGTCCTTCGGCACGCCGGTGCCGTTGAACAGCGCGATGGCGTATTCGACCTCGGCGTCGACATTGTCGGCGATCGCGGCGGCCTGCAGCAGGCGGGCGGCCTTCTCCGGGTCCTGTGGGACGCCGGTGCCCGATTTGTAGAACGTCGCCAGCGCATATTGCGCCTCGGGACTGCCGGCGTCGGCCGCCATGCGCAGCAGTTCGGCCGAGCGCTTGAGGTCCTGCGGCAGGGTCTGGCCGTCGAGATAGAGCAAAGCGAGATTGTAGGCAGCCTTGGGCTCGCCGAGCTTGGCGGCGGAAGCGAGCAGCTTCACCGCCTCCGGCTTGTCGATCGGGCCGCCGCGCCCCGCCAGCCGCATCATCGCCAGCGCGAACATCGCCTCGCGGTCGCCGGCCTCGGCGGCGCGCTTGTACCAGGTCGCCGCCTTGTCGTAGTCGCGGCGGATGCCCATGGCGTTTTCGTAGAGCTGGCCGAGCATCGCCATGGCCTTGGGATCGCCGGCCTGGGCGCGCGGCGACGCCAGGTCGAAGGCGGTCTTGTACTGGCCGCGCTGATAGGCGCCGTAGACCAGGTCGACGTTGGGATCATTGGCGGCGGGCTGCGGCGTCGTGGCCGGTGCCGGAGCGGCCGGCTTGCCGGAGGGGGAAGGGGCCGGCTTCTTTGCCGCGGGCGGTGCCGGCGGCTTGGGCTTCTCAGCCGCCTTCTCCGCCGGCCGCTCGATCGGCTTGGGCTTTTCGGCTGGCGCCGGCTGCAGAGCCGGTGGCGTCAGCGAGATCTGCGCGGCCGCGCCCGTCATCGCCATGGCGAACGCAGCAACAACACATGTCAGGCGCAGGATCGTCATCGGCCCCGTTCAGCTCTGTCCCGGCGCGTCGGCCGGCGCGGCCGCATATGCGCTCCGGATCGCGGTGCTGACCTCTGCAAGCGCCGCGGCGGGACCGCGGGCGTCGTTCCAGACGAGGTCGTCGACCAGCACGAAATCGGCTCCGGCCGCGACGAAGTCGGTGGCTTCCTTGAGCGAGATCGCATAGCCGACGCAGGGCGGCTCGAACAGCTCCGCCCACCAGGCGAGGCGCTCGTTGACGGCATCCGGCGACGGCCGCCGTCCCTGCGCATCGCGCTCGCCGAACAGCACATAGTCGGCGCCGAGTTCGCCGGCACGCATCGAATCATGGCGTGTCGACAGGCCGCCGCCGCCGGCGATGCGATCCGGCTTCAGCCCCGGCAGCGCCTCCTCCAGCGCAGCGACGCCGGTCAGATGCGCGCCATCGGCGCCGGCGCGGGCCACGATGTCGGGATGGCCGTCGATCAGCAGCGCCGCACCGGCGCCCTGGATCGCCGGCGCCAGCGTCTTGACCGCCGTGATCATGCTGCGCGGATCGCTGTCCTTCAGCCGCACCAGCACCGCCGCGACATCGGCATTGGCGAGGATCGCCGGCAGGCCGGCGGCAAGCGCCGCCGCATCGGTCACGACCGGCGTTGCCAGATAGAGGCGCGGTGCGGGCCGCGCGGATGTCGTCTTGCCGGACACTATGCGGCCTCTTTCTCGAGCGCCGCGGTCCACTGGCCGCGGCTTGCAAGCGCGTTCATGCGGGCGCGGTGGGTGAAGGCCCGCTGGCCGGCGGGGACGTTCGCCGCCTTGCCGGCCCATGCCTGTTGCGGCGCCGCCTGCAGCGCGCGGCCATAGGAGAACGTCAGCCTCCAGGGCAGCGGCCCGAGCCGGTTCATCGCGTCGAGATGCGCGGTGGCACTCTCGTCCGATTGTCCGCCGGACAGGAAGGCGATGCCGGGCACCGCCGCGGGCACGCATTCCTTCAGCAGTTGGACGGTCCTTTCGGCGACCTCCTGCACCCCGGCCTGGTCCGGCGACTGCTTGCCGGGCACCGCCATGTTGGGCTTCAGGATCATGCCCTCCAACGCGACGCGCTGGATGCGTAATTCACGAAACACCTCGTTCAGGACGCGGCGCGTGACGTCGAAGCAGCGACCGATGTCATGATCGCCGTCCATCAGCACCTCCGGTTCGACGATCGGCACGATGTTCGCGGCCTGGCACAGGGCGGCATAGCGGCCGAGCGCATGCGCGTTGACATGGATCGCTGTCATCGAAGGGATATTGTCCTTGTCGATATCGATCACGGCCCGCCATTTGGCGAAGCGCGCACCCAGCGCGTAGTACGTCGCCAGCCGATCCGCAAGCCTGTCGACGCCGACCGTGACCCGCTCGCCGGGGCAGCCGGGTAGCGGCTGCGTTCCCTCATCGACCTTGATGCCCGGAATGCCGCCGGCCGCCTCGATCAGCTTCACCAGCGGGGTGCCGTCGGCGGCGTTCTGGCGGATGGTTTCGTCATAGAGGATGACGCCGGAGATGAACGACATGCCTGCGCTGCGAAACAGCATCTCGCGATAGTCGCGGCGGTTCTGTTCGGTCGATTCCACCTTGATGGCATCGAAGCGCTTCTTGATCGTCCCGGTCGATTCATCGGCGGCGAGGATGCCCTTGCCCGGCGTGACCATGGCAAGGGCCGTGCTGTTCAGTGCGGAGAGATTCATGCTTGGCTCCAGACGCACCTGCCCTGCCCATCAAAATAGACGGTTCTCGGGCGGATGCCGAGCAAACATTGGCCACAGCCAAGGCAGGCTCTCGCAGAGGTGAAGGAGAGATTGCTGATCAGACGACCTGTCGCGTCAAAGGCAGCCGACTCCCCTTGCGGGGAGGGGTTGGGGGTGGGGGTCCACGCGCGCTGAATTCAGTGAGTTGCGTCTACAATCGTCCCTCGTCAATCGCTATGGGGGTGCGCGCGGTCAGGCCTTCGCTGTGTCGCTCATAACTCATAACTGCAAGATCGCCGACACGTGCTATCGAGCCCATCACTGATAGGATCACTCGGAGACCCCCACCCCCGACCCCTCCCCGCAAGGGGGAGGGGAGCTCACTGCCGTCGCGGTGACCACCGAGGTCTAGCAAGCTCAGCGGGCCGAGTGGGCTGTAAACGCCGGCTCACGCCACCTTCGGATCGAGCTCGCCCTTGGCGTAGCGCTTGGCCATCTCGGCGGTCGTCAGCACGCGCTTGATCTTGGAAGCCTGACCGGCGGTGTTGAACTCCTGCAGGCGCTGCTTGCACAGCTTGGCCATCGCCTCCATCGCCGGCTTCAGGTACTTGCGCGGATCGAACTCTTCCGGGTGCTCCGAGAGCACCTTGCGGATCTGGCCGGTCATCGCCATGCGGTTGTCGGTGTCGATGTTGATCTTGCGCACGCCGTTCTTGATGCCGCGCTGGATTTCGCTGACCGGCACGCCCCAGGTCGGCTTCATCTTACCGCCGAAGGAATTGATGATCTCCTGAAGGTCCTGCGGCACCGACGATGAGCCGTGCATCACCAGATGCGTGTTCGGCAGCTTGCGGTGGATCTCCTCGATCACGTTCATGGCGAGGATGTCGCCGTCCGGCTTGCGCGTGAACTTGTAGGCGCCATGCGAGGTGCCCATCGCGATCGCGAGCGCGTCGACCTTGGTCTCACGCACGAACTTCACCGCCTCGTCGGGATTGGTCAGCAGCTGATCGTGCGACAGCTTGCCCTCGGCGCCGTGGCCATCCTCCTTGTCGCCCATGCCGGTCTCGAGCGAGCCGAGCACGCCGAGCTCGCCCTCGACCGAGATGCCGCCGAGATGCGCCATGTTGGTGACGGCCTTGGTCACCCCGACATTGTAGTCCCAGTCGCCGGGGGTCTTGCCGTCGGCCTTCAGCGAGCCGTCCATCATGACGGAGGTGAAGCCGGCCTGGATCGCGGTCATGCAGGTCGCGGGCTCGTTGCCATGGTCGAGATGCACGCAGACCGGAATGTGCGGATAGATCTCGGTGACCGCGTCCATCATGTGCTTGAGCATCACGTCGTTGGCGTAGGAGCGGGCGCCGCGCGAGGCCTGGATGATGACAGGCGCGTCGACCGCATTGGCCGCCTCCATGATCGCCAGCGCCTGCTCCATGTTGTTGATGTTGAAGGCCGGGACGCCGTAGTCATTTTCCGCCGCGTGATCGAGCAATTGACGCAACGTGATACGAGCCATGGCTGGAACTCCCTGAGATTAAGGATTGGACCGTGCGGCAGGATGCGCACGCGCCGAAACTGCTGCACCGTGCATAACGCGGTGGTGGGCGGATTCCAAGGGCAGTGGCGACGCAGCCCGGAGGAGGAGGCGATCAGGATATGTCTAGGGTTAGCGCGTAGGGCTGGCCGGTAGCTCAACGATGGGAGATCAGGTCTTCCTGGCTTCAAGAGCAGCGATGCGCTCCTCGACCTCGATGCGCTCCTCGACCTCGGTGACACGCTCGTCGAAGTCACTGGCGGCCGCGCGCATCATCACCAGCATGCCGGCACAGTCCCGACGCTGCTTGCGGATCAAGGCTTCCATGCGCTCGTGCTCGGTCCGATTATCCAGCCTGAACTGTCCGACCTCTGTCCGGAACGCAGCAATGCTCTCCTGGATCTTGATCAGGATCGAATGGACAGCGTCTGTCGGAGTCTCGACCATGGATGGAACATAACAGAAACATCCATGGCCGACAAGGGCCGGCAGATCAGGCCTTCAGCACCTCGACGCCCGGCAGCGGCTTGCCCTCCATCCACTCCAGGAAGGCGCCACCGGCGGTCGAGACATAGCTGAAGTCGGCGGCCACGCCTGCCTGGTTGAGCGCGGCGACGGTATCGCCGCCGCCGGCCACCGAGACCAGCTTCTTGGCCTTGGTGCGTTCGGCGGCATGCTTCGCGGCGACCATGGTGCCGCGGTCGAACGGCGTCAGCTCGAAGGCGCCGAGCGGACCGTTCCAGACCAGCGTCGCCGCATCGTCGATCGCGGCATGGATGCGCGCGGTCGATTGCGGGCCGACGTCGAGAATCATGCTGTCCGGCGGAATGGCGTCGAGCCCATAGGCGAAGGACGGCGAGTTCGCCGCGAAGTGATAGGAGACGGTGGCATCCACCGGCAGGATGATGGCGCAGTTCGAGGCTTCCGCCTTCTCCATGATCCGAAGAGCGGTGGCGGCGAGATCCTTCTCTGCCAGCGACTTGCCGATCTGCACGCCCTGGGCATGCAGGAAGGTATTGGCCATGCCGCCGCCGATCACCAGCGCATCGACCTTGGTGACGAGGTTTTCCAATAGGTCGATCTTGGTCGAGACCTTGGCGCCGCCGACGACCGCGATCACGGGCTTGGCAGGCCGGCCCAGCGCCTTGTCGAGCGCGTCGAGCTCGGCCTGCATGGTGCGGCCGGCATAGGCCGGCAGCTTGTGGCCGAGGCCCTCGGTCGAGGCGTGGGCGCGGTGCGCGGCCGAGAAGGCGTCGTTGACCCAGATGTCGCCGAGCTTGGCGAGCTCGGCCACGAACGCCGGATCGTTCTTCTCTTCCTCCTTGTGGAAGCGCGTGTTCTCCAGGCACAGCACGTCGCCGTCCTTCATGGCGGCAATGGCGCTCGCGGCCGGCGCGCCGATGCAGTCATCGGCAAAGGCGACCGGGCGCTTGATCACCGCGGACAAAGCGGCGGCGACCGGCTTCAGCGACTCCTTCGGATCACGCCCCTTGGGCCGGCCGAAATGGGCGAGCAGGATGACCTTGCCGCCCTTGGTCGCGATCTCATTGATGGTCGGCGCGACGCGCTCCAGGCGCGTGGCATCGGTGACGTGACCATTCTCCATGGGCACGTTGAGGTCGACGCGCAGCAGCACGCGCTTGCCCTTGACGTCGACGTCGTCGAGTGTGCGGAATTGTTTCATTGAAGCCACCGTAAAACGAGGGACTAATCAGTGGTGATTATATCCGTCGGTGTTTTCCGGCGGATTGCCTTCCTGCTTCGCCGTCACCCGCATGCCTTGGCGGAAGCCATAAGCGATCAGGCCGATCAGCAACATCGCACCGGGGATACCGAGCCAGTTGGGAAGGGTCATGACGCTTCCTCAGTCGTCATTCCGGGGCGGTCCGCCGGACCGAACCCGGAACTCGAGATTCCGGGGGCTTCTCTGCGAGGCGCCCCGGAATGACTGGGAGAGAGTTACAGCAGCTTGCCGATCGCCACGGCCGTGTCGGCCATGCGGTTGGAGAAGCCCCACTCGTTGTCGTACCAGGACATCACGCGCACGAGGTTGCCGTTCATGACCTTGGTCTGGTCCATGTGGAACGTCGAGGAGTGCGGATCGTGGTTGAAGTCGATCGAGACGTTCGGCGCCGTGGTGTAGCCGAGGATGCCCTTGAGCTCCTGCTCGCTGGCGCGCTTCATCGCCTCGTTGATCTCCTTCGGATCGGTGTTACGCTTGGCGACGATCTTGAGATCCACCACCGACACGTTCGGCGTCGGCACCCGGATCGCGACGCCGTCGAGCTTGCCCTTGAGCTCGGGCAGCACCAGGCCGATCGCCTTGGCCGCACCGGTCGAGGTCGGGATCATCGACATCGCCGCCGCGCGGCCGCGATAGAGATCCTTGTGCATGGTGTCCAGCGTCGGCTGGTCGCCGGTGTAGGCGTGGATCGTGGTCATGAAGCCGGTCTCGATGCCGACCGTGTCGTTCAAGACCTTGGCGATCGGGGCCAGGCAGTTGGTGGTGCAGGAGCCGTTGGAGACGACGAGGTGCTCCTTGGTCAGCGCGGTGTGGTTGACGCCGTAGACGATGGTGGCGTCGGCGCCGTCGGCCGGCGCGGAGACCAGCACGCGCTTGGCGCCGGCGGTCAGGTGCGCTGAGGCCTTGTCCTTTGAGGTGAAGATGCCGGTGCATTCCAGCGCGATGTCTACGCCGAGATCCTTCCAGGGCAGCTTCGACGGATCACGCTCGGCCGTCACCTTGATCTTGCCGTTGCCGATGTCGATGCTGTCACCGTCGACGGTCACGGTGTGGGGGAAGCGGCCGTGCACGCTGTCGAAGCGCAGCAAATGGGCATTGGTCTCGACCGGGCCGAGATCGTTGATGCCGACCACCACGATGTCCTTGCGGCCCGATTCCGCGATGGCACGCAGAACGTTGCGGCCGATGCGGCCAAACCCGTTGATCCCGACCCGGACTGCCATTTTCGTCTCCTTCAATGACGTTTCTCATCCCCGTCGGCAGCCTTCTCACGGGCCCCACGAGGGTTTTGGAACTGTTGCCGCCCGGTTCTGCCGGGCGGGAGCGGACGATATGGTCCTTTCGTAGTCCTTTTTTTGCGATCGCTCAACCGTCGCGAAGCACGTTCGTGCGGCGCTCCTGATTTGGTGAACCGCCGCGCAGGGTCGAGCGGGCCTTTACGCCAGCCGCTGTACGGCCGCCGCGACAGCCGCCTCGGCGGTGATGCCGAAATGCTTGTAGAGCTCCTTGGCCGGTCCGCTCTCGCCGAACGAATGCATGCCGATGAAGATGCCGTCCTGGCCGATGACCGCGTCCCAGCCCCAGCGCACTGCGGCTTCGACGGCGATCTTGACCGGCGCGTTGCCGATGATCTTGGCCCTGGTCTCGGCCGGCTGCTCCAGCAGCAGCTCCAGCGACGGCACCGAGACGACGCGGGCTGGGATGCCACGCTCGGCGAGCTGCTTCTGCGCCGCCACCGCGATCTCGACCTCGGAGCCGGTCGCGAACAGCGACACCTTGGCCTCGCCCTGGGCGGCGACCAGCTCATAGCCGCCGCGGCTGCACGGATTGTCCGACGGCGCTGAGGTGCGGAGCTGCGGCAGGTTCTGCCGCGTCAGCGCCAGCACGGTCGGACCGTTGGTGCGGTTCAGCGCCAGCTCCCAGCATTCGGCGGTCTCGACCGCATCGCACGGCCGGAACACCCGCATGTTGGGGATCGCGCGCAGCGCGGCCAGATGCTCGACCGGCTGGTGCGTCGGGCCGTCCTCGCCGAGGCCGATCGAATCATGCGTCAGCACGTAGACGACGCCGGCGCCCATCAGCGCCGACAGCCTGATAGCGCCACGCGCATAGTCCGAGAACACCAGGAAGGTGGCGCCGTTGGGCGCGAAGCCGCCATGCAGGAAGATGCCGTTCATGCAGGCGGCCATGCCGTGCTCACGGATGCCGTAATGGATGAAGCGCCCCTTCGGCGTCTTGGCCGAGAACGAGACAGCCGACTTCGCCTTGTTGTTGTTGGAGCCGGTGAGGTCGGCCGAGCCGGCCACGAACTCGAACGGCATTGCGGCTGCGATCACCTCGATCGCGGCCTCCGACGATTTGCGGGTGGCGACGTTGAGCGGGGTCTCCAGCAGCGCCTTCTTGTGATCCTTCAGCGCCTTCGCCAGCGCGGCGGGCCGCTCGTGGCGCAGCCGGCGCTCGAACTCGGCGCGCTTGCGCGGGCCCATCTCGCCAAGCCGGGTCTCCCATTCGCCGCGCACAGCCGCGCCGCGGCGGCCGGCCTCGCGCCAGGCGGCGAGCACGTCGTCGGGCACCGAGAACGGCTCCTGCGAAATGCCGAGCTTCTCCTTGGCGCCCTTCAGCTCCTCTGCCCCGAGCGCCTCGCCATGCACCTTGGAGGTCCCGGCCTTGGTCGGCGCGCCGTAGCCGATCGTGGTCTTGCAGGCGATCAGCGACGGCTTCGACGACTTCTGGGCCCGTGCGATCGCGGCGGCAATCGCCTCGGGATCATGGCCGTCGATCAGCTCGGCGGCCCAGCCGCACGCCTTGAAGCGCTTCACCTGGTCGACCGAGTCGGCAATCGACAGCGGGCCGTCGATCGAGATGCCGTTGTCGTCCCACAGCACGATCAGCTTGTTGAGCTTCCAGTGCCCGGCCATCGCGATCGCTTCCTGGGAGATGCCCTCCATCAGGTCGCCGTCGGACGCCAGTACATAGGTGTGGTGGTCGACGATCTTCTTGCCGTATTCGGCCTGCAGCATCTTCTCGGCCAGCGCCATGCCGACCGCGGTGGAGATGCCCTGGCCGAGCGGGCCGGTGGTAGTCTCGATCCCCTTGGTGCGGAAATTCTCCGGGTGGCCCGGCGTCAGCGAATCGACTTGGCGAAAGCGCTTGATCTGGTCGAGCGTCATCTCCTCGTTGCCGGTGAGATACAACAGCGCATAGAGCAGCATCGAGCCGTGGCCGGCGGAGAGCACGAAGCGGTCGCGGTCCGGCCAGGCGGGCGCTGCGGCATCGTATTTCAGCACGCGGGTGAACAGCACGGTGGCGACGTCCGCCGCGCCCATCGGCAGGCCCGGATGGCCCGATTTGGCCTTCTCGACGGCGTCCATTGCGAGCCCGCGGATGGCGTTGGCCATGCGGGAATGATCGACCTGCGTCATGCTGGAATCCGTCCAAACGTGAAATGCTGATGACAGGAGCGCCGCCGGTATTGCTGGCGGGCCGGGATTTTGCGGGCTGATTAGCACCTCGGTTCCGGGAATCAAAGGTTCTGCAACGCCGGGAACCTCCCAAAAGTTGCTTAGTAGTGCATAGTTTCGGCCGAGCGTTGCGCTTGGCTCGCCCAGCACGTAAGATTTTGCCCGTAACCGCTTGCCGGACAGCGCTTTTGTCGCATCCCGCTGGCTCCGAGGGCCTCGCATCCGTGCCATGAACGATCACCCTGCCAATCTTACCGGCCAGGTGGAACCCGGCGCCGCCGATCTCGAGGCGGCGACGCGGCGACTGATGACGGCCCTCGACGCGCTGGAGAGCGCGGTCGAGCGGCGGCGCGAGGCGGATCGTGACGAGGACGAGCTCGCCACGCGCATCCAGGCGCTCGGCGCCGACCGCTCGCGTCTCGCCGACGAGCTCGACGGCTCGTTGATGAAAACGCGCCGGCTCGAGCGCACCAATCGCGAGATCGCCGAACGTCTGGACACCGCGATCGGCACCATCCGCACCGTGCTCGCTGGCGGCGACGGGCAGAACGCCGCTGAAGACGATGAGGACGAGGAATGAGCCACATCAACGTCACCATCAACGGCCGCCAATATCGCATGGCCTGCGAGGAAGGCCAGGAGCTCAGGCTGCTCAAGCTCGCCGAGAGTCTCGAGCAGCGCATCACCAATCTGCGCGGCAAGTTCGGCGAGATCGGCGACGCCCGGCTCACGGTGATGGCCGCGCTCACCGTGTGCGATGAGCTGATCGATGCCAATCAGCGCGTGCAGGTGCTGGAGCAGGAGCTCGAAGGCCTGCGCAACGTGCGCAACCAGTCCGCCGACCGCGCTCGTGCGACTCAGGTCGCGGTGGCGAAAGCGCTGAACGCTGCCGCCGAGCGCATCGAGCGCACCACGCAGGTGCTCAACCGCACCATCGGCGGTGGTGTGGCGATCGGGTGAGGTGATTCAAGCCCTCGCGGCAACGAATAATCGCGTTGTGAGTTTCTCCATCAGCGATTGTCTGACCCGCGGCCTCATCCAAGGTGTCGTCCCGGCCTTGAGCCGGGACCCATACCGCGCGATCTCCCGATCGGCCAGGATGGCTGCGGACGGGTGCAACAATAATCAGCTGTGGTTATTGGGCCCTGCTTTCGCGGGGACGACAGCGGAGAGTTTGGCGACAGCCCCGGCCACGACCAAGCGAACATGGCGCGACGAGGTTCGGACAACATTGGGGCGCTAGTGCCGGCCCCGCGTTCGCATTCACAGCTGCGCCTCGATTGCTGTCTTGTCGATGACCGACCACACCTCGGCGATCCTGCCGTTGCGGAATTCGTAGAACACGTTCTCGGTGAACGACACGCGCCGGCCGTTGATGGCAAGGCCGAGAAATGCGCCGCGAGGCCGGCAGTCGAATTCCAGCCGGCTCGCAACAAGGGGCGGGTCTGACAGCAGCAGGCCGATGTCGAAGCGGAGATCGGGAATGTCGGCGAAGTTTCCGATCAGCATGTCGCGATAGCCGGAGAGTCCGAGCTGCCGGCCGTTGTGAACGACGTGCTCGTGCACGAAATTGCCGAGCTGCGGCCAGGCCTGCGCATTCAGGCAGGCGATGTAGGCGCGATAGTGATTGGCGAGCTCGGGTCCGGTCATGGCGCTGTGTCCGTTCGAAACGAGAGCAGGCAACCTCTCGCAACGGCAACGGTTCCGACCAGGGATCAAAGTCCTCCCAAGATCAGTGCGATGGTTTCCAACGGGAATGCCGCTGCCAGGGCGCCGACGGTCAGGCCGATGACGCCCAGCACGACGGCGCCGATCCAGCCGCCTGAGTGAAGGCCGACGGCAACACCTGCGAATGTGCCTGTCGCCATCGCGCAGACAGCCCAGAGCGTGTGAAGGATGAGTCCGATCGTCCTCAGCATGCGTGATCTCGCGTGTCAGCGCGTCTCACCCGTCCCCCTCGATTGGTCGCGCGGATTCGCCATTGTGCGGCAGCGAAGCCGATCACGTCATCGCGATGCGATCGTGTTGCGACCGCTTGTCGTTCCTCCCTGTGTCCTCTACTCATTGTCCAGGCGGAGCCATTGAATCCCGTGGCGACAAACGGGATCGTCCGCGCATCAGGGAGTGCCCATGAAGACGCTGCTCAAGGCGGCCGTAGCCACAGCCTTCACCATGATCATCACGCAGGTCGCTGCCGCGCCCTTGCCGGAAGCCAAGCCCGACGAGGTCGGCTTCTCGCCGGCGGGTCTCGCACGCATGGATGATTTCTTCGCTCGCGAGATCGCCGCCAAGCGCGTGCCCGGCGCGGTCGTGGCGATCGCGCGTGACGGCAAGCTCGTGCATTACAAGGCGTACGGCCAGCTCGATCCGGTCAAGGGCACGCCGATGCCGCTCGACGCGATCTTCGCCCTGGCCTCGATGACCAAGCCGATGACTGCGGTCGGCGGGCTGATGCTGATGGAGCAGGGGCGGCTGCCGCTGCAGGCCAGGCTCGCCGACTACTATCCGGCCTTCGCCGACATGAAGGTCGGCGTCACCCAGGAGAACGGCGCGCTGCTGCTGGTGCCGCAGGCCCGCCCCATCCTGATCCATGATCTCTACCGCCACACCTCGGGCCTGATGTATGGCGGCCGGCCGGACAGCTCGAGCGCGGTGGCGCGGCTCTATCCCGACGGCACGGCGCCGGCGATCGAAGGCGACACCCAGGCCTTCATCGAGCGCATCACCAAGCTGCCGCTGGCGCATCAGCCGGGCACGCAGTTCGAATACGGCTTCTCGATCGACGTGCTCGGAGCCGTGATCGAGAAGGTCAGCGAGCAGCGGCTCGGGGAATATCTTTCAACCAATGTCTGGAAGCCGCTCAGCATGCAGGACGCGACGTTCGCGCCGACCGACGCACAACGCCCGCGGCTGGCGCATCCGTTTCCGAACAATCCGCTGACCGGCAAGCCGCAGGCGATCAAGCTCCTGGACACGCCGACGAAGTCGGACTGCGGCGGCGCCTGCTCGTTTGCCACTATCGGCGACTATGTCCGCTTCGGCCAGATGCTGCTCAATGGCGGTGAGCTCGATGGCGTGCGGATCCTGAGTCCGAAGACGGTGCACCACATGACCTCCAACCATCTCGGGTCCGAGATCAAGAACACCGTCGCCACTGTCGAGCCGCATCGCGCCGGATTCAGCTTCGGGCTCGGCGTCGCCGTGCGCGTCAGCGAGGGCCTGTCGGCGGTGCCCGGCAATCCCGGCGAGTTCAGCTGGAACGGCGCCTATGGCACGCAGTTCTTCTGCGATCCCAGGGAGCGTCTCGTCGTCGTGGTCGGCACGGCGGCGCCTGGGGACTTGCGCAAATATTATCGGGAGCAGGTGCAGGACATCGTCTATGGCGCGATGGTGAAATAGCGCATGCTCACGGTTCATCACCTCGGCAAGTCGCAGTCCGAACGTATCGTCTGGCTCTGCGAGGAGCTGGAAATTTCGTACGAACTGAAATGCTACACGCGCGACGCCCGGACGATGCTGGCGCCGCCCGAGTACAAGGCGCTGCATCCGATCGGCGCGGCGCCCGTGATCACCGACGGCGAGCTGGTGCTCGCCGAGTCCGGCGCGGTCGTCGAGTACATCATCGCCAAATACGGCCACGGTCGGTTGCGGCCCGGGCCGGACGATCCGAGCTTCGCGCCGTTCCTCTATTGGCTTCATTTCGCCAACGGCACCCTGCAGGCCGCGATGGGCCGGCTCATGATCCTCAACCGGCTCAATCTGCCGGACGACAATCCCGTGCTCGGCGCTATCAGGGGGCGGCTCGACCGCGCCTTTGCAGCCGTCGAGACGCGCTGCGGCGAGGCGGACTATCTGGCAGGCGGCGCGCTTACCGCCGCCGACATCATGACGGTGTTTTCACTCACCACCATGCGCTACTTCCTGCCCTACGACCTCGCGCCGTTCCCGAACATCCGCGCCTACCTCGCGCGCATCGGCGCCCGCCCGGCCTATCAGCGCGCCATGGCCAAGGGCGACCCGGGCATGGCGTTGTTGTTGAGCTGATCCCGCTCAGCCCGCGTGCCACCGCGCAATGACGTCATCCGGCGTAGAGGCGATCGCTGTGAAGCCCGATCGCCTCACTTCCCCTGCCGCTTGCGGCTCCAGTCCAGGAACGAGCGATACAGCTCCTCCTTCTCCGCCTTCGAGGTCGGCGCCTTGGCCTGCGATTCGAGAAAGGCCTCGAAGCGCTCCTGCTGCGACAGACTGCCGGTCGCGGCGGGCGGCAGGCCGACATTGGCCTCGTTCTTCATCCGCTCCAGCACGGCGTCGACATAGGGATAGCGCTGCCAGCCCGGCACCTGGGCCTCGAGATTGAGATCCTTCCAGCCCGGATGGAACGGCGGCTGCTGCAGCCGCGCGAGGTTGGTGAACAGCGCATCGACGAAGCGATTGACGCGGTCGGCGCGGTCGCTGCCCGGCTTCCAGTTGTAGACGGCCAGCACCGACGGCACAGCGATGGTTTCCACGGCGGTGTCAGGTGCGACCAGCCCCGGATAGGTGTCGGCCTTGATGCTGGTCGGATAGTAGAAATCCGAGAATTGCTGCGTGTACGGCACCGGCACGAAGTGGAATCCAGGATCCGCCTTCTTGCCGCTGAACAGCTCGCCGGGCTTGGAGGCGACATAGACCATCGCGGCGATCTCGCCCTTGTGCAGCTTCTCCAGCGCAACAGGACCACCGATGGCGACAGGCTCGATGTCGATGCCGAGGCGCCGGAAGATCAGCTGCCCCGTATGCGCGGCGGCAACGCCGGCCGTTCCAACCGCGATCTTCTGGCCCTTCAGATCCTGCAGCGACTTGAACTCCTCGCGCGCATAGATGTGCACGTCGGAGATGAAGAAGCGCAGCACGTAGCGGATGCGGTCGTTGATGTTGGAAAGGCCGGCCTGCTTGGCGTAGAAGTCGAACGCATCGGCGTAGGTGACGGCGACGTCGACGCCGCGCAGATACAGGAGATCGGCGATGTTCGAGGTGGTGCCGCGCGTCACCATCGGGATCAGGCGCATGTTGTCGCCATCGTCCATCGTCCGCGCCATCTCGCTGGCGAGGCGGACGAAGCCGCCGTCGGGCAGGCCCGCGGCCAGGCCGACGGTCCATTGGTTCATACGCGTCTTGATGGCGGCTTCATCCGAGGTGCTCCGTGGCTCGGGCGCGCGGGTCTCGGAGACCCGACGCTGGACGGCCCGCCGTTCGGACGCGCGCGCAGGCTTGATCGAGAGCGGAGCGGCGGACTGCTCTTGCGCCAGCACCGCGCCGACGGGGGTGAGCAAGGCAGCCGAAAGCGTTGCCAGCACCAGCAGCGCCGGCCGGGCGAGTACTCTGTGCATGTGACTAGTCCCCGATCGCGTCTGCTCGCCATTCCCCCGAGCAGACTGATGACACAGATCAATCCAAGATCGTATCTCAATGAGCCCTAAACCTGGCAGTTTTGGGGCAAAAACTACCTAAGGTTTCAGGTAGCTCCAGCCGCTCTCCTGCAATTCCATCAGCCTCACTGCGCCCGAGGGCACCAGGCTCGCTTCGGCGACGATCGCAATCGGATGTCCTTCGCGTTTCTCCATGCCGCGTTTGGTGATGTTGCAGGCGGAGAACCTGATCTTGGCGGGAAAGCTGAGCTCTGCGATCTGCTTGAGCCGGTCCTTCACCGGCGAGGTATCCTCGCGCAGCATGTTCAGCCCGGGTCCATAGGTGACGAGCTCGATCTCGACCTCCTCGCCCTTCTCCTTGAACGTCTCCATGATGTTGGTGGCGTTGTTCAGCGCCAGATTCATGATCGCCGGATCGTTCTGATCGACCTGGATCGAGACGCGATGAATCTTGACGTCGGCGGCGAGGCTCGCGGCAGCCGACGCGATCAGCAGCGCGCAGGCGGCCGTGACAGATTTGAGATCGAAGCGCATGCCAGGACTCCAATGTACGATACACGGCATTGGGATGTGGGCATGATCTGCCACAACCTCAGCTTCGACCGATGAGCCCCAATCGTGGCGACACTATGCGCTGCCGACACGGCGCTGCCGCGGGAGCGCCGTCATCGCCAGGGCGTCATTGCGAGCGCAGCGAGGCAATCAAGACTGCATCTGCGGAGAGATCCTGGATTGCTTCGGCGCAAGGGCGCGCTAGTCCGGGACGACGGCGGAATGCTGGGCTGGCGGCACGCGAGCAGATGCACGTCGTAAACTGCATGACGGCCAATCCGCACATATCCATCATGCGCAAACTGCCCGTCGCGTTACGATGTCGCAGGCTGCGCGGCTTGTCACGTCGAGGCTGGGCAAGAACTCAGTGTTCACGGTAAGATTTGGGGGCATGACGAATCGGCCGTTCAAGAGCGGCGAGAGCCGCGATCAAGAGAGCCTGCTTCCGCCTCGGATTGAGGATTATGTCGGGCCGGACAATCCGGTTCGTGCGATTGACAGCTACGTCAACGCTCTCGATCTGGCCAAGCTTGGCTTCCGCCACGCCAAGCGGAGGGGATCGGGTGTCGGGCAGCCGCCGTACGATCCGGCGGACCTGCTGAAGCTTTATCTCTATGGTTATCTGAACCAGGTCAGATCGTCGCGCCGGCTCGAGCGTGAAGCCGGCCGCAATCTGGAGCTGATCTGGTTGTTGAGGAACCTGAAGCCCGGCTATCGGACGATTGCGAACTTCCGCAAGGAGAACTGGGCTGCCTTGAAGGCGGCGAACCGTAGCTTCGTCCTGTTGCTGCAGGAGATCGGGTTGATCGGCGGGACCCTGGTCGCGGTCGACGGCGCGCTGTTCCACGGCAATGCCAGCAAGGACAGCATCTTCACGCGCGGGAAGCTCGCCAAACAGATCGCCAAGCTCGATGAGGAGATTGAGGCGTACGGCAAGTCTCTCGACACCAACGACGCGGCGGAAGCCAAGCAGCCCGACGACGGCAAGGATGGCAACAAGGATGGCGGCGATGTCGGGGACAAGATCAAGGAGCTGATGGCCAGGCGTGAACGCGCACAGTCCGATCTGGAGAACCTGGACAAGGGCGACAAGGGACAGGTGTCGAAGACCGATTCCGATGCGCGACTGCTGAGCAAGGGCGACCAGACGATCGCAGGCTACAATGTCCAGAGCGTCGTCGACGACAAGCATAAGCTGATCATCGCCAGCGAGGTCGTCAATCGCAGCGATACAGGACACCTTCATATGATGGCGAAGGCGGCCAAGGAGGGCCTCCAGGTCGAGGCGCTGCAGATACTGGCAGATGTTGGCTATTACAACAGCGAGGATATCAAGGCTTGCGAGGATGACGGCGTCACCGCCTATGTCCCGCTGCATCACGGCAATGGCAAGAAGCACGGTCGCTTCACGCGAGGTGACTTCACCTACAATTCCGCGACCGACACCTACCAGTGTCCCGCAGACCAAGCGCTGCATCCAACAAAGAAGCTCTGGAAGAATACGAGCGGCAGGATGGAACGCCGCTACCTGGCCTCCGTGGCGACTTGCGGCATCTGCCCCCTCAAGGCGTCTTGTCTCTCTGCGAAGGAAAAAAGCCGCCGCGTCTCTCGATGGGAGCACGAAGAGGTGCTGGATCGTCACCGCCAGAGGATGGCGAGCGAACAGGCCGGCCAATTGATGCGCCGCCGCTCGGCCATCGTCGAGCACCCGTTCGGCACGCTCAAGTGCCGCGCCGGCTATCAGCACTTCCTTGTCCGCGGCTTCGACAAGGTTCGCGGGGAATGGAGCCTCATGGCGCTCTGCTACAATCTCACCCGCGCCCTCAACATTCTCGGCTTCGACGACTTCCTCGCCCGCATCGCCGAATGGGCTCTTGCAGCTCTACATGCCACTTCCGGCGAAGCGAGGGGCGCATGGGAGGCGGTTTCGCTTGCCCTGATCCGATTCTGGACCATGATGCAGTCATGGCTCGAAATTGCACCGCGCCGAGCCCTCTCACCCCCCTAATTCGGATTCTTGCCCAGCCTCGTCGGGCAAATCAGGTCGATCTTTCCGCCCGTCCTGCTGCCGCATGAGGGGCGTTTCGCGACCGTCACGGACCGTTGGCAGTGGGATGCGATGGGCGTGGATTGCCGCAGCGTGAGCTACTTCACGCGGACGAACGGCGATGCACGTACGGTCAAGTCGCGTGGTCCTGACACCCCGATGCTGGTGTCCCGCGCAATGCGCGCAAGCGCGTTGTCGCGCATGGTGGCCAACAAGCCCGGCGCACCAAGGAGATCGCGAAGCAGCCGTTCAAACCGTCGCGCAGGGAAGGCCGGGTGTTTCCGGCTGCACCTGTGGTACCTGCCGCCTGCATTTTTTTGAGCAGGCGGGCCACGGGCGTCAGCCGACGCCCGGCCTTCCCTGTGCCCTCTGTCTTGAGGGGGGCGATCGAGATCAACAGCTCGGACGCAACGCGTCGCGAGGACGCGAGCCCATGCCATGTTCTGTTGTGTTGCCGCCGCCCCATCGCTGTCATCGCCGGCGCAGTGTGCGCCGCGGTCCCTCGATTTCGCCATCGCCGTCACGGCGTACTGCGCGCCCGGTCGGGCCGGGCGACGACGCCGAATGTTGGCAACCGTGTCGCGCCTCGACCCGCTTCCACCGCTGGCAAAATCATCCCGTGATGGTTACATTGCAACTGCGAGGCTGCGACGCGCGTCCGGAACCAACATATCCCCGGGGCCTTATCGATCCTTTAGGGAACTGTCCCTGGCCAGGTCTGTGGACCTGGACATATGGTGCCCACCTACTTTCGTAGGGAACTCCGGGATCGAGCGTTTCAACGGCGATTGCGGCTTCGCGCTTGTTTTCCGTCTCTCCTCTCCCCTTCGGTTGCCGACCTGCTGCGTTTCTGCAACGTTTGCGTGCCCGCGTCCGCCCGCCCGTCACGGAGGTCACGTCGCATGCCGATGAAGGCCGCTCAGCACACCAAGCAGCAGCTCCGAGCCGCAGCCCTTGTCGCGCGCGACGCGTTGAGCGACGAGACGCGGAGCGTGGCCGCGCAGGCGATCGCCGCGCGCGGGCTCCCCTTCGCATTCGAGCCCGGCACGGTCGTCTCCGGCTATGCGCCGGTCCGCAACGAGCTCGATCCGATGCCGTTGCTGCGTGAGCTGGCGGGGCAGGGGGCGCGGCTGGCGCTGCCGGTCGTGCTGGCGCGCGGCCATTCGCTCTCGTTCCGCGCCTTCGCGCCGGGCGACCGGCTGACGCTCGGGTCGCTCGGCATCCCCGAGCCGTCGCCGGCAGCCGCCGAGCTGGTGCCCGATGTGATGCTGGTGCCGCTCGCCGCCTTCGACCGCACCGGCCACCGCATCGGTTACGGCGGGGGCTACTACGACTACACCTTTTCGCACCTGCGGAAGATGCATCACGTCATCGGCGTCGGCCTCGGCTTCGCCATTCAGGAAACCGAGGCCATCCCGGCCTTGGCCCACGACGCGGCGCTGGATTATGTGCTAACCGAGCGCGAGACCTTGGATTTCCGGAGCAATTGAGTTGCGAATTCTCTTCGTCGGCGACGTCGTCGGCCGGGCCGGCCGCAGCGCCGTCTCGGACCACCTTCCAGGCTTGATCCGCGATTGGGCGCTCGATCTCGTCATCGTCAATGGCGAGAACGCGGCCGGCGGATTCGGCATCACCGAGGCGATCTATCAGGAGCTCGTCGATGCCGGCGCCGACGCGGTCACGCTCGGCAACCACTCCTGGGATCAGCGCGAGGCACTGGTGTTCATCGAGCGCGCGCCGCGCCTGGTGCGCCCTGCGAACTATCCGGCAGGCACGCCCGGCCGTGGCGCCGCGCTGATCGACGCCAAGAACGGCGCCCGCGCGCTGGTGGTCAACGTGCTCGGGCGCGTGTTCATGACGCCGTTCGACGATCCGTTCGCGGCGGTCGGCCGCGAGCTCGGCGCCTGTCCGCTGCGAGAGGCGGCGGATGCGATCGTGGTCGACGTGCATTGCGAGGCCTCCAGCGAGAAGCAGGGCCTGGGCTATTTTTGCGACGGCCGCGCCAGCCTTGTCGTCGGCACCCATACGCATGTGCCGACGGCCGATCACCGGATCCTGCCCGGCGGCACCGCCTACATGACCGATGCCGGCATGACCGGCGATTATGACTCCATCATCGGCATGCAGAAGGACGAGCCGCTGCGCCGCTTCCAGTCGGGCATCCCGTCGGCGCGCTTCGAGCCGGCCTCCGGCGAGGCGACGTTGAGCGGCGTGGCGGTCGAGACCGACAACGGCACCGGGCTTGCGATCAAGGTCGCGCCGGTGCGCATCGGCGGCCGGCTGTCGCCGACGAGGCCGGCGTTCTGGGGAGGATGAGAGCCTGCGTCAGGCCTTGAGGCGAAAACCCATCCGGAACGCGCCCCAATGCCGGCCCTTGATGACAATCGGCGCGGACAGGTCCTTCATCAGCACGAACTGCCCGCCGCCCATGTCGCGGCGGTAGGTCTGGAGCAGAAACGGCTTGTTGCTGGCGGCGGCCACCTTCTTCACCGCGCGGTCGTCGAACAGCCGGCGGTTGCGGCAGTTGGCGTTGTTCCAGACCGGATCGGGCCCCTGCGGCTTGCGGTAGTTCGGATTGTGCGTCGGCAGATAGCCGCCGCGCGCCCAGGCGACGCAGAACACGATGCGCGGGTCGCTGCCCTGGATCGGGTCCTGGATTGCCGGCAGGACGCGGTCGGTGAACTCGACGTAGCGCGTCATGTACTGCTTGGGATTGGTGCCGGGGATCTCGCGATAGCTCTCGTCCATCAGGTCGGCGAGCGTGATCTCGCCGCGGTCGATCGCCCCCTCGAAGGTCGCCGAGATCTGCCGGGCGGTGTCGACGACGGTCCTGATCAGCGGCGCGTCCGTGGTCTGTACGCCGCTCTCGGCGATCAGCCCGATCAGCGCCTCGGAATGATCGAGCAGCTTGGCGATCCGGCTGTCGGCTTGTTTGAGCTCGACCGAGGACTGGTCGACGCCCTTGGCGAGCTCGTTGAGCTCGCTGATCACGGCGTCGCAATGCGCGAGGTTGGAGGTCGCGGCCTTCGCCACGCCGTCGATCTCCTGGCCGACGCTGGTGAAGCCGTCCTGGACGCGGACGATGATGCCGCCGATCTGCTGGGCGCCTTCACCCGCCGTCTTGGCGCGCGACGAGGCCTGGCCGCTCTCGCCGAGCAGGCTCTTCACCTGCGAGTCGAGCCCGCGCAGGGTGTCGCCGATCTGCTGCGTGGCCTGGCGAGTCGCCTCGGCGAGCGACTTCACCTCGCTGGCGACGACAGCGAAGCCCCGGCCGGCGCTGCCGGCACGGGCCGCCTCGATGGTGGCGTTCAGCGCCAGCAGGTTGGTCTGCTTGGCGATCGCCTCGATCGCGACCGAGACCTTGGCGACCTGCGACAGCGCATCGCCGACCGAGCCGAGCCGCTGCTCGATCCGCTCCACGGAGTCGACCAATTCGGCGATGTGCCGCACCGCGGTGTCGACCACGTTGCGCGACTGGGCGATGTCGCCCACTGCGGCGGTCGTGGCCGATTGCACCGCCTGCGAGGCGGTGGCGATGTCGTGATTGGCCGCGACCATGGTCTTGGCGGTGGCCTGCAGATGCCCGAACCGCTGCGACTGGTAGCTGACGCGGGCGGCGACCTCCTGGACGTTGCCGGCGACGTCGGCAAGCTCGACGCCGAGGCCGCCGATGCGGTCGGCGATCTCGTCGATCAGCCGCTCGGCGCCGGTGCGCGCGTCGTGACTTTCCAGAATGGCGCGTTGCGCGACCGACATGTCCAGGCTCCAGGGCTTGAAAGGATCAGAAAATCACCGCTCGACTCACAATTTGTAGGCGGTGCGGAAGCCGCCCCAGTGCCGGCCGCGAACCCGGATCGGCACGTCGATTTCGCGCATCATGACGGTGTTGCCGTTGCCCATGTCGCGCGCGTAGCTCTGGATCAGATAGGGCCGCTGGTTGCGGCCCGCGGCGAGCCCGGCCGGATCGTTGAAGATGCGGCGGTTGCGGCTGTTGGCGGTGTTGAAGGCTGCGTCGCCCGGCCGCTGCGGATGCGAATAGATCCGGTTGTGCACCGGCAGATAGCCGTTGCGATCGATCGCGACGCAGAACGCCATGCGCTGGTCCTTGGCGAGGAAGGCCTCCTGGAACGAAGGCAGCACGCGCTCGGCCCAGTCGAGAATCCGGCTGCGGTGCTGCTGCGGATTGGTGCCGGGGATCTCGACATAGTTGGTATCGAACATGTCCTCGAGCGTGATCTCGCCGCGCGCGACGGCGCTTTCGAACATCCGGTTCAGCTCGGTGCCGGCTTCCATGGCGCGGGTGACGAACTCATTGTTCTCCTCGTGCAGCGCCCAGAGCTTGTCCTCGATCTTCTCGCGCAGCTCGGCATTGGGCGCATCGAACCGCGCCTGGGCGCCGGCCTTCACCTGCTCGGTGACGCGCAGGCGGCACGGGCCGACGTCCTCCAGCACGGCGTCGACCCCCTCGTTCACGGCGAGACGGCTCGCGTCGGGGCCGGTGATCAGCACGCCGTCGTTGGCAATCTCGTAGACCGCGGCCGTGATCGTGCGGGCGCCGGATTTGATCTCGAGCTTGAGATGGCAAGGCAGGCGCTCGCTGCCGCTGCGCACGGGCCGATCGCCCTGGCGCAGCAGCACGGCACAGCGCGCCTTCAGCTTCTGGGCGTACATGGTTACGGCGCGCCCGGCGTTCGTGACGCGCTCGCCATAGCTCTCGGCCTGCTGGGTGGCGCTGCTGATGTCAGCGGCGCTGTCGACCACCGAGGATATGAACTGCGAGGCCTGCGCCGCATTGTTCGACATCTCGCCGGTGGTCTGGTTCTGCTCGGCGACGGCGCCGTTGACGTTGGTGAAGACCGGGCGGATCGCCTCGATCGCCTGGGCGATGCGGTGGACGGCGTCGGCCGAGCCGGCGGCGTCCTTCTGCAGTGCCTCGATCTTGCGGGTGATCTCCTCGGTCGCGTTCTGGGTCTGGACGGCAAGCGCCTTGACCTCGGTCGCCACCACCGCGAAGCCGCGGCCGGCGTCGCCGGCGCGAGCGGCCTCGATGGTCGAGTTGAGCGCGAGCAGGGTTGTCTGGCGCGCGATCTGGGAGATCAGGTTGACGACGTTGCCGATCGCCGCCGAGGACTCGCGCAGGCGGTCGACGTTGGCCCGGGCTTCCGTGGCGGCGGCGCTGGCCTGGTCGGCGAGCTGGCCGCCGTCCTGGACCTGGGCACGGATACCGTGGGCGGACTGGGTCACCTTCTCTGCGGCGTGGGCGAACGTCGCCGCCGTTCCTTGCGCGGCGCTGCTGCGGCCGCTCAGCGAATCGGCGCGCTGGCGAATGTCCGTCAGCGTGCCCGCCGTCGCCTCGGCGCCGCTGGCGACCGCATCGGCGGCGCGCTCGAGCTGGCGAATCATGCCGCCGAGTTCCAGCTCCAGCAGGTCGAGGATGGCCTTGGCCGAATCGGCATCCGACGACGCCGGCGGCTCCGGCGCGGCCACCGGTTTCGGTTCAGCCACCGGATCGGGCGCAGAGGGTCGTCTTGCAAGGAAACCAAACGCCATGGGGCGGCCCCGGTGCGGTGAAAAGGTGCAGAGGGGCGGCATCGTTGCACTTGACTGTGAAGCCGTGGTTAACATTTGGCTTATGGTGCAGGGCAGCCAACCGGCTCTTCGAAGGGGGCGGCCACCCTGAATCCACCTCAAATCTTTGATTTTGACGATTCCCGGCCTATAAGGCCGCGCTTCCCCCACCTGATCCCTACGATTTCAAGAGACCTCGCATGGCCGGCCATTCCCAATTCAAGAACATCATGCATCGCAAGGGCCGGCAGGATGCGATGAAGTCCAAGCTGTTCGGCAAGCTGGCGCGCGAAATCACCGTCGCCGCCAAGCTCGGCACGCCGGACCCGGCGATGAACCCGCGGCTGCGGGCCGCCGTGGTCGCCGCCCGGGCCGAGAACATGCCCAAGGACAACATCGAGCGCGCCATCAAGAAGGCGCTCGGCGGCGAAGGCGACAATTACGACGAGATCCGCTACGAGGGCTATGGCCCGGGCGGCGTCGCCGTCATCGTCGAGGCGCTGACCGACAACCGCAACCGCGCCGCCTCCGACATCCGCTCCTACTTCACCAAATCCGGCGGCAATCTCGGCGAGACCGGCTCGGTGTCGTTCATGTTCGACCGCGTCGGCATCGTCGAATACGACCGCAGCGTCGCCTCGGATGACGCGGTGCTGGACGCCGCCATCGAGGCTGGCGCCGACGACGTGATCTCGGGCGAGGGGGGGCACGAGATCTATGCCTCGCCGGAGAGCCTGCGCGAGGTCGCCAAGAATCTCGAGGCCAAGTTCGGCGAGCCGCGCAAGGCGGCGCTGACCTGGAAGCCGCAGAACACCGTGGCGGTCGACGACGAGACCGCCGAGAAGCTGCTGAAGCTGATGGATCTGCTGAACGAGCACGACGACGTCCAGAACGTCTATGCCAATTTCGAGATCTCGGACGCGCTGATGGCGAAGATGGGCGGTTGACGGACGCTTAACCACGTCGTTCGTCCGTTCCGTTTATGTTTCCATCGGTGTGGCGCAAGGCTATCTCTATCCCATGAAAGCCCAGCCGATTCGCGCAGCCGTCCGTATCATTGGGATCGATCCCGGCCTCCGCCGCACCGGCTGGGGGGTGATCGAGAGCGAGGGCAACCGGCTGATCTATGTCGGTTGCGGCTCGGTGGAGCCGCCCGACGACCTGCCGCTGGCGAGCCGGCTGCTGGCGATCCACGAGGGGCTTTCCGCGGTGCTTGGCCGCTACACCCCGATGGAAGCTGCGGTCGAGCAGACCTTCGTCAACAAGGATGGTGTTGCGACCCTGAAGCTCGGCCAGGCCCGCGGCATCGCCATGCTGGCGCCGGCCATGTTCGGGATTTCGGTGGCCGAATACGCCCCCAACCAGGTCAAGAAGACCGTGGTGGGCGCTGGCCATGCCGACAAGGGCCAGATCGCCGTGATGCTGAAGATCCTGCTGCCCAAGGCCGAGCCGCCGTCGGCGGACGCAGCGGACGCGCTCGCCATCGCCATCACCCACGCCCATCACCGCCAGGGCCAGGCGCTGCGCATGAAGGTGTCCGGGCTATGATCGGCAAGCTCAAGGGGCTGATCGATTCCACCACCGAGGATTTCGTCATCCTCGACGTCGGCGGCGTCGGCTACCAGGTGCACTGCTCGGCGCGGACGTTGCAGGCCTTGCCGTCACCGGGTGAAGCCGCCACATTGTCGATCGAGACCTATGTGCGCGAGGACCAGATCAAGCTGTTCGGTTTTCGCTCGGATGTCGAACGGGAATGGTTTCGCCTTTTGCAGACGGTGCAGGGCGTCGGCGCCAAGGTCGCCCTCGCGGTGCTCGGCACGTTGCCGCCGGCCGATCTCGCCAACGCCATCGCGCTGCGCGACAAGGCGGCGGTGGCGCGCACGCCGGGCGTCGGCCCCAAGGTCGCCGAGCGCATCGTGACCGAGCTGAAGGACAAGGCGCCGGCCTTCGCCGATGTCGATCCCGGCGTGGTCAGGCTGTCTGGTGCGATCGAGGAGCAGCGCGCGCCGCAGCCCATCGCGGATGCCATCTCCGCACTCATCAATCTCGGCTACGGCCAGCCGCAGGCGGCCGCCGCGATCGCGGCAGCATCTCGCGCGGCCGGCGACAAGGCCGAGACCGCGCAACTCATTCGCCTCGGTCTCAAGGAGCTGGCGAAATAGGCTATCGTCGCCCGGCCGGGCGAGCAGAAGGACAATCATTTCCCCCATGGTGAGCAAGAAGGACAAGGAGCTGATCGAGGCGGCGGCGTCAGCGGTGAAGAGCCGCTACCGCAACGACTGGCAGGAGGTCGGCGCGGCCGTGCGCACCCGCGACGGCCGCATCATCACCGGCGTCAACATCGACGCCTATCTCGGCCGCAACGCCGTCTGCGCCGAGGCGATCGCGATCGGCCGCGCCATCACCGAGCACGGCGATCACGGCATCGAGACCATCGTCGCGGTGCGTCATCCCAAGCCGGGTGAGCCGGGCGAGGTCGCCGTGGTCTCGCCCTGCGGCACCTGCCGCGAGCTGATCCATGACTACGATGCCAAGGCGCGCGTCATCGTGCCGTCGAACGGCAAGGGGCCTGCGGCGGTGACGATCGGCGAGCTGCTGCCGAACAAATACAGGCGCGGCAACGAATGAAGCCGCCTGCGCGCATGGTCAGTCCGGAGCGGCGCTCCGACGATGTCGGTGACACCGCGCTGCGTCCGCAGCAGCTCTCCGAGTTCGTCGGCCAGCAGCAGGCGCGTGCCAATCTGTCGATCTTCATCGAGGCGGCGCGCAAGCGCGGCGAGGCGCTCGACCATGTGCTGTTCGTCGGTCCTCCTGGTCTTGGCAAAACCACCTTGGCCCAGATCGTCGCGCGCGAGCTCGGCGTCGGCTTCCGCGCCACATCGGGCCCGGTCATCGCCAAGGCCGGCGATCTGGCGGCGTTGTTGACGAACCTCGAAGAGCGCGACGTGTTGTTCATCGACGAGATCCATCGTCTCAGCCCGGCGGTCGAGGAGGTGCTCTATCCTGCGATGGAGGATTTTCAGCTCGACCTCATCATCGGCGAGGGACCGGCGGCCCGCTCGGTGAAGATCGACTTGTCGAAGTTCACGCTGGTCGGCGCGACGACGCGCGCAGGCCTGCTGACAAATCCGCTGCGTGATCGTTTCGGCATCCCGATCCGGCTGAACTTCTACACGGTCGAGGAGCTGGAGGGCATCGTGACGCGCGGTGCCCGCGTGCTCGGCGTTGGCATGACCGCCGACGGCGCCAACGAGATCGCGCGCCGCGCCCGCGGTACCCCGCGCATCGCCGGCCGGCTCTTGCGCCGGGTGCGTGACTTCGCCTCGGCGGCGAACGCCAGCGCGATCGATCGCGCCATCGCTGATCATGCCTTGAGCGCGCTGGAGGTCGATGCCGCCGGGCTCGATGCAATGGACCGGCGCTATCTCTCGACCATCGCCCTGAACTACGGCGGTGGGCCGGTCGGCGTCGAGACCATGGCGGCGGCGCTGTCGGAGCCGCGCGACGCGATCGAGGACATCATCGAGCCCTATCTGATCCAGTGCGGCTATCTGCAGCGCACGCCGCGCGGCCGGCTGTTGACCTCGCATGCGTTCCGGCATCTCGGCATGGCCGAGCCGAACCGCGATCCCAGCCAGTTCGGCCTGTTCGGCAGTGAGGACGATGCTTAACGAAGCTGCTGACAATCTGCACGGACGCACCCGAAATCGGTTGCAATGATCGAAGAAGGATTGCGTGCGAGGAGTTCGTCCATGCTGTCACGCCGTCGCTTTCTGTCATTCTCAGGCGGTCTTGCCGCGACCGGTTTTTCGACCGCGACCTATGGCGTCGGCGTCGAGCCGCTCCGCCTGGGCGTCACCGACTATCACATCCATCCACGCAACTGGCCGGCTGGGCTAAGACTGAAGATCGCGGCGATCGCCGACATCCACGCTTGCGATCCCTGGATGTCGCTGGCGCATATCGACGGGATCGTCCAGCGGACCAACGCGCTGCAGCCGGATCTGATCGTCCTGCTCGGCGACTACGTCGCCGGCCATCGTCATCACATCGGACGCATCGACGCTTCGGAGTGGGCGCCGGTGCTCGGCGGCCTGAAGGCGCCGCTGGGCGTGCACGCCATCCTTGGCAATCATGATTACTGGGATGATCGAACCGTGCAGCGCGATGGCCGCGGCGCGCCGTATGCCCAGAAGGCGCTCGAGGCCGCCGGCATTCCTGTCTACGAGAACGACGTCGTGCGTCTCGCCAAGAACGGCCATGCCTTCTGGCTCGCCGGCCTCGGCGATCAGCTGGCCTACATGCCGGCCAGGCGCTTCCGGTCCGTGCCGCGGATCGGCATCGATGATCTCGCGAGCACACTGCGCAAGGTGACGGACAGCGCGCCGGTGATCCTGCTGGCGCATGAGCCCGACGTTGCGCTCCGGGTGCCGTCGCGGGTGGCGCTGCAGCTCTCCGGGCATACGCATGGCGGGCAGGTTCGTGTGCTCGGCTGGTCGCCGGCCGTTCCCGCGCGCAATGGCGTCAATCTGGCCTACGGCCACATCCGCACCCAATGCGACGTGATCGTTTCCGGCGGCCTCGGCTGCAGCATCATGCCAGTCCGGATCGGCATGCCGCCGGAGATCGTGCTGGTCACCGTCGGCAGGGAACCCGTCGAGGTGACGTCCTAGCCTGCTCTTGCTAGCCTGCTCTTGCGCTGGCCGTTGAACTGGGCGAAACGATCGCCATTTCCGACGATCGAGGGCTTCCCTTGACCCACCAACATCTCGACGGCGAGATCCGCGACGGCCGCCACCACATGCAGGTGCGGGTCTACTACGAGGACACGGATTTCTCCGGAATCGTCTATCACGCCAACTACCTCCGCTTCATGGAGCGTGGCCGCACCAATCATCTGCGGCTGATGGGCGCCGAGCAGCACGCGCTGTTCGCAGAGGCAGAAAGCGAGATGCCGGGCTTCGCTTTCGTCGTGCGTTCGATGACGCTCGACTTCCTGCGGCCGGCGCGCATGGACGACGTGCTCGACGTCGTCACCTGGCCCGTGGCGGTGAAGGGCGCGTCGATCACGCTGGCGCAGGAGGTCAGGCGCGGCGAGGAGGTGCTCGTCAAGGCCGACGTGAGAGT
>NZ_JAUEUE010000020.1:0-164150 GCF_032485055.1 Bradyrhizobium sp. SZCCHNRI20481
ATGCAGTCATGGCTCGAAATTGCACCGCGCCGAGCCCTCTCACCCCCCTAATTCGGATTCTTGCCCAGCCTCGACGGTGCAAGCCGGGAAGCGTGCGACAAACTGGCGCGACGGGCAGTTTGCGCATGATGGGGATGCGGGAATTGCCCGTCGGGCCGACGCCGACAAGAAGGAGCAAGAATCTAATTAATCTGAGGAGAACTCTCCCACGAGTTGCCAACGTATTCATTGTTGTTCTCAGACAAGAACCACCCACCATCGTTCAGGCGACGGCACACGTTGTAACTGAACTTGCACCCCCAAACGTAAACACCGCCACCCCCTGTGATGCCATCCATTCTGAACATCGAATAGCCTGATTGATTGCGCTCGAATGAGCACTTGCGAAACATGATCTGCTCGACCTCGCCAAAGAAGCTACACAGATCAAACTCACGATTGTCAGCAAACACGCAACCAGTAAACGTAATGTTCTGGCTGTTGGAAATCTTGAGAATTCCGTAGGAGCAATCCCGAACCGTCGTATTGTCAACATCAACGTCAGCACAATTCTCAAACTCAAAGCCATATGTCCCTGATCCGTACAAATCGCAATTTCTGACCTTCACTCCATTGCAATTCACAAATCTCAGAACACCACCTTGACAGTACCCAGCGCTGACATGACCTAAGGTAAGGTCAGTTATCGCGATGTTTCTGCAGTTCTCGAAAGTAATAACCCAAGAGTATTGCGGCTCGACCAGAAGCGCGGCATCATCACCTTCAATCTCGAAATGCTCCACCCCGGCGATGACAAGCTCCTTGCCATCGAAAACGCTGTTCCACCTCACGTTTTCGGTAGCAAGCGGAAAGCCATCGTTTAAAAGAATTTCGACGCTACTTACGTGGACTATACGGTGAGACGAGACACTTTGGATTAGGGCTCTAACTGTCTCAATCGAAATGGGCGGCGACTGCTGTGCCGATCGAACAGGGTTGACAGGCTTGTAAGTCAGGCGCACCGGCTCGGACATTTGACTTGCGTCGAAGAATAGCTGGACGTCGACAAACGTCGCTTTCCGCAGCTCGTCCCGAAGAACCTCAATACTAGAAATGTCCAGCGTCCACCCGAGTGTATCGGATTCATTGCTCATAACACCTACCCCCATGGTCAAGGTGCCTTGAAATGACAGATGCAAAGGCTTCTTTCGGCGGGCCGGGCCGTTCACCGGCTGAATCTGGACCAGCCAATTGTCGCGCAATACATAAGGATGAATAGCAAAGACAGGCTTCCGCTTGAAGAACGCCTCAATATATCGCTCGGCTATCGGCTTTAGGACCCAAGTAGCAAGCGCAGTGATGACCGCAACAATCGCTGTGTTTAGGTCGACTTGCATTCCTTATTCACCTAGGATCGTAAAAGATGAGGATCATTGATCCGTTCACCAATCTGGCATGGCGACCCGATTCGTCAATCTTGGGTTGCTCCCCGAACCGCTTTATTTGCTTGCCTGCACCGTATGTTCAGCCAGCAGCGATTGCGGTGACACCGGTAGACTGCACACAATTGAACGCCAGCGCGCCGCGCACTCACCGCCGGCTCATCTACCGGTGGGCACGCGTCGCCTCAAGGCAGCACTGTACCCAACTAGCCAGAGCCTAAGGCATCTCCCCAGCTCAAGCCGCCGTGGCTTGTTCACCGTCTCGATGCGATCGAGAATCTTGCCGAGATCGCGCCTCGCGATCTGGCGTCGTAGTCGGTCTGCAGATTGAGCCAGAGCTCCGGCGATGTATCGATGAATATGCATTGAATGCACCGATCGTCGTTCGGAAAAAGCGGCTTGCGCCGCCCGATCTCGGCGTGTAGACGGCGCCTGTCGCGAAAAGCGGCCGTTGCCTGCGGCCGAGTACAAGCCGTCCATCTGCCTTTTGGCATGGACCGGCCCAGCGTCTCCCACACATCAATCGCCTGACGGATCGTCAGGCTCCAGCGAGCGGTCGCGCGTGTTTGCGCCATCGGCTCGCGTGAACCGGAGCGCGCCATGACCAGGGCTGTTGCCGTCATCTATCTCACCATCGTGCTCGATGCCGTCGGCATCGGGCTGATCTTTCCGATCCTGCCTGCGCTGCTGCACGACGTGACCCACACCGGCGACGTGCCGTTCCTTCTCGGCGTCATGACGGCGCTCTACGCCGCGATGCAGTTCATCTGCGCCCCGGTGCTGGGCTCGCTGAGCGATCGGCTCGGCCGGCGCCCGCTGCTGCTGGTCTCGCTGGCCGGCGCCATCGTCAACTACCTGTTCCTGGCGGCTGCGCCCGATCTCTGGATGCTCCTGCTTGGCCGCGCCATCGCCGGCGTCACCAGCGCCAACGTCTCGGTGGCCACGGCCTACATCACCGACGTCTCGCGCGAGGACGAGCGGGCCCGCCGCTTCGGCCTCCTCAATGCGATGTTCGGCATGGGCTTCATCATCGGGCCCGTGCTCGGCGGCGCGCTCGGCGACCATTGGCTGCGGCTGCCGTTCGTCGTGGCGGCGGCATTGAACGGATGCAACGTCCTGCTGGCGTTGCTGATGCTGCCGGAATCGCGACCACCGGACCCTGGCAAGATCGAGATCGCAGTTCTGAACCCGCTGCGGCCACTGCGCTGGGTGTTCGCCGTCAAGAGCCTGCTGCCGGTCGTTCTCCTCTTCTTCCTGTTCAGCGCGACCGGCGAGGCCTATGGCGTCTGCTGGGCGCTGTGGGGCGACGACACCTTCCACTGGAGCGGTCTTTGGATCGGCCTGTCGCTCGGCACCTTCGGGGTGTGCCAGATGCTGGCCCAAATATTCCTTCCCGGTCCGGCCGTGAGATTGCTGACCGAGCGCGGCGCCATCCTGACCGGGGTCGCCTGTGTCTGCACGGCCCTCACCGCCATGGCGTTCGTCAACCGGAGCTGGATGGTCTTTGGCGCCATGCCGCTGTTCGCGCTCGGCGGCATGGGCATGCCGGCCCTGCAGTCGATCGCCACCCGGCAGGTGGACGAGGATTTGCAGGGGCAACTCCAGGGCGTGCTCGCCGCCACGGTCAGCCTCGCATCGATCGTTGCGCCGCTCGGCTTCTCGAGCCTGTACTTCGTCGTCAGGGACGATTGGCCCGGGGCGATCTGGCTGTCGGTCGTCGCCATCTACGCGATCGCCGTTCCCATCGTTCTCACGCTGCGCCCAGCCAAGCCGGCGGCTGTGCCCTGATGTATCGGAACGATCGCCGTCGCCGTCCGTTGGACCCGATGCCTCAGATCGAACTTGTAAAGCCGCTCTCTCGCGCGATGCAGATCTATCGCCGCGTGGCCGGACACGATCTCGACCAGGGAACGCGACGCGCCCTCGCGCGGCATATCCGCGGGCTGGCCGAACAAGGCGTGCATGATCCCGGCCGGCTGACCGTCTGCGGCCTCAGCTATCTGCGCAAGCTCGACCGCCAACGCGGCCGCGAACGATTCTGATAACGATCCTGATCAAGGCACGCCGCCCGTGCTAGCAGCTCGAGTCCCCACCGGCCCAGCGATAGATGCGGCTGCTCAGGGGGCCTGCTCCCATCGGGTTGCTAACCTTGATGGTCACGCGGGATCCAGAGCCGGATTTTTCGATGCGCGCCGCGACGAAGTAGTTCATCCGGATCCCATAGCTGCCGGCGACCAGGCGAAACTCCGCGAAGCCGCGGTCGCGGTGCAGTTCGCCTTCGGCTTCGATCTGTCCCTGGGCCGGGTTGCCTGGACTGAAGACCGGGACGGGCGGATTGCAGCGCTTGCCGGTCTCGATCAAGCGGCGGTAGATTTCCTCGTAGCTTTCGGAAAAGCTTCTGCTATCGGCAACGTCGCGCGAATTCAGGCCCTCCGGCGACGTCGCACATCCACCGAGCAGCGCCATGGCAGCCGCCGTCAGCGCCGCACGCAAAGCGAACTTCATTCCCATGAACCGTCCCCCAGCGCCCAACGATCGCCTCGCCCCGAGTGATCACCGTCGTCTTCACGCTACCTGAAGGATACGCGAGTTCCCGTGAACCATGCAATATGCGACGCGTCCAGACTTGGTGCTTTTGCCCCGGAGATGTCTTGACATGGCGGTCGGAGACTGAGGTTGAGGTCAACCCGCCAGCAGCGATCGTCGTCTATCGGTAGGAGCCGAACGCGGGGACCATCCGCATCGTTTGCGCGTGAGCGAAATCAGCGGCGCACCAGTTGGCTCCGATGATGGGCCGGCATTCGGAACGATCGCCGCCGGCTTCCGTTGACTTCGATGCCTCGGATCGAACTTGCCAAGCCGCTCTCGCGAGCGATGCAGATCTATCGCCGCATGGCCAGACACGATCTGGACCAGGCGACGCGGCGCGCGCCGGCGCGGCACATGCGCGGGATGGCCGATCAGGGCGTGGATGATCCCGGCCGGCTGACCGTCTGCGGTTTGAGCTATTTGCGTCAACTCAACCGACAACGCGACCGCGAGCGATCCTGACCTGTCGCGTCGGACACATGGCGATTGATCGTGAGCGGACCGCACCTCCGATCCGCCCGATCGCTTGGCTACATCACGCCTTTCAGTTCAGGCGAGTGCGACGGAGATGGCCGGGGCAAGCGCGGCCATGACGACGATGAAATGGCGGGCATGACTTAGATCGACTACGCGATGACCTTCTCGCGCCCAATCGATCCTCTGCTGGTAGCGACCGCCTCAGTTCGCACTGATCGCGTGCAGATGCATCGCGAGCATCATCGGATCGTGGTGCGGCTCGGCGGAATAGGACGCATAGGCCGTTGCGTGGTCATGGTTCGCGCCGGCATCGGTGCCATTCAGCGCAGCAGCATCGGCCTGGGCATTCGCCAGCACCTGCGCGGCGCCGGCGGCATCACCCAGCTTGGTGAGGCTGGCGGCCGTCTCGGCGGCCACGGCGGAGGCGATCGCGACGGCCTGCTGCGGCGTCTGCACCGGTGCGGCGACCCCGGCGGCGTGCGGGATCTGGGCGAGCAGCGCCTGCGTGTCGGGGGTCGAGATATTGTAGCCGAGCGTCTCCAGCACCACGAGATCGATCGGCGACAGTGTCTGCGACGTGGTCGGATTGTAGAACTCGTTCAAGGGATCGCGGGCGCCCTGGATGCCGGTGTTGAGGAAGTCGGCCGGGTCCGACATCTGGCCGTAATCGGCGATCTTGGTGAGCCCGCCGTCGAGCGAGAAATAGGCCGGCGGCGCCGAGCTGATGCTGTTGTTGATCAGATGCTGCCCCGGCTTGGTGAAGTCGAACAGGTCGAAGATGTCGAGATTGCCCGGCGACGGCACCCGTCCCAGCGCATGCGACAGTTCGTGCAGCGCGACGCCGACCAGCGACTGCGTCGGGATGTCGGTGTTGAAGACGGCGAAGCCGTCCTCCGTCGTCGTGCTGTTTGGATCGATGAGCCCGAGCACCTTGGCCTGGGCGTTGGCGACGAACACCTGGGAATGGCCCTGCACTGCCCGCCCCGTCGGCAGGTTGTCGAACACCGTGTCGCCGGCCACCGCGTGGTCCTGCAGATCGGTTCGGAGCTGCGCGTAGCTGGCGAGGACGCCATTGGAGACATTGGCGCCGGCGCCGCCGCCGGTGCCGGCGAAATCGATCGCGAGGTTGACCGTGGCCTGATCGGTGATCGCCGAGGACAGGATCGCCGCAGCCTGCTCGACGCCGACGCGGAAGCTTTCGGGCGCGGCAGCAGCGGCGGCATCGAAGGTGAGGTTGAAGGTGAGACCGCCGGTGTGAACCGAGACGGTCTCGGAGCCGTCGGCATGCACCACCGGATCCGACACCGCGCCGGGCGGCAGCACGACAGGCGGGGCGGCCGCAGCCGTATTGGTGGTCGCGTTCTTCGCCGCCGCGGCCGGATCGGGCATCATGAGGCCATCTGAGCTCAGCCCGAGCTGGTCATAGGTCAGCGTGTTCATCAGACGGACTCCTTGATCATGGCCCCCGCGTCTCCAGCTGCGAGGCGTTCGCAGGCTGCGACCATCATCGGCAAGTGAGTGAAAAGTCTGACGCTGCCGGACCCACTTCGGGGCAGCCGCGCCACGGTTTGGATGCGGCCGGACGGGCCCGCCATGCTCCTGCCGCGCTGGTCTCGCGCGACGAATGACGGCAATCTGCGGCAGGCGTCCGCGATGGATGCAGCCAACATCATTCAGATCGAGAGCCTCCCATGAAGATGCGCCCGCTCGGCCGTTCCGGCCTCAACGTTCCGCCCCTCTGCTTCGGCTGCAACGTGTTCGGCTGGACGGTGGACGAGGCGGCCTCGTTCCGCCTGCTCGACAAGGTGCTGGAGTCCGGGATCAACTTCCTCGACACGGCGGACGTCTATTCGCGCTGGGTGCCCGGCCACAGCGGCGGCGAGTCCGAGACCATCATCGGCAAGTGGATGAAGCTGCGCGGCAATCGCGATCGTGTCATCCTCGCCACCAAGGTCGGCATGGACATGGGCGACGGCAAGGTCGGGTTGAAGGCCGACTACATCGCGCGCGCGGTGGAGGACAGCCTGCGCCGGCTGCAGACCGACGTGATCGATCTCTATCAGTCGCACAAGGACGACGAGACGACGCCGCAGGAGGAGACGCTGGCGGCCTATGACAGGCTGATCAAGGCCGGCAAGGTGCGCGTGATCGGCGCCTCGAACTTTTCGGCGGAGCGGCTGCAGGCCGCGCTCGAGCTGTCGGCGAAAAGCGGCTTGCCGCGCTATGAGAGCCTGCAGCCGGAATACAGCCTCGCCGAGCGCGCATCCTACGAAGGCGCGCTGCAACGCGTCTGCGAGAACTACGGCGTCGGCGTCATCACCTTCTTCTCGCTGGCCGCCGGCTTCCTCACCGGCAAGTATCGCTCGGAGGCCGATTTCGGCAAGAGCCCGCGCGGACAGCGCGGCATCCCGAAATACATGAACGAGCGCGGCATGCGCATCCTCGCCGCGCTGGACGCGGTCGCAAGGGAGACCGGAGCGCAGCAGGCCTCGATCGCGCTGGCGTGGCTGCTGGCGAAGCCGTCGGTGACGGCGCCGATCGCCAGCGCCACCAGGCCCGAGCACGTCGACACCCTGGTGGCGGCGACGCAGCTCGCGCTGACCGCGGATCAGGTCGCGCGGCTCGACGCGGCCAGCGCGTGAGCGCCGGCGCGCGGCGCCATCATTCAGCGCCGAGCATGCGACGTTTCGACACGCACGCAGTGCGATCGTTCTCCACCGAACACGGCCTGTGATCGAGGATTCGGCGCGCTCAGCGCCGGTCCTCGATCGCGGCACTTGATCACGCTGCTCCTGCACCGCATTTTCAGCACAGCCGTGAAGCAGGCCGGGCGACTTTGCAGCATCTCGCGGATCGCCACCTCACGGCCAAACTTCGGCCGGGATCGAACTGCTAAGTCCACTGTCAATTTAGAATGTATCGAGGAAGCGTTCGGTGAATCGTGTCGCGCGCGTAGCTGTTGGCGCATTCGTATTTGCACTTGTTCTGTCATCCCTCGTGGCGCCGGCTGGCAGCGCCCGGGCGCAGCAATTGCCGCAGCGTCCGCCGGCCGGCGGCGCCGTCGGTACGCTGCCGGACCGCGAGGCGCTGAACTCCGGCACCGTCACCGTGATCACCGCGCCGATCGGCGGGCCGATGTCGGTCATGGGCTCCGACATGGCCGCGGTGCTCGACGAGGGCGAGAGCCTGCGCGTGCTGCCGATCCTCGGCAGGGGCTCGGCGCAGAACCTCATCGACATCATCATGTTGAAGAACATCGACATGGGCTTCGTCACCACCGACGCGCTGGAATTCGTGAAGACGGAATACAACATTCCAGACATTGCGCAGCGCGTGCGCTACATCGCGCAGCTCTTCCACAACGACGTCCACATCGTCGCGCGGCGCGAGATCCGCTCGCTGGAGGATCTCAATGGACGGCGGGTGTTCGCCGAGCGCTCGATCGGCCTGCCGGCGGCGCGCACGATCTTCCGCCGGCTCGGCATCCGCGCCGACATCGACTCCCAGACTGATCCGACCGGCGGGCTGCAGAAGCTGATCGACGGCCAGGGCGATGCCTGGATCGCCTCGGTGTCGAAGGACGCGCCGATCATCAAGGGCATCAAGAACGAGGGCGGCCGGCTGCATCTCCTGACGATCCCCTATGACCACGCGCTGCAGGACATCTATCTGCCGTCGTCGTTCTCGTCCGAGGAATATCCGAACCTGGTGCCGCCCGGCACCAAGGTCGAGACCGTCGCCGCCTCGACCGTGCTGATGGTCTACAATTGGCCGGAGAACAGCGAGCGCTATCGCCGCACGGCGCGGTTCGTCGACGCGCTGTTCGGCAAGATCCAGGTGCTGCAATCGCCGCCGCGGCATCCGAAATGGCGCGACACCGTGCTGTCGGCGCCGGTGCAGGGCCTGGTCCGCTTCAAGGCGGCGCAGGAATGGCTCGACGGCGCCCGCACGATGCAGTCGCCGGGCCAGGATGCCAACCCGGCCGAATTCCGCAAGTTTCTCGACGAGCGCAAGGCGCAGGCGCGGATGTCGCCGGACGAGGCCGCGAGACTCTACAGCGACTTCCTGAAGTGGCAGCGGAGCAGGGAGCCGCGCTGAGCGCGGGCCGCGCGAGGCTCGCGAGGTCGGGCCGCGGAATCGTTAAACGGAGCGCGGCGGCGGCGCGGCCTTCTCGGCTGTGCGGCGGACCGCCGGGATTGCCGCCTCGGCCGCCGCCGGTGCACCGCCCGGCTGAGGCGCGGCAGGCGCGAAGCTGAGCTCGACCGTGGTGCCGCCACCTGGCGTCTCACGCAACGCCACGCGGCCGTGATGCGTCGCCATGACCTGCGACACGATCGAGAGCCCGAGCCCCATGCCATCGCCATGGGCGCGGCCGCGCTCGAACGGCTGCAGCAGGCGCTCGGGCTGATCGGCCTGCAGGCCGGGCCCCGAATCGATCACGCTCAGGCGCGCCGACGCGTCGACCTCGACGAGAATCGGACCGCCGGCGCCGGCATGCATGACGGCGTTCCTGATCAGGTTGGAGAGCGCGACCGCCAACGCGGGCTCCGAGCCGAGGATCGAGACCGGCGCATCGCATCCGGCGAAGCCGATCTCGAGGCCGGCCTTCAGCGCCATCGGCACATGCTCGGCCGTGACGCGCCGGGCCAGCGCCACCAGATCGATCTCGGTCAGCTCGACCGGCTCCATCGAAATGCGCGCCAGTTGCAGCAGCATGGTGACGATCGACGACAGCTTCTGGTTCTCGCCGACGAGACGTGCCCGCAAGCCAGCATCCGGGATTGCCTCGAGCATGGTCCGCGCATTGGTCAGCGGCGTCCGCAGCTCATGCGCCGCGTTGGACAGGAAGTTGCGCTGCGCCTCCGCGGCATGATCGATGCGCGACAGGGCGCGATTGAACGCGGTGACCAGCGGCAGCAATTCCGCCGGCGCGTCCCGCTCGGGCAGCCGTCGGCCGTCCGGCACGCCGTCGATCATCTCGGCCGCGCGCGCCACCGCACGAACCGGGCGCGCGATCAGCGTCGGCACGAACACCAGGGCCGCGAATACCGTCACGACCAGCACCAGGATGATTGGAAGCGCAACGACCGTCGCGTCGGTCAGCGTGCCCAGCATCAGCTGCGTCGACGTATAGGCGACGCCGCCGGTCTCGATCCAGACCTCACCGACCGGCGTATTCCGAACGGCCGTCATGCGCTTGAAATTCCGCGTCTCGCCGTCGATCGCATAGGCCAGAAAGCTGGTGCCGTCCTGCGACGACGGAGGCTTGTGCGGACGCCATTTCGGAATCGGCCCGTAGCTGACCTCGCCGCTCTTGTCGGAGACAACGTACCAGAAAGTCGGGAAATCCTGGATGATCTTGTCGAGACGCGACGTCTGCTTGATGAGCAGGTGGCCGCCGGCATCGCGGGATACGGCCTCCTTCAGCGCATCGGCGACGTCGGCGGCGCCCCATGTGCCGTCATCGTCGCCGCCGAACCGGATCAGCAGGGCGGCCGCGCAGATCAGCATGATGGTGGTGACCACCCCGATCAGCGTCGCCGAGAGCAACGTGATCGAGCGGCGGATACGGCTGAGCTTCTGCCACCTCACCTGGGTCACTCGCCGCTGAGGAGATAGCCGAGGCCGCGCACCGGCCTGATGGCGGCCTTGCAATTGGCCTCGCGCAGCCGGCGGCGCAGCCGCGAGACGTGGGCCTCGATGGCATTCGACTGGATCTCGTCCTCAAAGCCGTAGGCCGCGGCTTCGAGCGTCTCGCGCAGGACCACCCGCCCGCTGCGGCGGACCAGCGCCTCAAGGATTGCCAGCTCGCGCCGCGGCACCACGATGGGCACGTCCTCGACGCAGACGGCGCGATTGACGATGTCGTAGCTCAGATTGGCGATGGAGACCGTCGCGCCGCGGTCGAGAAACAGCCGGCGCAGCACCGCCCTCGCCCGTGCCACCAGCTCGATCGGCTCGAACGGCTTGGCGACGTAGTCGTCGGCGCCTTCGTCGAGCGCACGCGCGATGTCGGCGGGGTCATCGAGCGCGGTCAGCACGACCGTCGCCGGGCTCGGCTTCTGCTGCCGCAGGTCCGGCAACAGCGCCAGCCCGTCGCCGTCCGGGAGGCCGCGGTCGATCACCACGAGCTCAAAATTGCGCACGGCGATCGCCGCACGCCCTTCGTCGAGTGTCGTGACGATGTCCGACGAGCCGAACGCCGTCGCGAGCGCATCCCGCAGCCAGATCCCCAGCTGGGGGTCATCCTCAACGACCAGAACGCGCACGCGATTCTCCCGCATCATCGACAATCGGCTGTTCCTATCATTACGGAGGGATTACAATAGGATTACGTCGGCGGTGTTCTGATACTTTTGTTTGATCGCGCAAGCGAAGTTGACTCGTTTTGCCAGCGCCGATCGCGCGCAGCTCATATACTCCACGCTGCTGGCGGGCACTGGCCCTATCGCGACATCTCCGATTGCAAGCTGAACCGCTTCTCGGCTGGCGCGATTGCGGTCGTATGACGTGCCCCGCCGCGATGATCCGTTTTTCCATCGGCCGGCAAGCCGGCGGCGTCAGCCTTTCGTAATCGTCTTGGCCGAGACTGGCACACTCAAACAAACGCCGAGGATTCGCTCGCATGGAGCCTGCCGCATGATCGACCGGACACACCGGACGGTCCGCCCCCAATTATCGGCCGCGGCCGCTCACCGAACGTCCCGTTCGACGCACCATTTTTGATGCACACCGGCATGTTCCACGAGTTTGCGTTCTCGACCGTCGCTGAACGGTCGGACAGCCATCCGGCAGCCTGGCGCATTCCATTCCTGCGCTGGCTGGACGGCATCGAGGCCGGCTGGGCGGTGCCGCTGCTGCTGACCTGCTTCGTGGCCGTGTGGACGGCCTATCTCTCGATCGCCTATGCCGGCGCCGGCCTGCATCCCGACGTTCTCGAGACCTGGACATTCGGACGGCAGTTCGCCTGGGGCTACGACAAGCATCCGCCGCTGATGGGCTGGATCGCCGGCGCCTGGACCGCCGTCTTCCCTCTCTCCGACTGGTCATTCCACCTGATGGCGATGACCAATGCGGCGCTGGCGCTGTGGTGCGTCGATCTCGTCTCGCGCCGTTTCGTCACTGGGGACAAGCGGGTGATCGTGCTGCTGCTGCTGATGCTGACGCCGGCCTATCAGTTTCACGCACAGCGCTTCAACGCCAACTCGGTGCAGCTCGCGACGTGGCCGCTCGCCACCTACTGCTTCCTGCGCGCGTTCGAAACGCGAACACTGCCCTGGGCGGCGGCCGCCGGCCTGACGGCCGCGCTCGCGCTGCTCGGCAAGTACTACTCGATCTTTCTGGTGATGAGCTTCGCATTCGCCGCCATGGCGCATCCGCAGCGACGCGCCTACTTCACGTCGGCATCGCCGTGGATCTCCGGCGTCGTGGGCCTCGCCGCGCTGTCGATGCATCTCGACTGGCTCGTCGCCAACGATGCAGCCCCCATTCAGTACGCGCTGCTGCACGCCAGGTCCAACCTGTCCACGTCGTTACGGGATTCCCTGTTCTTCCTGCTGGGGCTCGCGGCCGCGATGGCCGTGCCGGCCGCGACCTGGCTGATCGTCGCCGGCGCCAGGATCAGGTCTTTCACCACGGAGATGGCCACGCTGAACGACGGCCTCCGGCTGTTGTCATATATCGCCGTCGGCACGCTCGGCCTGCCCGTCATCAACGCGCTGGTCATGGGCACCGACCTGCCGTCGCTATGGGCGCTGCAGGGACTGTTCCTGTTCGTCGTGGTCGTCGTCTGCGGCACCAGCTATCCGATCGCGCGCTTTCATACCGTCAACATCGCGGTGCTGACGGCCGGGATCGCCGTCCTGGCTGCGATCGTTGCGGCGCCGCTCCACGCCTTCTATCGCAACAAGCACGGCTATGAGGAAGGTCGTACCTTCTACCAGCAGACCGCGCGGGAAGCGACGCGACAATGGCGGGAGTTGACGGGGAAGCCGCTCGAGCATGTCGGCGGCACCGAGAGCCTTGCGCTCGCAACCACCTTCTACAGTGCCGATCATCCCGCTTACGGTCTGCCCACCACAGCCCACCAGACCGGTGCGGACTCTGGCAGCGGAGGCTGGATTTCGCTGTGCTTCCGCGACCAGGCGGATTGCATCGCCGCCGCGGAAGCGGCGGCCGCCGGATCCGGCAACTACGTCAAGCGCGAGTTCGCGGTGCAGGCCCGGCTGCTCGGCTGGACAGGATGCACACGAACGGTGGTGGCATTCCTGGTGACACGGCCGAAGGAACCATAGGTCGAGGCAACGCTGGACGCGGCAGCCTCGTCAGCGGATCCGAACATTCGGATCAAGGACAAGGTCCCGCGTCGGCGGGACCTTGCGCTTGGGCGGCGGTCTCAGTCGTTGTCCCAGGATCCGTCGGAATAGCCGTCCCGGTAGCCGGACACATAGCCGTCGCCATAGTTGCCGTATTCCGCGTCGTACTCATAGACGCGGTGACGACGATAGACGACCCGCGGCGGCGGATAATCCTCGTAGCTGTAGACATAGGTGGGCGCGGAACGGGCGGTTGCCGCAGACCCGATCAGGGCTCCGATCGCCAGACCTCCGACGACGCCGGCCGCCACCGCCGCTCCGCGGTTGCCACCGGCATTGGCCGGCGTCGCGATCGCGCCTGCGATGGTCGAGGCCACGATCATAAGCGCGCAAATTCGTTTCATTGGGTTCTCCTTGCGATCAGCTCAGCCGTCGCTGCGGGAGACTCGCGGCCGCGGCTTACCGTATCATTACAGACGCAAGACGATGCGATCAACATGTGAGCGCGAGTGTCACCACGAGGTCCATCATTGCAGGCCGTTCGGAAGTGTGGGGCTGGGACACAAACCGAACGGCCCGCTCACTGGACTCCGACGACGTTCGAAGCCATGCGGCGCCAGATCATGATGGAAGGTGCCGCAGGTGGGACGGAGCCGACCTGATCAGGCCGGGCTTTCGGGTCTGCGGCGGCGCTCCAATGTCCTTCCGATCGAACACCACATCGAGAGACGGCGAGCCATGGCTCATCATGACACGCCGTCGATGGCGAAACCGATGTGATGTCGGTCGTAAGGACGCATCGAAGCTAGCGTCACGGCCTTACCGTAGCATTACAGTAGACGCAGATGACGCGGGCATCTCACCAGTGGACGGCCGGGAAGAATTCAACGCGATCGTGCTGATTGCCCTCCGTGCTGACACACTGCGCGCGATCGAGCAGCCGGCTTCGAATGGATCGAAGACAACGCTCTCGGCAGGCGCGCTCGATGCACTTCACAGACGAACCGCTCCGACAGCGCAACGGCGACGCAGTTGCCTGCGGGCGATTTCGAAGGCTCCAAGCGGCGGGGTTGCGGTGGTCATGGTAGCACCGGCTGGGGCGGTTGCAGCTGACAATCAGAAGCTCTCCGCCATGTCAGTACCGACGGCTTCCCTTACACTGCGCGACCCGGCATCATGCCGACCATGAACGACGCAGCACAGCGCGCCCGCCGCGGCATCGGCCATTCGACCAACCTCGTGGGGCGTCCTTCCGAGTGGCTGGCGAGCGCTGCCTTCAACGAGGCGGCGGTGCCGCTGCACATCTGGGGCGTCACCGAGATGAACCCCAGCCTGTTCACGATGCTCGATCAGGCCGAACATCTCGCCGAAGCCGGCGAAGCCTTCACCACCTACATGATGGCGATGTTCGGGCTCGATCCCGAGCAACGCGCCGCGACGTCCGGCGGCCGGCGGCGTTTCCGCTCGTCCTTCCTGCGGCTGATCCAGGGCTGGGGCTTCGACAGCAACGGCCCGGAAGGCGCCGTGCTCAAGGGCTGGGTCGAGAGCCGGTTCGGCCTCGGCCCATCGTTCCACAAGGAGGCTATCGAAGCCGTGGCAAGCCGGGCCTGGACGACCTATGTCGAGGAGAAGATGTCGAGCCGCTTCCACAACAATGCGATCTGGGTGCAGCTCGATCTGCTGTTCGAATTCTGCCAATGGGCCATGCGCCGCTTCACCTTCCCCGACCAGACGCATCTGACGCTGCATCGCGGCGTCAATTCGTTCGACGAGCATTGGATCGTGGAGCGAACGACGCGGCGCGAGGCGGTGGTCCGGCTCAACAATCTCGTCTCGTTCTCCTCCGACCGCGACACTGCCGGCTGCTTCGGCGACATGATCCTCACCGCGCGCGTCCCCGTCAGCAAGATCGTGTTCTTCAACGGCCTGCTGTCATCACATGCGCTGAAGGGCGAAGGCGAATACCTCGTAATCGGCGGCGACTACCGCGTGAGCGTCGACTATGTGTGAGCGGATCGCAGCATGACCGCACTCGATGTCGAGGAACGCGCGCTCGCGGCCTATCTCGGCTTTGCCATCGGCGACGCGCTCGGCGCCACCGTCGAGTTCATGACCCGAGACGAGATCGCCGCGCAATATGGCGTGCATCGCGACATCATCGGCGGCGGCTGGCTGAAGCTGAAGCCGGGCGAGGTCACCGACGACACCGAGATGTCGCTGGCGCTGGGACGCTCGCTGATCCGCAATGGCGGCTTCGACGCACGCGACGTCTGCGAGGAGTTCGCGGCGTGGCTCCGGACCGGGCCGGCCGATGTCGGCAACACCTGCCGCCGCGGCATCCGCCGTTACGTCATGCGCGGCACGGTCGAAGGTGTCTACGCCGAAGGCGACGCTGGCAATGGCGCGGCGATGCGCGTACTGCCCGTGGCGCTCGCGACGCTCGAGGCACCGGACAACGCCGAGACGTGGACGCTGGCGCAGGCGCGCGCCACGCACCATCATCCGTTGTCGGACGACGCCTGCGTTGCGCTGGTGCGCATGACTCATGCCTTGCTGCAGGGTGAGGGCCAGGACGCCGTCCGCCGCGAAGCCGAAGCTCTGATCGGCAAGCACCGCGCCTTCAGCTTCGTCCCCTACCCCGGGCAGAGCTCGGCCTTCATCGTCGACACCGTGCAGACCGTGCTGCACCACTATCTCGCCATCGACTCGTTCACAGAATGCCTGGTGCAGACCGTCAACCAGGGCGGCGACGCCGACACGACGGGCGCTCTCGCGGGCATGCTGGCCGGCGCCACCTATGGGCTGGCGGCGATTCCTGCGCGCTGGCGCGACAGGCTCGACCGCGACGTGGCTGCAGCCATTCACGCGCAGGTGCCGCGGCTGCTAGAAATCGCGCGCGTGCTTCGGGTCTGATGTCTGGGACCAATGGCATCCAGACTTCGCAGAGTGTGCCGGTCGTGGCGGATCGGCTCCGACCGATCGTCATCTCAGCCACAACTCTCAACCATTCTGCGCCAACACCTCGCGCAGCGCGTCCGTCAGCCGCGCGAGCTCCGTCTCCGAGCCGATGGTGATACGCAGATAGTCCGCAATCCGCGGGGCGGTGAAATGGCGGACGAGCACGGCGCGCTGACGCAAGGCCGTGGCCAGCGCCTGGCCGGAACGATCAGGATGACGGACGAAGACGAAATTGGCGCTGGACGGCAGGACCTCGAAGCCGAGACGGGCCAGCGCGGCGGTGAGGTCGGCGCGGTTCTTCATGATGACCGAGCGCGCCTGCTGGAAATGGGCGTCGTCCTCGATCGAGGCGATCGCGCCGGCCTGGGCGGGCCGACCGAGCGGGTAGGAGTTGAAGCTGTCCTTGACCCGCGTCAGGCCTTCGATCAGGCCGGCGGCGCCGATCGCGTAGCCGACGCGCAGCCCGGCCAGCGCGCGCGATTTCGACATCGTCTGCACCACCAGCAGGTTGGGATGCTCGGAGATCAAAGGGATCGCAGTCTCGGCGCCGAAATCGACATAGGCCTCGTCGATGACGACGGCCACATCGCTGTGGGCAGCAGCCAACCGTGCGATCTCGGCACGCGACAGCGCAATTCCGGTCGGCGCATTCGGATTGGCCACGATCACGGGGCCGGGGCGGTCGACATAATCGTCGATACGCACGCGCATCTCGGCATCGAGCGGAACGGTCGCGTAGTCGATCCCGAGCAGCCGGCAGTAGACCGGATAGAAGCTGTAGGTCACGTCAGGGAACAGCAGCGGCGCAGGTTGCTTCAGGAGCGCCGCAAATGTATGCGCGAGCACCTCGTCCGAGCCGTTGCCGACGAACACCTGCTCGGGTGAGACCTTGTGATAGGCCGCGAGCACCTCGCGCAGCCGCGTTGCCTGGGGATCTGGATAGAGCCGCAAGGTGTCGGCAGCGGCGGCCCGTATGGCCTCGATCGCCTTCGGCGACGGCCCGAACGGGCTCTCATTGGTGTTGAGCTTGACCAGGCCCGGGATCTGCGGCTGCTCGCCAGGCACATAGGGCGACAGCCCATGAACGAGCTCTGACCAGAAGCGACTCAAGATTGTTCTCCTGCGCACCCGAGATCCGCCAATCGACGCATCGACCGGAAGTGATGGACGTGCGAATTGAACGTGCTGTGGTTCATCGGCGAATGGCGCGCCCGGAACGTTTCGAACGTCCGACCCTCAGATTCGTAGTTCAAAAACATTGCTTCGCCACGCTATCCGACTGTACGCCACAGCGCAACGATAGACGCAAAAGTCCTTAATTTCGAGCCTTTTATCGCACATCCTCCTACAAGGTCGAGGTCGAACCGTCGAACTCCCCGATTTGCCAAAACCGTTTGAAAAACCGTTTTTGTTTCGGAGCGCTCCGATGGCCGATGTCCGTCTCCTGCTGACCGACAAAGAAATCGCTCGCCTGCCGACCCCGAGGAAGGGCTGGTATCTGGCGCGCGACACCGAACTGAAGGGCTTCTTCGTCGTCGTCGGAAAGCGGAAACGAACCTTTACCGTCCAAGGCGACCTTCGCGAGGACGGCAAGCGAGCGACGTCGATCCGGGTCGCAATCGGCGACGTCAAAGGACTCTCGACAAGGACGGCCCGAGCGACTGCCAAGGAATATCTTGCTCAGATAGGCCGGGGTCAGCATCCCAAGGCCGGGTCGAAACCGAGTCGCGTCGCGGCCAGCGGGGATAGCCCGATCGCGCATCAATCCGGCGGCATCACGCTCAGGCAAGCGTGGGAGCGATATCGCGACGCCCACATGACTAGGAAAGGCCGTAGCGAGCGCACAATCGAGAGCTATCGGGATCACGTGGAACGAATCTTCATCAAATGGCTCGATACGCCATTGAAAGATTTGGGCCGCCACCCTGCAAAGGTGGTCGAGAGACATGACGAAATCACCAAGGAGAACGGGCCATATATTGCGAATGGAAGCATGCGCACTCTCCGGGCCATCTATTCCCACGCCCGAAAAGCCAACAAGACCTTGCCGCCCGATAATCCCGTCGGGGCTATCGACTGGAATGGAGAGAAGCGACGCGACACCGGAATGGGGCCCGGTGATCTGAGGGCCTGGTTTTCCGAATTGCCGGTTTTGGACAATCCGATCCGCCGTGAATTCCATCTCTTCACGCTGCTTTCGGGGATGTCGGCCCACCGCGTTGCAGGAAACCACTCCGGGCAATATCGATTTCAAGAGACGGATCCTGCACATTCCGAAGCCCAAGGGCGGCGCGAAGCGGGCCTTCGACATTCCTCTATCTCGGGAAATGATCCGCTGCCTGATCCGAGTCATGCGCTTCGGACATCAGATGCGTCCGTCGCACGCCCGCCAATGGATATTCCCGGCCGACAGCGTGTCGGGGCACATCGTCGAGCAGAAAGAAGATCGGGCCACGCTGTCGAAATGGGGTAACGATCTACGGCAGAGCTTTCGCACCATCGCCGCCGCAGCCGGCGTGTCGGAGTTCGATGCGAAGCTGCTGATGAACCACGCAATTCCCGGCGTGAACGCAGGCTACATCACTCGCCCCAAGCTGCTGGAGGATCACCTACGACGCCAACAACAAGCGATCAGCAGTACGGTATTTGCGGCATCGAATGCGAATAGCCCAAGTATCCGTCGGTGGCTGAAATCCACCAACTCGCAACTTCTCAACCCACGTGCGAATGTTATCGCTGACGACATTCGCGGGCAACAAGGGCTGAAGTCAGCGATCGCGGAATAGCAAGAGCGCGCTCCGTGGGAGAGAGGTGCTTAGTGTCGGCTCCTAGACGCGCGAAACGCGTGTAGCGATCCGCTCTTCTGCATAGATGACGGCACAAGCTCCCCTGTGGCGGAGAGAGTATCAGTCAATCTCCATTGAAAGAGAACGCATTTTCGTTCTTCCCCGACCCAAACCCACCGATTGAGCTACGGCCGGAGAATAGGGTTTCGCCCCCGACAACGACCTGTTCCGCCAATAATCCATCATCGCCGAAAGTCCATCAAGCGAGTCGATCAATGGCCGGCCTGCAATACGCACCCTCCAATGCGTTGATGCCTGGGACAAAGTCCTCGGCAAATGAGGTCTCGAACATCAATATAGCTATACAAAACAACTTCATTGGTATAATTGATCGAACAGCTAGCACTTTTACGTGCAGTATTGATGCACAAAATATCAGTACTGGCATCTCGACGATGATCACCGCAGCACAGCTCCGCGCGGCCAGGGCGCTTCTTGACATCGACCAGCGCCAGCTTGCCGAACTGTCTGGCCTTTCGGTCCCCACGATCCAGCGTATGGAAGCGAGCGAAGGCGTCGTGCGCGGCAACGTCGATTCCTTGATGAAATTGATCGAGGCGCTGAACCAGAGCGGTATCGAACTGATCGGCGACGGAGCAGCCAGTCAGACCGGAGGCCGCGGAGTCAGGCTCAAGGAGCCCACACTCTCCGACTCGCGCCACGTGAAGGGTATGGCGAAGAGGGCATAGGATCCAATTCAGATGAGTGTCGTTGCATTCCTCATGCTCTGCGCAGCGGCGATGTTGGGGGTTGCGCTGTTGGCGGTAGCCATCGCGCGCGCGTATGCGGCGACTCGCATCATCTACGGCACCATGCTGGCGCTGTGCAGCGCGGCGACGGTTTTTTCGCTTCTCGCGCTTGCCGGCCATGCCGGCGCCCCGACTGACCTCGTTCTGCCGCTCGGCCTGCCCTGGATCGGCGCACACTTCGCGATCGATGCGCTCGCGGCCTTTTTTCTCGTTGTCGTGAATATCGGCGGCGCCGTGGCAAGTCTCTACGCGCTCGGCTACGGCGCGCACGCGGAGGAGCCGCATCGCGTGCTGCCGTTCTTTCCGGCCTTCCTCGCCGGAATGAATCTGGTCCTGCTGGCGGCTGATGCCTTCAGCTATCTGTTATCCTGGGAGTTCATGTCACTGGCCTCCTGGGCGCTCGTAATCGCGCATCATCGCGATCCCGAGAACATGCGCGCCGGCTACGTGTATCTGATCATGGCGAGCCTCGGCACGCTCGCGCTCCTGCTCGCCCTCGGCCTGCTCGCCGGGCCGGGCGGCAGTTACGACTTCGAGACGATCAGACATGGCGTGCGAACGCCGCTGACGGCTGCGATGGTCCTCGTGCTGGTCCTGATCGGTGCAGGATCCAAGGCCGGGCTGGTGCCGCTGCATGCCTGGCTGCCGCTTGCGCATCCGGCGGCGCCAAGTCACGTTTCGGCTCTGATGAGCGGCGTGATGACGAAGGTCGCAATCTACGCCTTCATCCGCATCGTGTTCGACCTTGCCGGCGACCTGCCCTGGTGGTCGGGCGCGCTGCTGCTCGCGATCGGCAGCCTGAGCGCAGTCCTCGGCGTGTTGCAGGCCCTGATGCAGGACGACGCCAAGCGGCTGCTCGCCTATTCGACCATAGAAAATATCGGCATCGTCTTCATCGGGCTCGGCCTCGCGCTGTCGTTCCGAGCCGACGGCATGAATGCGGCGGCCGCGCTGGCCATAACGGCGGCCTTGTTGCACGTGCTCAACCATTCCCTCTTCAAGAGCCTGCTGTTCTTCGGCGCCGGCGCGGTGCTGACCGCAACCGGCGAGCGCGACATGGATCGTCTCGGCGGATTGATCCACCGCATGCCGGTGACGAGCTTCCTGTTCCTGGTCGGCTGCATGGCGATCTCGGCGCTGCCGCCACTGAACGGTTTCGTATCGGAATGGCTAACCTTCCAGGCCGTGCTTCAGAGTCCCGACCTGGCGCGATGGTTGCTGAAGGTCATGGTCCCGGCGGCAGGCGGCCTGCTCGCGCTCGCAGCAGCGCTGGCGGGCGCGACCTTCGTCAAGGCCTTCGGTATCACCTTCCTCGGCCGTCCACGCAGCACGGAAGCGGGACAAGCAACGGAGGTGGACCGCTTCTCGCTCTCGGCCATGGCGACACTTGCTTTGCTCTGCCTGATCACCGGCATCGTTCCGGGCTTCATCATCGATGCCATCGCCCCGATCACGCACCAGCTTGCCGGCACGGCGCTGACGCCGCAGGGGAGCCGGCCCTGGCTCACGATCGTGCCGGAGGCCGAAACCGGCAGCTCCTATAACGGCTTGCTCGTCTTTCTCTTCATCACCACGTCCGCGCTGCTGGCGGTGTGGGCCATCCACCGCTTCGCCTCGCACGCGATCCGCCGCGGCCCGGCATGGGATTGCGGCTTTCCCGATCCCAGTCCGCTGACGCAATATTCCGGCTCGAGCTTTGCCCAGCCTATCCGCCGCGTGTTCCTAGCGCGGACTCCTGTCACGAGTGAAGAGGTCACCATGCCCGCGCCCGGCGACACACGCGCCGCCCGCTTCACGCTGACGATCGCCGATCCGGTGTGGGACTGGCTCTACGAGCCGTTTGCCGGCGCCGTCGAACGCGCCGCGCTCCAGCTCAACAAACTGCAATTCCTCACCATCCGCCGCTACCTCAGCCTTGTCTTCCTCTCCCTCGTGCTGCTCTTGCTGGTGCTGGCGATATGGAGCTGATCTCCGCCCTTCTCGTTCAGGTCTCGCAGATGATGCTGGTGCTGCTGGCGGCGCCGCTGCTGACCGGCTTCATCCGCAAGGTGAAGGCGCGCCTCCAGCGCCGCCGCGGCCCGCCGATCGTGCAGCCCTATCGCGATATCCTACGGCTCCTGAAGAAGGAGGTCGCGGTCGCGGACAATGCCTCGTGGATATTCCGCGTCGCGCCCTATCTGATCTTCGCGGCGACCTGGGTCGCCGCCGCGCTGGTGCCGACCTTCGCCAAGGGTTTGCTGTTCAGCTGGTCCGCGGACCTCATCGCCATCATCGCGCTGCTCGCCAGCGCGCGGTTTTTCCTCGCGCTCGCCGGCATGGATATCGGCACCGCCTTCGGCGGCATCGGGGCGAGCCGGGAAATGATGATCGCCTCGCTCGCCGAGCCGGCCATGCTGCTGGTCGTCTTCACCATGGCGCTGGTTGCGCACTCGACGCAGCTCTCGGCCGTGGCCGATCTGTTCGCCTCGGGCGTCGGCCTGCGTGTCTCGCTGGGCCTTGCGATGGTCGGGCTGATCATCGTCGCCATCGCCGAAAACGGCCGCGTTCCGGTCGACAACCCGGCGACCCATCTCGAACTCACCATGGTGCATGAAGCCATGGTGCTGGAATATTCAGGTCGCCACCTCGCCATGATCGAACTCGCGGCCGCGGTCAAGCTGCTGCTCTACATCTCGCTGATCGGCTGCATCTTCGTGCCGTGGACGCTGGCTGCGCCCAGCGCGAGCACCGCAAGCCATCTGACCGGATTCGCCGGCTATCTCGCCAAGCTCACTGTGTTCGGCTTTCTGCTCGGCGTGTTCGAGACCGCCATTGCGAAGATGAGGGTGTTCCGCCTACCGGATTTCGTCGGCGCTGCCTTGATGCTCGGCCTGCTCGGCACGCTGCTGTTGTTCGTATCGAGGAGCCTCTAGCAATGGCGCACGGACTGACATTCGACGTCGCGCACCTGTTGGCGGGCAGCCTGTTGCTGGTCAGCTTCCTGATGATCACACAGCACCGGCTCTATGCCCTGCTCAACGCCTTTGCGCTCCAGGCCGTGCTGCTCGCGATGTCGGTCGCCTGGCAGGCCCACGTCCAGAGCGCGCCGCATCTCTATGTCACCGCCATGATCGCGCTGGTCTTCAAGGCCGTGGTCGTGCCGGTCGGACTGCATCGCATCATCCAGCGGCTCGGCATCCATCGCGAGATCGAAACCGTGATCGGTTCCGGAACGACCATGCTGACCGGCATGGGACTGGTCGCGCTCTCGATGACGGTCATGCTGAAGGTCACCCCCGCCGCCGATCCGCTCGCACGCGAGGACCTCGCCTTCGCGCTGTCGGTCGTACTGCTCGGTCTGTTGATGATGGTGAGCCGGCGTAACGCCGTGAGCCAGGTGGTCGGCTTCATGTCGCTTGAAAACGGGCTGGTGCTCGCAGGCACCGGCGCGCGCGGCATGCCGCTGGTGGTCGAGATCAGCGTCGCCTTCTCGATCCTGATCGCCTTCTTCGTGATCGGCGTCTTCCTGTTCCGGATCCGCGAGCGCTTCGATACCGTCGATGTCCAGGCGCTGGATCGCTTTCGCGGAGAGCGCCGATGATGTTGTCCACCAACGAGGGCGTCGTCCTCGTCACCGTCATTCCGGTCGTCTCGGCCGCTGTGCTGGCCCTGCTTCCCGGCTATCGGCTGTCCGCGCGCCTCAACGTGCTGGCGTCGGGGTTGACCTTCGCGGCCTCGCTCTCGATGTTCTTCGCCGATCACATCCAGCCCGGCTCTTACCTGTTCGTCGATGAACTCAACATCGCGTTCATCGTGCTCAATACCTTCGTCGGCTTCACCACCAGCGTGTTTTCGGCAAGCTATATCGGCCACGAGCTGGCGACCGGGCGGCTGACGCCTGCATACTTGCGATTCTACCACGCCATGTTCCAGGTCATGATGGGCGGGATGAATCTCGCGCTGACCGCCAACAATATCGGCTTGATGTGGGTCGGCATCGAACTGGCGACGCTGACGACCGTGCTGATGGTCGGCATCTACCGCACCCATGAAGCGCTCGAAGCCGCCTGGAAATATTTCATTCTCGGCAGCGTCGGCATCGGGCTCGCGCTGTTCGGTACCATCCTGGTCTACATGGCTGCGCTCCCCGTGGTGGGCGAAGGCATCAACGGCATGGTCTGGACGGTGCTGGTCGCGCATGCCTCACAGTTCGATCCGGCGCTGATCAACGTCGCCTTCATATTCCTGCTGCTCGGCTACGGCACCAAGGTGGGGTTGGCGCCGCTGCACGCCTGGCTGCCGGATGCGCATGCGGAAGGGCCGACGCCGATCTCCGCGGTGTTGTCCGGCCTCCTGCTCAACGTCGCACTCTACGCAGTGCTTCGTTTCAAGATCGTGCTGGCAGCCAATCCGAGCGCGGTGGCTCCTGGCCCCCTGATGGTGACACTCGGTCTGGTGTCGCTGGTGTTCGCCGCCTTCATGCTCTACCGGCGGCGCGACATCAAACGCCTGTTCGCCTATTCCTCGATCGAGCACATGGGGATCATCACCTTTGCCTTCGGGATGGGCGGCCCGGTCGCCAATTTTGCGGGGCTGCTGCACATGGTGATGCACAGCCTTACCAAGTCGGGAATCTTCTTTGCCGTTGGCCATGTCGCGCAGATCAAGGACACGCAGAAGATCGCCGATATCCGCGGCCTGACCGCGACCCATCCGGCGCTCGGCTGGAGCCTCGTGATCGGTGTCGTGGCCATCGCCGGATTGCCGCCGTTCGGCGTCTTCATGAGCGAATTCCTAGTCGTGACCTCAACCTTCGCGCGCGAGCCACTGCTTGCCATCCCGCTCGTGTTCGGCATCCTGCTCGCGCTCGGCGCGCTGTTCTATCATCTCAACGGTATCGCCTTTGGCGTGCCGACCGGGAGCACTGCACCATCGGATGCCTCCTACATGCCGATGATCGTGCATTTCGGTCTCGTGCTGATCGCCGGAATCTTCCTCCCGCCCACGCTGGTCACGTGGTTCCGGCACGTCGCCGATATTCTGGGGTGATCGCAATGGGCCTCGACGAACTCCTGCGCCAAGGCGAGCTTGCATCGAGCCCCTGTCCCTGGCCGCGCGCCGTCGTCGGCGTCGCGACCTGGAACGAGGCGATCGCGGGACTTGCCGGCGCCGACTGGGAACTGCTCGGCCTTTGGGGCGAGGCGGATCGCGTTCACATGGCGCTGCTCGATGCGCCGAAGACTGTGGTCGGCATCGTCACGCTCGATTGCCCGACCCGCCGCTATCCGTCGGTCGGTCTGCACCACCCACCGGCACTTCGGCTGGAACGGACCATCCGCGATCTCCGCGGCCTGGAGCCGCAGGGCCTGCCGGACCCGCGCGCCTGGCTCGACCACGGCAATTGGGACCTGCGGCATCCGCTCGCTGCGAAGCCCGAGCCGACGCCGATCGACAAGACCTATGCGTTCCTTCCCGTCGAAGGCGACGGCCTGCATCAGATTCCGGTCGGCCCGGTCCATGCCGGCATCATCGAGCCCGGCCACTTCCGCTTCACAGCCAACGGCGAGACCGTTGTGCGGTTAGAGCCTCGGCTCGGCTATGTGCACAAGGGTATCGAAGGCCTGATTGCGGGCGCGAACCTTGCGAAGGCGGGCAAGCTCGCAGCTCGCGCCTCCGGTGACAGCACAGTCGCCTACGGACTGGCCTTCGCGCGCGCGGTGGAGGCCGCGTTGGGGGTGGAAGTTCCGCCGCGCGCGCACCATCTGCGCGCGCTGATGGCGGAGCTGGAGCGTCTCGCCAATCATCTCGGCGATTTCGGCGCAATCTGCAACGATGCTTCCTTCGCCCTGATGCTGGCCCATTGCGGCGTGTTGCGCGAGAAGGTGCTGCGCGGCGCGGGCAATGTTTTCGGGCACCGCCTGATGCGCGACTTGATCCTGCCCGGCGGCGTTGCGACCGATATCAACCAGGATGGCATCCAGGCGATCCGATTGCTGGTGAGCGATATCCAGGCACGCTTCCCAGCCCTGGTCGAACTCTACGACAACACGGCCTCGCTCCAGGATCGCACCGTCACCACGGGCACGGTGAAGGCCGATCTCGCCCGTCAATACGCGCCCGGCGGCTTCATCGGCCGCGCATCGGGCCGCGCCTTCGACGCGCGCAAGCATCTTGCCTACGCGCCCTATGACAAGCTCGCCTTCGAGATTCCTGTGCTCGAGGCCGGCGACGTCAACGCGCGGGTGTGGATTCGCGTTCGCGAGATCGAGCAGAGTCTAGGGCTCGTCACCCAATTGCTGGAGCGGATGCCGCAGGGCGAGTTGCGGATCGATCTGCCCATGGCCGGCGAGGTTCGCGAGGGCATGGCGCTGGTGGAGGGTTTTCGCGGCGACATCCTGGTCTGGCTCAGGCTCAATGCCGACAACAGCATTGCGCACTGCCATCTGCGTGACCCTTCCTGGTTCCAATGGCCGCTGCTGGAGGCCGCGATCCAAGACAACATCGTTGCCGATTTCCCGCTCTGCAACAAGTCATTCAACTGCTCCTACTCGGGCCACGACCTCTAGGGACGTCCATCCAGATGAGAAAGCTGCTGTTCCAGAGTCTCGTGCAGATGCCGTTGACGGAGCCGGCGCCGTCGGCCGACGACCGGGCACTTGCAGAAGTGGGCGCTGCGCTGGAGCGGGCGGCCCGCCGGCGCCTTGGACGGTCGCTGTCGATCCGCGAGGTCGACGCCGGCTCCTGCAACGGCTGCGAGCTGGAAATTCATGCACTCAACAACGCCTATTACGATCTCGAACGCTTCGGCCTCCGCTTCGTCGCCTCCCCGCGCCACGCGGACGTGCTGCTGGTGACTGGGCCGGTGACGAAGAACATGCGCATGGCGCTGGAGCGGACCTACAACGCAACGCCAAATCCGAAGTGGGTCGTGGCCGTGGGCGACTGCGCCCGCGACGGCGGGTGCTTCGCCGGCAGCTATGCCGTGGTGGGGGGCGTGGGAGAGGTCGTGCCGGTCGATCTGCATGTCCCGGGGTGCCCGCCCGCTCCGCTCGAAATTCTCCGCGGGCTACTGGCTCTTCTCGAACGCGTGGCTTCGGCCACGCCATAGCCATCTCGACGGCTTCGATGGTTTATAGGACCTCAGAGGCACTGGCGGAGAGAGTGGAATTCGAACTCCCGTTAATTCTCCGATCAGGATGCAATCCTTTGCCAGGAGCGGCACCGTCCACAAGCATGCATGTCGCACACCAAAACCATTTGAAAAACCGTTTCAGTTTTCAAATCTCAAACGGTGATTTTAGCTAAGTCATTGATTTAGATGGCGCGCCCGGAACGATTCGAACGTCCGACCCTCAGATTCGTAGTCTGATGCTCTATCCAGCTGAGCTACGGGCGCGTTTTTCGCGTTTGGCAGGCTCCGGGCCAGGGGCCGGATCCCGGAAGGCCGGGGCGGCAAATGCCGGCAGGCCTCGCGAAGGGCCTCTGACTAACGGCTCGGAGACCGCTTGGCAAGGCTGGAGCGGGACAATTTGCGACCATTTTTCCGCAGACGCGCTGGCGCGGTTCGGTAGGGCCGGAGCGGACGGGCTTCGTTCCGGCACGCCCGGAGTTCCGGGCTCGACGCCTGCGGCATCGCCCCGGAATGGCAGGTGAGGCCGGTCCGGTTCAGGCGCTGGCGCGCTCGGTCCAGAAGGTCTGCAGCTCGACAGGGCGGTCGGGAATCGTGATTCGGAAGGTGGCCCCCAGGGTCCCTTCGACCAGCTGGATGTCGCCATCGTGGGCCCGGACCAGCTCGGCCGCGATCGCAAGGCCCAGCCCCGAGCCGCCCGGACGACCGGCACCACGGAAGGCCTCGAACAGGTGCTCTCGCACCTTCGCCGGGACGCCGGGACCCGTGTCCGAGACCTCCAGGATCGCCACCCCGCCCTCGCGGCGGCCGGTGATGCGGATCTGGCGCACGCCGGCATCCGCCGCGAGGCTGTCCAAGGCCTGGGCGGCATTGCGCACCAGGTTGAGCAGCACGCGGAACAGCTGGTCCGGATCAGCATCGATCTTCAGCCCGCGCTCGATCGCCGCGATCCACGTGATCGAGGCATCCGGCGACAGGCCAGCGGTCTCCCGCACCTCCGCCACCACCTGCTCGACCGCCACCATGCGGCGGTCCGGCGCCGGCTCCTGCACCTTGCCGTAGGACAGCGTCGACTGGCAGAACGCGATGGCGCGCTCCAGCGAGCGCATCAGCTTCGGCGCGAAGCGCTGCACCCGCGGATCGGGAACGCTGGCGAGCTGGTCCGACAGCAGTTGCGACGAGGCCAGCAGGTTGCGGAGGTCATGGTTGATCTTGGACACGGCGAGGCCGAGGGCGGCGAGCCGGCTCTTCTGATGCAGCATCGAGACGAGGTCGCGCTGCATGTCGGCGAGCTCGCGCTCGGCGACGCCGATCTCGTCGGAACGCTGGCTCGGCACGATGATTCGCGCCACGCTCTCCGGATTTTCGTGGAAGCCGACGAGGCTCGCGGTGAGGCGCCGCATTGGCCGCACGAACAGGAAATGCAGAGCAAGATAGACCAGCGCCGCGGTCAGCACCGCCAGCAGCAGTGACACGCCGAGCAGATTGCGCGAGAAGCGATACATCGCCTTGCGCAACGGCTTCTCGTCGGTCACGACCTCGATGAACTGGGCGCGGCCCGGCGACGGCCCGATCACGCGCATGGTGTGATCGCCGGTCTCCGTCATCATCGTCAGCGAGTTCACGATCGACGACCACACCGTCATGTCGCGCATGTCGAAGTCGTGGTCGATCGAGGCGGGCAGGTCGGCGCTGGCGAGCAGGCGGCGCTGCTGGCCCATCTTGATGGCGACGCCGCGCGCGTTGATGGAGGTGAGGATCTGCCGCGCCAGCGAATCCGGCACCATGCCGGACGGCGCGGCATCAAGCACCAGCGCAGCGGTATTGGCGGCCGCCAAGCGATCGTTAAGCCGGTTGGTCCAGAAATTGGCGATCGCCGGCACGTAGATCAGCACCTCCGCGATCATCACCAGCGGAATGGTCAACAGCAGCAGCTTTCCAGACAAGCCGAGCCGGCGCGACCTTTTCGGTCGCAGGCGCTCCAGGATTGGCTGGTTGTCGCTCTCGGTCACGTATCGCCCTTGTAAGAGACACCCCCACCCTTACGGGACCGCAAGATGGGACTGCACCGGAGTCCGGTCAAATTACGGATCGCTCATGTTCCGGTTTCCAAATCGTTCATAATGGAACCCAAAACTGCACGACCTCTGACGTCTTCAACCCCGCCGTGCCGAGGCTATTCTTGCCCTCGTCTTGCGCCCAGGGTCTTGCGTTCTCGTCTTGCTTCGTCTCATTCGCCACGCCGACCCACGGCCGGTGACGAAGGTCTTTACGAGATCTCGGCGCCGTCGATCGCCTGCACCGCCTAGGACGCCTTGCCGCGATTGACGAAGGCGGGACGCTCCCTTATAAGCCGCGCCAACCGTCCGCGATGACCCGGCCCGCCCGGGAGCGGCTCGATTTCAGGGCCGGCAGCGGTCCATTTCGGGCCCGGAAGCATCACCGGACATCAATCGACATTTCAAGCAGGCAAGTTGTCAACTGGCAAATTGCCCGGCAGCGGAGAACGACCCGTGAAGCGGACTTATCAACCCAGCAAACTGGTGCGCAAGCGCCGTCACGGCTTCCGCGCCCGTCTCGCCACCACCGGCGGCCGCAAGGTCCTTGCCGCGCGTCGCGCCCGGGGCCGCAAGCGTCTCAGCGCCTGAAGCCAGGGCGTCTGTCCCGGAGATTTCCATCATGGATCGGCTGCGGCAGCGGGCGGACTTCCTCGCCGTTGCCGATGGCGTGCGGGCGAACAGCCCTGCCTTCGGGGTCCAGCGCCGGGAACGGCCGGACCAGGGCCCGATCCGGATCGGCTTTACCGTCACCAAGAAGAATGGCACCGCCACGGAGCGTAATCGCATCCGTCGGCGGTTGCGCGAGCTTGTGAAACGGCTCGATCCCCTGTCGATGCGGCCGCACAGTGATTACGTGCTGGTCGGCCGGCGGGATGCCCTGTCACGCGACTTCTCGACCATGCTCGCCGACCTCCAGGCGACGCTCCGCCGCCTCGACCGGCCGCAGGCCAAGCCGCAGCCGCGCAAGCCGTCGGATGCGGACAAGCCAAACGCTCCCGCACCGGACGCGCATTCCCGCAAACCGGATTGAACGACGAGACGATAAGAAAACGATGACCGACAATCGCAACACCATCCTCGCCGTCATTCTGTCCGGCCTCGTGCTGATCCTGTGGCAGGTCTTCTACAACGGACCGCAGATGGAGAAGCAGCGCGCGCAGGCCCAACTGCAGGCCGAGCTCGCCAAGAAGCAGGCGCCGGCAACGCAGCCCGACAGCACCGCTCCGTCTGCCACCCCGCAGCCGGGCGCTTCCGCAACCGGCAGCCCGAGCGCACCGGGCGGGGCCGTGATCAGCACAGGCGTGATGCCGCGCGACACCGCCATCGCCGCCACCCCGCGCGTCAAGATCGACACGCCGCGGCTGACCGGCAGCATCTCGCTGAAGGGCGCGCGCATCGACGATCTGGCTTTCGTGAAGTACCGCGAGACGGTCGATCCGAAATCGCCGGCGATCGTGCTGTTCTCGCCGTCCAACACCGCCGAGCCCTATTACGCCGAGTTCGGCTGGGTCAACGCCGCCGGCGCCAAGGTGCAGGTGCCGGACCAGAGCACGATGTGGCAGCAGGACGGCTCCAACGCGCTGACGCCCTCGACCCCGGTGAAGCTGACCTTCACCAACGGCGACGGCCTGACCTTCCAGCGCACCATTTCCGTGGACGACCACTATCTCTTCACCATCAAGGACGACGTCACCAACGCCGGCAATGCGCCGGTGACGCTGTATCCCTACGGCCTGATCTCGCGTCATGGCACGCCGCAAGTCTCGGGCTATTACATCCTGCATGAAGGCCTGATCGGCTATCTCGGCGAAAAGGGCCTGCAGGAATTCACCTACAAGAAGATGGACGACGAGAAGGCGGCGAAGTTCGACGTCACCAATGGCTGGCTCGGCATCACCGACAAATATTGGGCGGCCGCGCTGCTGCCGATGACGGATGCCCGCCTGCAGGCGAACTATTCGTCGAAGCTGGTCGACAACCAGCATCGCTACCAGACGGACTATGTCGAGACCCCGCAGACGGTACCGGCCGGCGGCTCGGCCAGCGTCTCCACGCGGCTGTTCGCCGGCGCCAAGGAGGCCGGCGTCGTCGGCATCAACTTCCCGATCGGCGGCCTCGGCGGCTACAACCAGCAGCTCGGGCTGAACCATTTCGATCTCCTGATCGACTGGGGCTGGTTCTACTTCCTGACCAAGCCGATGTTCCTGGCGCTGGATTTCTTCTTCCGCTTCTTCGGCAATTTCGGCATCTCGATCCTGCTGGTGACGGTGCTGGTGAAGCTCCTGTTCTTCCCGCTCGCCAACAAGTCCTACGCCTCGATGGCGAAGATGAAGGCGATCCAGCCGCAGCTCCAGGCGCTCAAGGAGCGCTATCCGGACGACCGGATGAAGCAGCAGCAGGAGATGATGGAGATCTACAAGAAGGAGAAGATCAACCCGGTCGCCGGCTGTCTTCCGGTCGTGCTGCAGATCCCGGTGTTCTTCTCGCTCTACAAGGTGCTGTTCGTCACCATCGAGATGCGGCATGCGCCGTTCTATGGCTGGATCAAGGACCTGTCGGCGCCGGATCCGACCAATCTGTTCACGCTGTTCGGCCTGATCCCGTTCGACCCGACCCAGCTGCCGCTGTTCGGCCACTACCTGGCGCTCGGCATCTGGCCGATCATCATGGGCATCACGATGTGGTTCCAGATGAAGCTGAACCCGACGCCGCCGGACCCGACCCAGGCGATGATCTTCAACTGGATGCCGCTGATCTTCACCTTCATGCTCGCGGGCTTCCCGGCCGGCCTCGTGATCTACTGGGCCTGGAACAACACGCTGTCGGTGCTGCAGCAGGGCTTCATCATGCGCCGCAACGGCGTGAAGGTGGAGTTGTTCGACAACATCCGCGGCACGTTCAAAAAAAAAGCGGCGTGACGAGTAAGGCGGCGTGAGCCGGACGGCGGCTTCGGCCGCCGTTTCGTCATTGCGAGGAGCGCAGCGACGAAGCAATCCAGACTTCTTTTCGAGCCCTGGATTGCTTCGCTTCGCTCGCAATGACGAGGCGATGGCATTCATGACGACCAGCGACACCGACGAGCGCCTGATCGAAAAAGGCCGCAAGCTATTCGCTCAATCGTGGCGCTTCACCCACGCCTCGCCCTCGATCGAAAGCCTGCCGCCGATGGGGGCGATCGAAGTCGCCTTCGCCGGCCGCTCCAATGTCGGCAAGTCCAGCCTGATCAACGCACTGACCGGCCAGAACGCGCTGGCGCGCACCTCGCATACGCCGGGCCGCACCCAGGAGCTGATCTTCTTCGAGGGGCCCGAGCATGCGCCGCTGCGGCTGGTCGACATGCCCGGCTATGGATATGCCGCCGCGGCGAAGACCAAGGTCGCGTCCTGGACCGAGCTGATCCACAAATTCCTGCTCGGCCGCGCCTCGCTCGCCCGCGTCTATGTGCTGATCGATGCCCGTCATGGGCTGAAGGAGGTCGATCAGGAGATTCTCAAAACGCTCGACAGGTCCGCCGTCAGCTATCAGCTCGTCCTGACCAAGGCCGACCAGATCAAGCCGGCTGAGCTCGCAAGCCGGATCGCCGAGACCGAGGCCGCGCTCGCCAAGCATCCGGCGGCGTTTCCTCAGGTGCTGGCGACGTCGTCACGATCCGGCGCCGGCATGCCGGAGCTGCGTGCCGCCATGGTGCGGCTGCTGGAAGAGCGGAGCACATGATGACGCCGTGGCGAATCCTGGTCGCGATGGCCGGGCTGATGGGCGCCGCCGGCGTCGCGCTGGCGGCCAAGGCCGCGCACGACCCTGACGCATCGCGGCTCGCGACCGCCTCCACCATGCTGCTGTTCCACGCCTGCGCCCTGCTCGGCACCATCGCGCTGGCAGAGCGCGGCGTGGTTCATCGGCGCATCGGCCTGATCACGGCGATCGGCTTCGTGCTCGGCCCGGCCCTGTTCGCCGGCGACCTCCTGATGCGGCAGTTCACCGGCGATCGGCTGTTTCCGTTCGCGGCGCCGATCGGCGGTAGCTTGCAGATCGCGAGCTGGCTCGCACTCGCGGTCTGCGCGCTGTGGCCGCGGCGGGCGTGATCCGGCGCTTTGCGCCGCGGGCGGCAATCGGCTAGAACGCGGCGCGACGCCCCCGACAGCCGAGACCTCCCAGACATGACCGACGCGACCACCATCAGCCCGCTCGATCAGGCCCGCATCCTGTCCGAAGCGCTCCCGCACATGCAGGAGTATGACGACGAGACCATCGTCATCAAATATGGCGGCCACGCCATGGGTGACGAGGACACCGCGAAAGCGTTCGCGCGCGACATCGTGCTGCTCGAGCAGACCGCCATCAATCCGGTGGTGGTGCACGGCGGCGGACCGCAGATCGCGACCATGCTCAAGCGCCTCGGCATCGTCTCCGAATTCGCCGCCGGCCTGCGCATCACCGATGCCGCAACCATCGAGATCGTCGAGATGGTGCTGGCCGGCTCCATCAACAAGCAGCTGGTCGGCTACATCAACGAGGCCGGCGGCAAGGCCGTCGGGCTGTGCGGCAAGGACGGCAACATGGTGCGCGCGGTCAAGGCGACCCGCACCATGGTCGATCCCGACAGTCACATCGAGAAGGTGGTCGATCTCGGCTTCGTCGGCGAGCCGGACAAGGTCGATCTGACGCTGCTCAATCAGCTGATCGGCTACGAGCTGATCCCGATCCTCGCGCCGCTGGCGACCTCGAAGGAAGGCCAGACCTTCAACGTGAATGCCGATACGTTCGCCGGGGCCGTGGCCGGTGCGCTGAAGGCCAAGCGCCTCTTGCTGCTCACCGACGTGCCCGGCGTGCTCGACAAGTCGAAGAAGCTGATCCCGGAATTGTCGGTGAAGGACGCGCGCAAGCTGATCGCCGATGGCACCATCTCCGGCGGCATGATCCCGAAGGTCGAGACCTGCATCTACGCACTCGAGCAGGGCGTGCAGGGCGTCGTCATCCTGGACGGCAAGGTGCAGCACGCCGTGCTGCTCGAGCTGTTCACCAACCAGGGCACGGGCACGCTGATCCACAAGTGAGCAGGCGCGACCATCTCTCTCCGTCATGGCCGGGCGAAAGCGCGGAGCGCGTCTTCGCAATGCAGACAGCCCGGCCATCCACGTCGTTCGGCGAAGTCGGAGAGAGAGACGTGGATGCCCGGGCCTCCGCCGCGCCGAAGTGGCTTCGGCCGCGCAGGCGGGTCAAGCCCGGGCATGACGATGTGGGGATATGGGGGCCTGCAATGCCCCTCACGACTCGCCTCTTCCTCGCCGTGTCTACGATCCTCCTTACCGTTCTCGTCGCGGCCACCCCCGCTCGCGCCGACCTCAAGCTCTGCAACCGGATGAGCTACGTCGTCGAGGCCGCGATCGGCATCGACGAGAAGGCGGCGACCGCGACGCGCGGCTGGTTCCGGCTCGATCCGGCCACCTGTCGCGTGGTGCTGCAGGGGACGATGACCGCCGACCGCATCCTGCTGCATGCGCGCGCGCTCAGCCTGTACGGCGCCTCGCCGATCGCCGCGAACGGCAATGACCAGCTGTGCGTCGCGACCGACAATTTCGTCATCGCAGCCGCCCGGCAGTGCCGCACCGGGCAGACGCCGGCGCCGTTCACGCAGGTGACGCCGACCAAGGCCGACGACGGCACCCTGATCGCCTACCTCGCCGAGAGCGCCGAATATGACGACGAGCAGGCGCGGCTCGCCGGCATCCAGCGGCTGCTCGGCATCGCCGGCTATGACGCCTCGCCGATCGACGGCGTTGACGGGCCGAAGACCCAGGCCGCGCTCGCCGCGTTCCTGAAGAGCCGCGGGCTGTCATCCGACGTTGTGTCGCAGCCGAATTTCTTCGCGACCATGGTGGAGGCGGTGCAGACGCCGGCGCCGACCGGGCTGACCTGGTGCAACGACACGCCGCACAAGGTGATGGCGGCGGTGGCGACGGACGACGGCCGCACCGTGGTCAGCCGCGGCTGGTACCGGATCGATGCCGGCAAATGCCTGCATCCGGACATCACCGGACAGCCGAAGAAGGTCTACAGCTTCGCCGAAGCGGTCGACGATGAGAACCGCACCATCAAAGTGAAGAACAAGCCGCTGAACTGGGGCGGACTGGTGCAGCTCTGCACCCGCGAGAACAAGTTCGAGACATCCGAGCAGGGCGACTGTCCGAGCCGCGGCTTCACCGCCACCGGCTTCACCGCCGTCGACATCACCCGCGGCGGCAAGACGCTGCGATTTGCACTGCCTTGATAGGCATATCGATGTTGCCCACGTTGCCACCACACCCACAGCTGTCATCCCGGCGAACGCCGGGATCCATAACCACCGGCCGAGGTTTGGGCCATCGGCATCAGCCATCATGCCACAAGATAGCTTCCGCGGTATGGGTCCCGGCGTTCGCCGGGACGACAGCGGAATATACCGCCCTAGCCGGGCATGATGACCGAAGGCAGGATGGACCGACGCCCACATGACAGAATCCCCCCGCGCCTTCGATCACGTCGACACCTGGGTGTTCGACCTCGACAACACGCTATATCCGCATCACGTCAATCTGTGGCAGCAGGTCGATGCCAGGATCGGCGAGTTCGTGTCCAACTGGCTCAAGGTCGACGCGGATGAGGCGCGCCGGATCCAGAAGGACTACTACCGCCGCTATGGCACGACGATGCGCGGCATGATGACCGAGCACGGCGTGCACGCCGACGACTTCCTGGCCTATGTGCACAAGATCGATCATTCGCCGCTGGAGCCGAATCCGGCGATGGGCGCGGCGATCGAGAAGCTGCCCGGACGCAAGCTGATCCTGACCAACGGCTCGGTCGACCATGTCGATGCCGTGCTGGCGCGGCTCGACATTGCCGGCCATTTCCATGGCGTGTTCGACATCATCGCGGCCGAGCTGACGCCGAAGCCGGCGCGCGAGACCTACGACAAATTCCTCAAGCTGCATGCCGTCGATCCGACACGGGCGGCGATGTTCGAGGACCTTTCCCGCAACCTCGTGGTGCCGCACGACCTCGGCATGACCACGGTGCTCGTGGTGCCGGACGGCACCAAGGAGGTGGTGCGCGAGGACTGGGAGCTGGCGGGTCGCGACGACCCGCATGTCGATCATGTCACGGACGATCTGACCGGATTCTTGCAGCGGCTGGTGGGGTGAGACCCGCCACGCATTGAACTGTCATTCCGGGGCGATGCGAAGCATCGAACCCGGAATGACGGAGCACGATAAGCTGCACCTCCCGCGCGGACGGCCCCCGCCACCGATGCGTCCTTGACTCTCCGGGTCCAAATCCCGAAAAAGCCGCCCTGCCCACCATGCTCGTACACGGCCGTCCCCGGCTTTCTGCCCAGGGACCAAGCGAGGATCGACCGATGTCACTGTCCGCCCTGGAATCCACCATCAACAGCGCCTTCGATGCCCGTGACGGCGTCTCGACCACGACCAAGGGCGAGGTCCGCGACGCCGTGGAGAGCGCGCTGGAGCTGCTCGACAAGGGTGAGGCGCGGGTCGCCGAGCGCGGCACTGACGGCAAGTGGAGCGTCAACCAGTGGCTGAAGAAGGCCGTGCTGCTGTCGTTCCGCCTCAACGACATGAGCGTGATCCCGGGCGGCCCCGGCCAGGCGTCGTGGTGGGACAAGGTGCCGTCGAAGTTCGAAGGCTGGGGCGAGAACCGTTTTCGCGATGCCGGCTTCCGCGCCGTGCCCGGCGCGATCGTGCGCCGCTCGGCCTACATCGCCAAGAACGTCGTGCTGATGCCGTCCTTCGTCAATCTCGGCGCCTATGTCGACGAAGCCACCATGGTCGACACCTGGTCGACAGTCGGCTCCTGCGCCCAGATCGGCAAGCGTGTGCACATCTCCGGCGGCGTCGGCATCGGCGGCGTGCTGGAGCCGCTGCAGGCCGGTCCTGTGATCATCGAGGATGACTGTTTCATCGGCGCGCGATCGGAGGTTGCCGAGGGCGTGGTCGTGCGCAAGGGGGCGGTGCTGTCGATGGGCGTGTTCCTGGGCGCGTCGACCAAGATCGTCGACCGCGAGACCGGCGAGGTGTTCGTCGGCGAGGTGCCGGAATACGCCGTCGTTGTGCCGGGCGCACTGCCGGGCAAGCCGATGAAGAACGGCCAGATCGGCCCCTCCACCGCCTGCGCCGTCATCGTCAAGCGGGTCGACGAGCGCACCCGCTCCAAGACCTCGATCAACGAGCTCTTGCGCGACTGATCGTCCGCGCTCGGGCGGCCGCACTAGCCGCCGCCCGAGCGCCCATGTTAAGCGAGGGCATGACCGATGCCCTCGCCATCACCCGCGACCTGATCCGCTGTCCCTCAGTGACCCCCGCCGATGCCGGGGCGCTCGGCGTGCTCGAGGCCCTGCTGAAGCAGGCCGGCTTCACGACCCATCGCGTGACCTTCTCGGAAGCAGGCACGGCCGACATCGACAATCTCTACGCCCGTATCGGCACCGAGGGGCCGCACATCACCTTCGCCGGTCATACCGACGTTGTGCCGCCCGGCGACGAGGCGGCGTGGAGCCTGCCTGCGTTCTCCGGCGAGGTGAAGGGCGGCTACATCTATGGCCGCGGCGCCGTCGACATGAAGGGCGGCATCGCCTGCAGCGTTGCGGCCGTGCTCGACTATCTACGCGATCACGGCGGACAGCCAAAAGGCTCGATCTCGTTCCTGATCACTGGCGACGAAGAGGACGTCTCGGTCAACGGCACCATCAAGCTGCTGAAGTGGGCGGCCGATCGCGGCGAGCGATTCGACCATTGCGTGCTCGGCGAGCCGTCCAATCAAGAGGTCATGGGCGACTGCATCAAGATCGGCCGCCGCGGCTCGCAGTCCGGCACCCTGATCGTCGAGGGCAAGCAGGGCCACGTCGCCTATCCGCACCGTGCCTCCAACCCGGTGCCGGACATCTCGCGCCTGATCGTCGCACTGTCGGACGAGCCGCTCGATCATGGCAGCGCGCAGTTCCAGCCGTCGAATCTCGAATTCACCACCGTCGATGTCGGCAACACCGCAACCAACGTCATCCCGGGCCTGGCGCGGGCGAAGTTCAACATCCGCTACAATGACTGCCATACGCAGGAGACGCTGCGCGCGCTGGTGGAAGAGCGGCTCGCCAAGGCCTGTGGCAACCGCATCCGCGCCCACATCGACTGGCTGCCGTCGAACTCCAACGTGTTCCTGACCAAGCCCGGACCGTTCACCGACCTCACCGTCGCCGCGATCGAGAGCGTGACGGGGCGCAAGCCGGAGCTCTCCACCACCGGCGGCACCTCGGACGCGCGTTTCATTTCGAGCTACTGCCCGGTGATCGAGTTCGGCCTGGTCGGCCAGACCATGCACCAGATCGACGAGCGCGCCTCGGTCGCCGACATCGCGACCCTGACGAAGATCTATCGCGGCATTCTCGAAAGATATTTCGCCTGAGCGGCGCGCCTGATCCTGATCAGGCGGCCTTCACCTCCGCCAGGAACTGATCGACCTCGCGACGCAGGTCGGTGGCCTGGCCGGCGAGGCTCGCCGCGGAGTCGAGCAGCGAGCGCGCCGATCCGCGGGTGTCCGCGGCGGCCGCGCTGACCAGCGCGATCGACGACGAGACGTCGTTGGTGCCGCTCGCGGTCTGCTGCACACTGCGGGCGATCTCGCGGGTCGTGGCGCTCTGCTCGGCCACCGCGCTCGCCACCGCACCGGTGACGCCGCTGATGGTGTTGACGACGGCGGCGATTTTCTCGATCGCGGCCACCGTGCTGCCGGTCTCGTTCTGGATCGCGGCGATCTGGCTTTCGATCTCCTCGGTGGCCTTGCTGGTCTGCGAAGCAAGGCTCTTCACCTCTGACGCGACCACGGCAAACCCCTTGCCCGCCTCGCCCGCACGCGCCGATTCGATCGTGGCATTGAGCGCGAGCAGATTGGTCTGCGAGGCGATGGCGCGGATCAGCTGCACGACGTCGCCGATGCGCGTGGCGCTGCCGGCGAGCGTGCGCACCTTGTCGGTGGTGTCGAGCGCCTGGCTGGTCGCGTTGGAGGATTCCGACGCGGCTTCCGCGATCTGCCGGGTGATCTCCTTCATCGACGCGTCCAGCTCCTCGGAGGCAGCCGCCACCGTATTGACGCCAGAGGTCGCCTGCGCCGCCGCTTCGGCCACGGCGGTGGCACGGGACGCGGTGGTGCTGGCCGAGCCGTCGAGCGTCTCGGCCGATTGCTTCAGGCCGCTCGCGGCATCGCTCAGCCGGCCACACAGCGTGTCGATGACCTCGCCGAAGCGGCGCGTGAGCGCCTCGATCTTCTGCCGACGGGCGTCGCGCCGGGCCTCGGCATCGGCGCCCTGCAGCGACAGCCGGTCGGCCTCCGCCGATTTCTCCTGCAGAACACCGATGGCGTTGGCGAGCGTGCCGATCTCGTCGGTCCGATCGCCATATCCGATCTCGACGCTGCGCTCGCCACCGGCGATCCGACGGATCATCTCGGTCAGATTCGACAGCGGCTTGATCACGCGGGCATTGAACCAGACCGTCCCCAGTGCGGCGGCCGCGACGTTGACCAGCAACAGGACCAGCGCCAGGGCAAAACGGGTCTGCGACTCGGCAATCGCGACCTCGCTCTGGCTCAGCGCCTCGGCGAGGGCTGCATCCCGCAGCGGCAGGATCGTATCGAGGATCGGGAATACGGACCGCAGGAACTGGTCGGGATCGAGCTCGAGCACCTTGCCCCGGTTCGGCACCACCTGCGACGAATAGAACTCGCCACCGCGGGCCCAATAGCCATTCTCGACCTCGGTCAGGGCCGCGAAGATCGGCTTCTGGTTGATCTCTGCGGCAGCGAGCTTGGCCGTCGTCCAGATGCGCTCGATGCGTCCCTTGAACGTCGCGAGCGCCTCGGCCGGTTCACCCGCCATCGGCTGCTTGGTCGCGATCATGCGAACGAACGTCGTCGTGGCGCGACCGGCCCAGTCGCGCAAATCCCAGCCGATCACCGCGAGACGCGCCGCCTGGCCTACCGCGGGATTGGCCGCATTGATCCGGCGCACGATCACGTCGACATGGCTGCCGGTCGTTTCCTGGATCGTGAACATCTGCGGCACGTAATCACGGACGATTGCTTCGGATCGCGCCGCCTTGGCCTGCGCGACGGCATCGAGAGCGGCCCCGCGCGTCGCACGCAATTTCTGTTGGATCGAGTCCAGCGCGGCGGTGTCTTCACTCAGCAGCGCCAGGCTGCGCGCCTTGGCGAAGGCGTCGTCAGAGCCTTGAAGTATCTTCTGCAGCGCGGCCAGCTCATCGGCCGTCGCCGGATTCGGCGATGCCAGCCGCGGATTGACCATGGCGCGCTCGAGGTTCAGCTTTTCAGGCAGCCGCAGCATGGCGGCCAGCAGCTGCGTATCACGGCCTGCCGTCCTCGCGGCCTGCAGCGAGGTCAGCTGCTGCCAGGCGAACAACATGGTTGCGAGCAGGCCGATGACGGCCCCGAGCAGCAAAGAGAGCAGGAAGACTTGACGAATGCGCACGATCGACCTCGCTGGACAGCAGCCTGAGGTCCGGATAGCAGCGAGGGCTTCAATTTGGAGTTAATGAATCCTGTCCCTTACTCCCGAAACGACTACTCATTAGGATAATCATTGGCAGCTAATAGCGATTCGCGGGTTCCACTGCAGAACGATCTCAATAGTCGACCTTCACGAGATAGAGGCCTTCCGGCGGGGCGACGACGCCACAGGCGGCGCGATTGCGCGCGGCGAGCGCGGCGGCGAGATCATCGGCGCTCCAGCGGCCCTGCCCGACCCACACCAGCGAGCCAACCATCGAGCGCACCTGGCTGTGCAGATAGGAGCGTGCGGAGGTGAGGATGGTGATCGCATCGCCGTCCCTGACGACGTCGAGCTGATCGAGCGTCTTCTCCGGCGATTTTGCCTGACATTCCGTGTTGCGGAAAGTCGTGAAATCATGCTTGCCGATCAGCCGCTGGGCTGCCGCGTGCATCGCGTCCGAGTCGAGCCGCTGCGGCACGCGCCAGACGCGGCCGACCTCGAGCGCGAGATTGGAGCGGCGGTTGACGATGCGATAGCGATAGTGCCGCCTGCGGGCGGAGAAGCGTGCTTCGAAGGTGTCGGGAACGAACTCGGCGTCGAGCACCGCGATCGGGTTGGGCCGCAGATGCGCGTTGAGCGCGTCGCGCAATTTGTCGGGCCGGAATTCTTTCTCAACGTCGCAATGCGCGACCTGACCGGTGGCGTGGACGCCGGCATCGGTGCGCCCCGAGCCATGCACCCGGGTCGGCACGCCACAGGTCGCCTGCACCGCCGCTTCGAGCGCGCCCTGCACCGACGGCAAGGTCGCCTGCAGTTGCCAGCCGCAGTACGGCGCGCCGTCATATTCGATGGTGAGCTTGTAGCGGGGCATCTGACCCGATCGAGTTTTGCCGTCATTGCCGGGCTCGACCCGGCAATCCATCCCTGGACGAAGCTTGTTCTTGAGATGGATGCGCGGGTCAAGCCCGCGCATGACGAGATGAGGTGGTCAGCCGAAGCGCAGGCCCGGCGCGATACGGGTGCCGCGCAGGAAATCCGCGGCCTTCATGGGACCCTTGCCGGCGCGCTGTAGCTCGGTGACGCGGATGGCGCCGTCGGCGCAGGCGATGGTGAGCTGCTCGTCAAGAACGGCGCCCGGCTCGCCCCCGCCGCCGGCAAGCGCGCAGCGCAGGATCTTCAAGCGGACCGCTTCGCCATCAAGCGTGAACTCACTCCAGGCGCCAGGAAATGGCGACAGGCCGTGGATGTGCCGCAGCACCGCGTGGGCCGGCTTCGTCCAGTCGATCCGCGCCTCGGCCTTCTCGATCTTGGCGGCGTAGGTGACGCCTTCCTCTGCCTGCTTCGTCAGCGTCAGCCCGCCGCGCTCTAGCGCCGCCATCGCGCGCACCATGAGATCGGCGCCGATCCGCGACAGGCGGTCGTGCAGATCGGACGCCGTCATCGCGTCGGTGATCGCAAGGCGCTCGGCCATCGCGACATCGCCGGTGTCGAGCCCGACATCCATCTTCATCACCATGACGCCGGACTCGGCATCACCCGCCATGATCGCGCGGTTGATCGGCGCGGCACCGCGCCAGCGCGGCAGCAGGGAAGCGTGGAGATTGTAGCAGCCGAGCTTGGGCGCATCGAGAATGGCTTGGGGAAGGATCATGCCGTAGGCGACGACCACGGCCGCATCGGCCTGATGAGCCTGAAACTCGGCCAAGGCCTCCTCGGTCTTCAGCGTCTTCGGCGTGAACACGGCAATGCCGAGCCGGCGCGCCTCGGTCTCGACCGGCGTCGGCTGCAGCGCGAGGCCGCGGCGGCCGCCGGGTTTCGGCGCGCGCGTATAGACCGCCGCGATCTCGTGGCCGTGGCCGGCGAGTTCGAGCAGGGTCGGCACGGCGAAATCCGGCGTGCCCATGAAGATCAGGCGAAGCGGCATCTGGTGGAAGATCCTGCATTGCCGAATCCTCCGCGTCATGGCCGGGCTTGTCCCGGCCATCCACGTCGAGCTGCCTGTAACGCGCGGCGAGACGTGGATGCCCGGGTCAAGCCCGGGCATGACGGAGGAGAGAGTTGATCGTTACTCGCTGGCGCGCTTGGCGGCCTTGGTGAACTTCTTCATCACGCGGTCGCGCTTCAGCTTCGACAGATAGTCGATGAACAGCACGCCGTTGAGATGATCGATCTCATGCTGGATGCAGGTGGCGTAGAGCCCCTCGGCATCCTCCTCGCGGACCACCCCGTCGAGATCGGTGAAGCGCACGCGAACGCGTGCCGGCCGCTCGACCTCCTCGTAATATTCTGGGATCGACAGGCAGCCTTCCTCGTAGACCGACAGCTCGTCCGACTTGGCGATGATCTCGGGATTGATGAAGACGCGCGGCTCGCGCTTGCCCTCCCCGTTGGCATCGGGCTTGGCCAGATCCATGGTGATGACGCGCAGCGGCTGCGCGACCTGGATCGCTGCGAGCCCGATGCCCGGCGCGTCGTACATGGTCTGGAACATGTCGTCGACCAGCTGCCGGATCTCCAGCGTGACCTTCTCGACCGGCTTGGACACCAGCCGCAACTGCCGGTCCGGCAGGATGATGATTTCTCTTAGGGACATGGCGCGCGATTTAAGCCGCGGAACCGGCGCGGTCAATGTGATGGCTCGCGGTTAAGACTTAACTAACCATGAATTTCAACGTTTCGTTAACCATGATTCTTAACGTGCCCTTAACCATAATTGTTCTCTCTTCGTTCGCGAGCTTGCGCGAATCGGATAGACGGGGGTGATGACCGTCAGCCAATCCCTCAATCCTGTCGTCGTCATCATCGGCGACCTGCCCATCAGGGCGAGCGATGCGCTGATCGGATTCGGCGTACTGGTGCTGCTGCTGCTCGTGATCATCGCGGCCGCCGTGGCCCGCTCCGGACGGCGCGGCGCGGAGCTCGCCGCCCAGCAGGCGATGCGGGCTGACGAGATCGAACAACGGTTCGGCGAGATGATCCGCGTCCAGAGCGAGGCCTCCGGCCGGGTCGACGCGATGGCCCAGTTGCTCGCCGGCCGTCAGGTGGACCTGGCCCGCAGCGTGAACGAACGGCTCGATGCGGTCACCCACCGCGTCGGACAGTCGATGGAGCAGAGTACGCGCCACACAATGGATAGTCTGCGCGTGCTGCACGAGCGCCTCGGCATCATCGACAACGCCCATCGTGATCTCAGCGAGCTGACGACGCAAGTGACGACCTTGCGCGACGTCCTCGCCAACAAACAGTCGCGCGGCGCCTTCGGCCAGGCGCGCATGGAGGCGATCGTCCAGGACGGGCTTCCGAAGGGCAGCTACGCGTTTCAGCACACGCTCGCCAGCGGCAAGCGGCCCGACTGCGTCGTGTTCCTGCCCGATTCGCGACCGCTGTGCATCGACGCCAAGTTTCCGCTGGAAGCCGTGACCGCGCTGCACGACGCCGTGACCGAGGAGGAGAAGCGCGCCGCGGCGCAGCGGCTGCGCACCGACGTGCTCCGCCACGTCAATGACATTGCCGAGAAGTACCTTGTGGTCGGCGAGACGCAGGACACGGCGCTGATGTTCGTGCCGTCGGAATCGGTCTATGCCGAGATCCATGACGGCTTCGACGACGTGATCCAGAAAGCCTATCGTGCCCGCGTCGTGCTGGTGTCGCCGTCGCTCCTGATGTTGGCGATCCAGGTCATGCAGCAGATCATGAAGGATGCGCGCATCCGCGACGCCGCCGACCAGATCCGTAACGAGGTGATCAACCTCGGCGACGATCTCGGCCGCCTGCGCGAGCGCGTGCTCAAACTGCAGAAGCATTTCGGCGATGTCGGCGAGGACATCCGCCAGATCCTCATTTCCGCCGACAAGATCGAGAAGCGCGCCGCCCGCATCGAGGAGCTCGATTTCAGCAAGCAGGATGCGCCGGTGGACTCACCACGCATCGCGCCGGCTGCGGGCACGACGCCGGACCTGTTTCCTCTAACGGGGCGCATGCAGGCCGGAGAGTGATCGTTGGCTGCGTCTGTTGCATGAGAGGGCAATCCAGACAAGATTGTCATCGCCCGGTCAAACCGGGCGATGACGGCTGTGTTTGTGGTGCTGTCGAAATCTGTTACCACCCGGTCATGACCGCACCCGACACCGCTTCCGAGATCACCGCGACCGCCGCAGAGTCCGCCGCCAAACCCGCCCCCACCTGGCGCGAGAGCATGGCCGTCTACCTGCAGCCGCGCGTGCTCGTGGTGCTGTTCCTCGGCTTCTCGTCGGGACTGCCGCTGGCGTTGTCCGGCTCGACGCTTCAGATCTGGATGCGTGAGCTCGGCGTCGATCTCGGCACGATCGGGCTGTTCGCCCTCGTCGGGACGCCGTACACGCTGAAATTCCTCTGGGCGCCGCTGGTGGACGCGCTGCACGTGCCGCTGCTCACGCGCGCGTTCGGACGGCGGCGCGGCTGGCTGGTGTTCGCACAGCTGCTCTTGATCGGCGCCATCCTGCTGCTGGCGCTCACCGATCCGGCACATGCGCCGTTCATGGTGGCGCTGGCCGCGCTGCTGGTCGCCGCGATGTCGGCGACCCAGGACATCGTGGTCGATGCCTTCCGCGTCGAGAGCCTGCCGGAGAGCGAGCAGGCCGCGGGCATGGCGGCGTATGTCGCCGCCTATCGCATCGGCATGCTGGTCTCGACTGCCGGCGCGCTGGTGGTGGTCAGTGCGTTCGAAACCAGCGGATTGTCGCGGCCATCGTCCTGGATGTGGGGCTATGTCGCGATGGCCGGACTGGTGCTGATCGGCACGATCACGGCCCTCGCGGCGACTGAGCCGGCTCAGTCGCAGCAGGCGGAGGCCGCGATGGGCGCCGACACCGCGCTCACCCGCGTGATGCATGCGGCTGCCGGGGCCTTCGTCGAGTTCCTCGGCCGGCGGGATGCGCTCACGGCGCTCGCCTTCGTCGTGCTGTTCAAGTTCACCGATGCCTTCTCCGGCACGATGACCGCGCCGTTCGTGATCGATCTCGGCTTCAGCAAGGTCGACTACGCCGCGATCGTGAAAGGCGTGGGTCTCGCCGCGACGCTCGCCGGCGGCTTTGCCGGCGGCTTCGTCGCGCGACGCTATTCGCTCGCGACGAGTCTCTGGATCGGCGGCGTGGCGCAGGCGATGGCGAACCTCTCGTTCTCCTGGCTTGCGATCGTCGGAGTCAATCAATGGGCACTGGCGCTGGCGATCTCGGCGGAAAACTTCACCAGCGCGGTCGGCACCGTGATCTTCGTCGCCTATCTCTCCGCGCTGTGTCAGAACCCGCTGCACACCGCCACCCAATATGCACTGCTGACCGCGCTTGCCGCGGTCGGGCGCACCTATTTGTCGTCAGGCGCCGGCTACGTGGCGAAGGCGACCGGCTGGCCGCTGTTCTTCGTGATCTGCGTGCTGGTCGCGATCCCGAGCCTCGTGCTGCTCGCCTGGCTGCAGCGGCGCGGACATTTCGACCAGTTGGGGCCAGTGAAGGTGTAGCTGCCGCCTTACATTCAACCGTCGTCGCCAGCCACCGGGTGTCGTCTTCGACGAGCCCGATGACAGGCTCCGACGGGTGACCCAGTATTCCAGAGACCTCAGCCATCAAGCGAGCAGCCGCGGCGTACTGGATCGCCCGGGTCAAGCCGAGCGACGACAGCGGAAAGCCAGGACGCCGCGTTAGCGTGGACGCCCCGATCAGGTCTCACCGCTTCACCAAGCTCCACTTGGTCACGACCGCCTCGCTCATCTGTCCCGCGTCCTGGGCGCAGGCGATCTCGTCGACCTTGACCGCGATCTGCTTGCCGAGCAGACCCCTGAGCTGCGACGCCTGCGCCGTGTTCGCGGTGACGAGCTGGAACGTCTCCGGGCCGGTCTCCAGATTGCACAGCCCGTTCGGCGGTGGCAGACGGCGCGGCTCGCTCGTGATCTGATAGGCGGCGGACGGCTGGCCCGGCTTGGCGCCTTTCAGCTTCAGCGCGGTCAGCTCGCCCGACAGCACGTCGCCGGCATTGAGCGGACGCCCCGCCTTCTGCGGGGCTTCGCCCTGTTGCGCCAGCACTGACGGCGCCGAGAGCGCCGCCAGAATCGCGCCCAAAGCCAGCCGTTTGCCGAATCCGCGTTTCGTCATCATTCCACTTCCGTCTGTGCTTAGAACAAGGTCCGCTGCCGCATTGCGGCCGAGAGCGTGCCTTCGTCGAGATAGTCGAGCTCGCCGCCGACCGGCACGCCATGTGCCAGCCGCGTGACCTTGACGTTCGCCTCCTGCAGGAGGTCGGTGATGTAGTGCGCGGTGGTCTGGCCGTCGACCGTCGCATTCAAAGCGAGGATGATCTCGGACACCTCGGGCGCATGCGCGCGCTGCACCAGCGCATCGATGGTGAGATCCTGCGGACCGACGCCATCGAGCGGCGACAACGTGCCGCCGAGCACGTGATAGCGGCCGTTGGAGGCCTTGGCGCGCTCCAGCGCCCAGAGGTCGGCGACGTCGGCGACGACGACGATCATCGCGGGATCGCGACGCGGATCGGTGCACACAGTGCACGGGCTTTGCGTATCGATGTTGCCGCAGGTCTTGCAGACCTGGATGCGATCGATCGCGACCTGCAGCGCCGAGGCAAGCGGCACCATCAGCGCCTCGCGCTTCTTGATCAGATGCAGTGCGGCGCGCCGCGCCGAGCGCGGCCCGAGGCCGGGCAGGCGCGCAAGCAATTGGATCAGGCGTTCGATCTCGGGACCGGCGACGGCCATCAGTTCACGAATGTCATCAGGTCAACTAACCGAAACCGAAGCCCGGCGGCAGGCCGAGCTTGCCGGTGATGGCCTGCATCTTCTCCTGCATCGCGGCTTCAGCCTTGCGGCGCGCATCGCCATGCGCGGTGACCAGCAGGTCCTCCAGGATCTCGGCCTCCTCCGGCTTGAGCAGCGACGGATCGATCTTGACGCTCTTCACGTCCATCTTGGCGGTCATGCGCACGGCAACCAGACCGCCGCCCGAGATGCCCTCGACCTCGACGTTGCCGAGTTCCTCCTGCATCTCCTGCATCTTCGTCTGCAGCTGCGCCGCCTGTTTCATCATGCCGAGAAAGTCAGCCATCGGAGCACCTCATCATCAGCCATCTTGTTGAGCATGATCTCCGCGCAAACGCCTTTGGCGTTTGTCGCGAGGAAAACCGGTTTCCACTTTTCCGGATCATGCTCTAGAAATCATCATCGTCGGACTCGTCAGGCGGCTCGACAGCACTGGCGTCCGATTCGGGCGGCTCGGGGGCGAGCCGGCGCACTTCGACCACCTTGGTGCCCGGGAACCGCGCCAGGATCTCCTGCACGCGCGGATCGGCCTCCGCCGCCGCCTCGCGCTCGCTCTTGGCGCGCAGATTCTGCTCGCGCAAGGTCGCCTGGCCCGGCTCGTTGGAAACGATCACCGTCCAGCGCCGGCCGGTCCAGTCCTCCAGCTTGCGCCCGAGGTCCGAGACAAGCGAGCGCTGCGCCGTCCGTTCCAGCGCGATCTCCAGTCGCCCCTCTTCGAAGCGGACCAGCCGCACGTCCATCTCGAGCGCGCTCTTGGTGATCAGGTCACGGTTCTTGCCGGCCAGCGCGACGAGTTCCTGAAAGCTCCCTATGCGCAGTGCGGGCTGGTCCTGTGATGCCGGCGACGGCTGCGATGACATCGCCTGCGGGCGCATCGAACCGCCGACCGCGGCGAGCGTCGGGCCTTGCGCGCGCGGCGCCTGCATCGGCGCCGACGTCATCACAGGCGGCGCCCCCGCGCTCATGCCGGATGCCGGCGCAGGGCGCGCCCCGCCGCCGTTCGTGACGATCGGCGAGCCACCACCGCTCTGCTCGATCATACGAATGGCTTCGTCGGGCGTCGGCAGATCGGCCGCGTAGGCGATGCGCACCAGCACCATTTCCGCCGCTGCAGCCGGGCGCGTCGCGCCTTGCGTCTCCGCAATGCCCTTCAGCAGCATCTGCCACATCCGCGACAGCACCCGCATCGACAGCTTGGTGGCGAAGTCGCGCGCGCGCAGCCGCTCGGTCTCGCTGAAGGCGACGTTGTCGGCCGTCGCCGGCACGACCTTCACCCGGGTGACGAAGTTCACGAACTCGGCCAGATCCGACAGCACGACCACGGGGTCGGCGCCGACGTCATATTGCTCGCGGAATTCCTTGAAGGCGGCAGCGATGTCGCCGCTGGCGAGATGGTGGAACAGGTCGATCACGCGGGTGCGGTCGGCGAGGCCCAGCATCTGACGGACATCGTCGGCGCGGACCTCGCCGGCGCTGTGCGCGATCGCCTGATCGAGCAGCGACAACGAATCGCGCACCGAGCCTTCGGCGGCGCGCGCGATGATGCCGAGCGCCTCGGGCTCGATCGTCACGCCTTCCTTGGTCGCGATGCCCTGGAGATGCTTCATCAGCACCTCGGCCTCGACCCGGCGCAGATCGAAGCGCTGACAGCGCGACAGCACCGTGACCGGCACCTTGCGGATCTCGGTGGTGGCGAACACGAACTTGGCGTGCTCCGGCGGCTCCTCCAGCGTCTTCAGGAAGGCGTTGAACGCCGCCGTCGACAGCATGTGGACTTCGTCGATGATGTAGACCTTGTAGCGCGCGCTGGCCGGGGCATAGCGCACGCTGTCATTGATCTGGCGGACGTCGTCGACGCCGGTATGGGACGCCGCGTCCATCTCCAGGATGTCCATGTGCCGGCTTTCCATGATCGCCTGGCAATGGGTGCCGAGCACCGGCATATGGATGGTCGGCCCCTTCACCGAGCCGTCGGGCAGCTCGTAATTCAGGGCGCGCGCGAGGATGCGGGCCGTCGTGGTTTTGCCGACGCCGCGGACGCCGGTCAGAATCCAGGCCTGCGGAATCCGGCCGGTCTCGAACGCGTTCGAGACCGTGCGCACCACGGCCTCCTGGCCGATCAGATCTGCGAAGCTGGAGGGGCGGTATTTGCGCGCCAGCACCCGGTAGGGCTTGGCGGGAGCGTCGGCGCTGTCAGGCGGAACAGGTGGGGCGCCAGCGTCGGTCATCGAGCGATCCGCAAGTGAGTATTCCAGGCCGGCATCGATCGCGGGTCGTCGACGCAATCAGCCGGAGCGCGGTCGAGCGCCCGCCCTGCGCGGGGTCCCCGCCATCTTTGCGCGATTCGCTCGAGAAAACAGGTAGGAGACTGACGAGCGACCCGATCCGGACCTCGTTAGGGCTGCTTCCTTCCGGACCTGACCCGGTTGGCGAGTGGCTCGTCCACCGCCAATCTCCCGCTGCCTATTTGGGGCCAAACGGTCCGGAAAGCAAGCGCGAGCTTCGCCGGGGCGGCCCACCGCCCCGCGGGCTTGTGCCGCAGCTCGGAAAGGCTTTAGGTGCCGTCGAACTCCCCGCCAGACCGTCCGCCAGGAACCGCCGCATGCCCGAATCAGCCTGGTCGCTGCATCCGCAACTTGCGAAGGATACGATCGACATTGGCGACCTGCCGCTGTCCCGCGTGCTGGTGATCAAGGACGCGAACTATCCTTGGCTGCTGGTGGTGCCGCGCCGCGAGGGCGCGGTCGAGATCATCGATCTCGACGAGGTCGCGCAGGCGCAGCTGATGACCGAGATCACGCGGGTGTCGCGCGCGCTCAAGGAGATCACCAAATGCGACAAGCTCAACGTCGCCGCGCTCGGCAACATGGTGCCGCAGTTGCACGTCCACATCATCGCGCGACGCACAAGTGACGTGGCCTGGCCGCGACCGGTGTGGGGCGCCGCGCCGCCTGTGCCGCACGATGCGCAGGAGGTGCAGCAGTTCATCAGCGCTGTCAGGCGCAAGATCTGGTTAGGGTAAGAGATGTCGCCATTCGACTTGTTTCCGCTCGGCAAGCCGGCCTTCGTCAGCCATCCAATCGATCGCGCCGCCCATCTGCGCTTCCATGATGACAAGCTGATCGCCTTCGAGAGCAATCCCTCGACGCGCGCCTATGTCGTGCACCGCGATTCGCTGGTGCTGAAGCGCGACGGCGACCAGCTGCGCGCGCTGCTGTCGATCGACGAGGCGCTGAAGTTCGGTGCCAATCCGGGAACGATCTTCCTCGGGCTGCAGGACGGCGCGGCCGTGTTCGGCATGGGCATCTCGCCGGCCGCCGTCGAAAAGCTCGCCGGGCGCGACGATGTGTCGGTCGCCGAGCTGCGCGGGATGGCAATGCAGGGTGCGACCCCGGTCGACCAGCTGGCGACGATCGCGATGGCGAAATCCCTGGTGTCCTGGCATCAGCGTCACGGCTTCTGCGCCAATTGCGGCGCCAAGACCGCGATGCGCGAGGGCGGCTGGAAGCGCGAATGCCCGAGCTGTAAGACCGAGCATTTCCCGCGCACCGATCCGGTCGTGATCTCGCTGGTCGCTTCCGGCGACAAGTGCCTGCTCGGGCGGCAGAAGCAGTTTCCGGCCGGCATGTATTCCTGCCTCGCCGGCTTCGTCGAGGCGGCCGAGACGATCGAGGACGCCGTCCGGCGCGAGGTGTTCGAAGAATCCGGCATTCGCTGCACCGACGTGACTTATTACATGACCCAGCCCTGGCCTTACCCGTCGTCGCTGATGATCGGCTGCAGCGCCCGGGCGCTCAACGAAGACATCGTCATCGACCGTAACGAGCTCGAGGACGTGCGCTGGTTCAGCCGCGACGAGGCCCGGCAGATGCTGGTGCGGCAGCATCCGGATGGCTTGGCGGGACCGCATCCGTTCGCCATTGCTCATCATCTGGTCGGCCGCTGGCTGAAGGAGAACGACGAGCGGTAACAGGAGACCGGCCTACCCCTCCGCGAAAGCGGCCAGACCCGGCCGCAACGGGCTGAACGGCCGATCCTTGCCTTGGAACGATTTTCTCTATATGAGGGTTTTATAGCCTTCATATGGAACAAGTTTCTCCATGACCGATGTCGCCGCCCAAAGCTCCGAGGCCAATCGCCGGCTCGATGCCATCGACCGCAAGATTCTGATGGTCCTGCAGGAGGACGCTTCGCTGTCCGTCGCCGAGATCGGCGACCGGGTCGGACTGTCGTCGACACCGTGCTGGAAGCGCATCCAGCGGCTGGAGGCCGATGGCGTGATCCTGCGCCGGGTGGCCCTGGTCGATCAGAACAAGATCGGGCTCGGCATCTCCGTGTTCGTGTCGGTGGAGAGCGCCGACCATTCTGAGGCCTGGCTGCGCAAATTCGCCGAGGCGGTCAGCTCGATGCCGGAGGTGATGGAGTTCTACCGGATGGCCGGCGACGTCGACTACATGCTGCGCGTCGTCGTTGCGGACATGCAGAGCTACGATGTCTTCTACAAGAAGCTGATCAGCGCGGTGCCCCTCAAGAACGTCACCTCGCGCTTCGCCATGGAGAAGATCAAGTCGGTGACGGCGCTGCCGGTGCCGCCGGTCTGAGCCGAGCATTCCGGGCAGCTTCGACGTTGCAGCGCTAGCGTCCCGAACCTCGGTCGTCATCCCTAACGAACGTTTACCTGAAGTTATTCCCATCCCTCTATTCTTGGATGCGATGACGTCCGGTGCAACCATACCTCAGCCTTCGCGCGCCTGGCTCAATGCCACGGCGCTCCTGATCGCGAGCTTTGTCGCGGTTGCTGCGCTGTCACTCCAGGTGCGCATGGGGAGCGAAATCGTGGCCGTCGCTTTCCCACCTTGGTGGAGCGCGCAACAGGCGATGCTCGCTGCGGCCTCGGCTGACGCCGCTCTCGTGCGCACGACGACCGTTTCATCGCTGCTGGTCGTCCGTCCCGGCGAACACGACGGCTTGGCGCGGCTGCGCGAGGCTGGCGCCTGGCTCATCATCGATCCGCAGGCGGTCTCCGCCTGCTTTGCAAAATGATCTCTTTGGGGGAATAGGAAATGACCGTCGAGACCAGCGATCTGGCAACCGTCCGGCACACGACCAGCAAGCTTCTGCTGGCGGTGCTCTGGGTTCACGTTCCGCTCTCCCTCATCATCGGGCTGTCGCGCGGCGACTGGTTGATGCCGACCATGCTCATGGTCGTCATGGCAGTGGTGGCAACCCTTTCCTGGCGCAGCGCTGGCGACACTTTGTCGACCCAGCTCACCGTCGCAGTCGCCGTCATGGGCGGCGTATCCGTGCTCGTCTACCAGATGTCCGGACATGCCTGGCAGATCGACATGCACATGTATTTCTTCGCGGCGCTGGCCTGTCTGGTCGCATATTGCGACTACCGGCCGATCCTGGCCGGCACCGTCGCCGTCGCGCTTCACCATCTGGTCCTGAACTTCGTCTTTCCTGCAGCGATCTACCCGGGCGGCGCTGATTTCGGCCGCGTTGTGCTGCATGCGGTCATCCTGCTGATCGAGGCCGGCGTTCTCATCGCCCTCGCGCTCAAGCTGACGCAGTTGTTCGAAACCAGCGCGCGCAAGACCGCGGAAGCCGAATCGGCGATCGCTGCCGAGGCGCGCGCCAACGCCGAGCGGTTCGAGGCCGAGCAACGCGTCAAGCAGCAGACCGATCTTGCCCGGCGCGAGCTGGCAGAGGGCTTCGAGCGCAAGATCGGCGGCATCGTCGAGGCGGTGGCCGTCGCCGCAAACGAGATGCAGAGCCTGTCCTCGTCGATGAGCCGGAGCAGCGCCGAGTCCTCGCGCCAGACGTCGGCCGCGGCCGGCGCCTCGCAGCAGGCGTCGACCAATGTCGAGACGGTCGCTGCCGCAACGGAAGAGCTGACTGCGTCGATCAACAACATCTCGCAGCAGGTGACGCGCTCGGCGGAGATCGCCGCGAAAGCGGCGGACGAAGCTCGCCGCACCAACACGGTGGTCGAGAGCCTGGCTGCCGGCACCCAGAAGATCGGCGAGGTGGTGACGCTGATCCAGACGATCGCCAGCCAGACCAACCTGCTGGCGCTGAATGCCACCATCGAGGCGGCGCGCGCTGGCGAGCACGGCAAGGGCTTCGCCGTCGTGGCAAGCGAGGTCAAGGCGCTCGCCAACCAGACCGCGAAGGCCACCGAGGAAATTTCCAGCCAGGTGCAGAGCATCCAGAGCGCCACGGGGGACGCCGTCAGCGCCATCCAGGCGATCGGGGGAACGATTGCCGAGATCGACGAAATCTCCAAGGAGATCGCCACCGCGGTCGAGCAGCAGGGCCTCGCCACCGGAGAAATTTCCGGCAACGTGCAGCAGGCGGCCGAAGGCACGCGGCTTGTCAGCCAAAGCATGGGCAGCGTGACCCGTGCCTCCGACGAGACCGGCAGCGCCGCGTCCCGGCTGCTGGAGTCGGCGAACGGACTATCCTCGCAATCCACCCGGCTCAAATCCGAGGTCGATCAGTTCCTGAGCTCCCTGAGGGCTGCTTGATCCCATCGAATAGGATGGGATCAGCGCGAGCATCGGCCCCAGCGCGACATCATCAACGCGGCCTCAGATCGTCTGGTTGTAGGCGCCGACTTCGGGATGCGTCCGCAGCACCTCGTTGACCGCCTCGAACATGTCGTGCATGCGCCGCTCGGACACCGGGCTTTCGACTACCACCACGAGCTCGGGCTTATTGGATGACGCTCGCACCAGACCCCAGCTGCCGTCCTCGACCGTGACGCGCACGCCATTGACGGTGACGAGATCGCGGATCGGCTGGCCCGCGACCTTGCCGCCCTGCTGCTGCAGCGCCTGGAAATGCTTCACTACGGCGTCGGCGACGCCGTATTTGACCTCGTCGCCACAATGCGGCGACATCGTCGGCGACGACCAGGTCTTCGGCAGCGCGTCCTTCAGGTCGGCCATCGATTTTCCGGGCGCGCGATCGAGCATCTCGCAGATCGCGATCGCCGAGACCAGACCATCGTCATAGCCGCGACCGAATGGCTTGTTGAAGAAGAAGTGGCCGGATTTCTCGAAACCGGCGAGCGCGCCGAGCTCGTTGGTGCGGCGCTTCATGTAGGAATGGCCGGTCTTCCAATAGACGGTCTTCGCGCCCTGGGCCTGCAGCACCGGATCGGTCATGAACAGCCCGGTTGATTTCACGTCGACGACGAACTGCGCATTCTTGTGGATCGCCGACATGTCGCGCGCCAGCATCACGCCGACCTTGTCGGCAAAAATCTCCTCGCCGGTGTTGTCGACCACGCCGCAGCGGTCGCCGTCGCCATCAAATCCGAGACCGACATCGGCCTCGTGCGCGAGCACGGCATCGCGGATGGCGTGCAGCATCTCCATGTCTTCGGGATTGGGATTGTATTTCGGGAAGGTGTGATCGAGCTCGGTGTCGAGCGGGATCACCTCGCAGCCGATCGCCTCCAGCACCTGCGGCGCGAACGCGCCCGCGGTGCCGTTGCCGCAGGCCGCGACCACCTTGAGCCTGCGCTTGAGCTTGGGACGGCTGGTGAGGTCGGCGATGTAGCGCGCCGGATAATTCTCGTGAAATTGGTAGGAGCCGCCACCGCCGTTCTTGAACTCGGCGTTGAGCACGATCTCCTTCAGCCGGGTCATCTCCTCGGGCCCGAAGGTGAGCGGACGGTTGGCGCCCATCTTCACGCCGGTCCAGCCGTTGTCATTGTGCGAGGCGGTCACCATGGCGACGCAGGGCACGTCGAGATCGAACTGCGCGAAATAGGCCATCGGCGTCACCGCGAGGCCGACGTCATGCACCTTGCAGCCGGCGGCCATCAGGCCCGAAATCAGGGCGTATTTGATCGAGGCGGAGTAGCCGCGGAAATCGTGCCCGGTCACGATCTCCTGCTTCACGCCGCGTTCGGCGATCAGCGCGCCCAGCCCCATGCCGAGCGCCTGCACCCCCATCAAATTGATCTCCTTATTGAACAGCCAGCGCGCGTCATATTCGCGGAAGCCCGTCGGCTTCACCATCGGCTCGGATTCGAAGGCGTAGGTATTGGGAACCAGGACGGGCTTGGGTTTCGGAAACATCAGGAGACGGCCTCGGCAATATCACATCAATGGAAGAAGGCGTTCATGCTTAGCACGACGTCAGACAACAGTGTCAGAAGGCAGAGGAATGCAGGCAACAATCGGGCAGGACCGCTCGCGCAGGCCACCCGACGAACTATTCAATGACTGCGACTCGGGATCGGCCTGCCTGCCGGTATATGGGGGCCGGTGACGCGCGAAACAACATTCCGCTTCGGTGCAGCCTACTGCTCCAGCACCATCTGGCCGTTGGCGTAAGCGAAACGCTTCAGCTTGGACAGGAAGGACAGGCCGAGCAGGTTCTCCGACAGCGCCGTATCGGGCAGCACCAGCGCGTCGACATCGCGCACGGTGAGCTCGCCGAGCTCGACCATCGCGAGCTTCGCCCGCGCCGCCTTCACGGTGCCGTTGGCCGTGGTCACGGTGGCGGTGTAGTCGCCGCGCGCAGGGCGCAGGCCGAAGCGGGCGGCCGAGCTTTCGTTCAGCGCGACCATCGAGGCGCCGGTATCGACCATGAAGCTGATGCGCTGGCCGTCGATGCGGCCGTCGGCGCGGAAGTGACCGCGGCGGTCGGTCGGAATGCTCAGGCTGCGCTGGCCCGCGGCAGACGGTTCCGCCGTGGCAACCCGCACGGACGGTGTCGCGGATGCCGACGCGGGGGTCAGGCGATCGGCCAGTTGCGCCATGAAGGTGCCGAGACCGACGAGAACGGCCGCAAAGATCATTATGTTACGCATGACGCAAACGCCCGACTTTACCCCGCAACCGATTTGACCATCAAAGCCGCTGACGGGCGACTGCGAGCGACCGGCTGCCGCCGCCATTTTGGCGAAAACGATGAGTGAAGCGTTAACGACAACGATAGCGGCGGTACAATTTGCATGAGCTACGTTCCCCGCGGCTTGGCCCGCCGGGTCGGCTCGGCATGGGCCGGATCGTCGGGCCAGGGATGGCGCGGATAACGGCCGCGCAGGTCGGTGCGGACCGCGGCATAGGAGCCGCGCCAGAAGCCGGGCAGATCGCGCGTCACCTGTACCGGCCGCTGCGCCGGCGACAGCAGCTCCAGCACCAGGGGCACCGCGCCGCGCGCGATCGAGGGATGGACGTTCAGGCCGAACAGCTCCTGCAGCCGCACCGCGATGGTGGGCCCCTGCTCGGCCTCGTAGTCGATCGCCAGCATGGTGCCGGTCGGCGCCTCGAAATGCGTCGGCGCCTCCCGGTCGAGCCGGGCCCGCAGATCCCAGGGGAGCAGTGCCATGACGGCATCCGAGACGTCGCCGGGCGAGACATCCTTGAGCGAGGTCTTGTCGGCCAGCAGCGGCACCAGCCAGTCCTCGCGCCGCTCGGCAAGCCCCGCATCCGACAGGTCCGGCCAACTGTCGCCTTCCGCCTTGCGCAGGAAGGTAACGCGATCGCGCCATTGCAGGGCGGCCTTCGACCACGGCAGCCTGTCAAGGCCCGCGGCGCAGATGCCGTCGGCGAAGATGCGCGCGGTCTCCTCCGACGGCGTCAGCGCGACCGGCGCATCGGCCATGGTGATCGCATGCAGCTTGCGTCGGCGCCGCGCCCGCAACGCCATCGCGTCTTGATCGAAGCTGACCTCGTCTCTCGCTTCGATATGCGCAGCAAAATGCCGCTCGATATCCTCGATCGCCAGCGGCGCCGCCAGCAGGATGCGGCCGCTGGCCGCCGTTCCCGTCAGCTCACCGACCGCGATATAGGGTACGCGCGCCAGCGACGAGGTCGGCTCGACGGCGGCGCCACGGCCATTGGCGAGCACGAAGCTGGCATTGCCGCGGTTGCGCGCGATCCGGTCCGGAAAGGCAAAGGCGAGCATCAAGCCGGTGCTGAGCTGCCCTTGCACTTGCGGGGAGGAAGCCGCCTCGACCTGCTGCGCCCAGCGCCGTGCCATGTCACGCGCACTCTGCGCCCGTTGCGAGCGGTCGCGACGGAACTGATCGAGCCTGACCTCGAGATCAACGCTGTCGCCGCCCAGCCCGCGCTCGGTCAGGATGGCGGCGATGTCGGCGGCCTGCGCGGCGGCGCCATAATCGGCGGCGTCGACGATCATGCGGGCGAGCCGCGGCGGCAGCGCCAGTGCCCGCAGGCGGCGGCCCTCGTCGGTGAGGCGGCCTTCTTCGTCGAGAGCGTCGATCTCGCGCAGCAAATCACGCGCCTCCTTCCAGGCCGGTTGCGGCGGCGGATCGAGGAAGCTCAGCGCGGAGGGGTCACTGACACCCCATTGCGCCAGATCGAGCACCAGCGAGGACAGGTCGGCGCTGAGAATTTCCGGCTGCGTATAGGCCGCCAGCGAGGCCGTCTGCGGCTCGTCCCATAGCCGGTAGCAGACGCCAGGCTCGGTGCGGCCGGCGCGGCCACGGCGCTGATCGACAGCGGCGCGCGAAGCCCGCACCGTCTCTAGCCGGGTCAGGCCGATGTCCGGCTCGTAGCGCGGCACCCGGGCGAGCCCGGAATCGACCACGATGCGGACGCCTTCGATGGTCAGCGAAGTCTCGGCAATCGAGGTCGCCAGCACCACCTTGCGCTGCCCTTTTGGGGCGGGCGAGATGGCGCGGTCCTGGACCGCGGCATCGAGCGCACCGAACAGCGGCACGATCTCAACGCTGGCATCGTGGACGCGCTCGGCGAGCATGGTCTGGGTGCGCCGGATTTCGGCGGCGCCCGGCAGGAAGGCGAGCACGGAGCCGGCATCGGCGCGCAGCGCGCTGGCGATGGTTTCGGCCATCTGGCGCTCGACGGGCGCATCCGGCTTGCGGCCGACATAGCGGGTCTCCACCGGATAGGCGCGGCCCTCGCTCTCGACCACCGGTGCATTGCCGAGCAGGGTAGCGACGCGGGCGCCGTCGAGCGTCGCCGACATCACGAGGATGCGGAGATCCTCGCGCAGCCCCTGCTGCGCATCACGCGCCAACGCCAGGCCGAGATCGGCATCGAGCGAGCGCTCGTGGAATTCGTCGAACAGCACGGCGGCGACGCCGGTCAGCTCGGGATCATCCAGGATCTGCCGCGTGAAGATGCCCTCGGTGACGACCTCGATGCGGGTCGCGCGCGAGATCTTCGAGCCGAAGCGCACGCGGTAGCCGACGGTGTCGCCTACGCGCTCGCCGAGCGACTTCGCCATCCGCTCGGCGCTGGCGCGGGCCGCGATCCGGCGGGGCTCCAGCACGATGATCTTCTTAGTTCCGACCCACGGCGCATCACGCAAGGCCAGCGGCACCCGCGTGGTCTTGCCGGCGCCGGGCGGCGCCACCAGAACGGCGGTGTTGCTGCGTTCGAGCGTGCCGGACAGGTCGTCCAGCACGGCGTCGATGGGCAGCGGTGTGTCGAAGCGAAGGGGCAATCGTTGAACCCGTCATTGCCCGCGAAGGCGGACAATCCAGTAGACGCAGATCTCGCGGATGACGAAGATCGAGGCTACTGGATACCCCGCCTGCGCGGGGTATGACAACGTCATGTCACGCTCCTCACATCACGCGCCCTTCACCGACGGCCTGCCCACGCTCTCGTAGACGAAGCCGTGAGCGGCCATCTCGTCGGGGCGGTAGACGTTGCGCAGGTCGACGACGACCGGATGGGCCATCACCTCCTTGAGGCGATCGAGATCCATGGCGCGGTACTGCACCCATTCGGTCACCAGCACGATCGCATCGGCGCCCGTCGCGCACTCATAGGGATCGTCGAAATAGGCGATCTCCGGCAGCTCCTTCTTGGCCTGCTCGATGCCGACCGGATCATGCGCGCGCACCTTGGCGCCCATGTCGAGCAGCCCGGTCACCAGCGGGATCGACGGCGCCTCGCGCATGTCGTCGGTCTCCGGCTTGAAGGTGAGGCCGAGCACCGCCACCGTCTTGCCGCGCAGATTGCCGCCGACCGCATGCGCGACCTTGCGCGCCATCGCTCGCTTGCGGTTGTCGTTGACGGCCAGCACCGATTCGACGATGCGCAGCTGCGTGTCGTAGTCCTGCGCGATCTTGATCAGCGCGCGCGTATCCTTCGGAAAGCACGAGCCGCCGAAGCCCGGACCGGCATGCAGGAACTTGGAGCCGATGCGGTTGTCGAGACCGATGCCGCGCGCCACCTCCTGCACGTCGGCACCGACCTTCTCGGCGAGATCGGCGACCTCGTTGATGAAGGTGATCTTGGTGGCGAGGAACGCGTTGGCGGCGTACTTGATCAGCTCGGCGGTGCGGCGCTCGGTGTACATCATCGGCGCCTGGTTCAACGACAGCGGGCGATAGATGTCGCCGAGCACCTTGCGGCCGCGCTCGTCCGCGGTGCCGACGACGATGCGATCCGGCCATTTGAAATCGCGGATCGCGGCACCTTCGCGCAGGAATTCCGGATTGGAGGCAACGACGACATCGGCCGTCGGATTGGTCTCGCGGATGATGCGCTCGACCTCGTCGCCGGTGCCGACCGGCACCGTCGACTTCGTCACGACCACGGTGAAGCCGGTGAGGGAGGCTGCGATCTCGCGCGCTGCGGCATAGACGTAGGTGAGGTCGGCGTGACCGTCGCCGCGCCGCGACGGCGTACCAACCGCGATGAACACGGCATCGGCCTCCGCGACCGGCTGCTTGAGGTCCGTGGTGAAATCGAGCCGCTTGGCCTTGACGTTGGCCGCGACCAGCGCATCCAGGCCGGGCTCGAAGATCGGGATTTCTCCGCGATGCAGCGCGGCGATCTTGCTCTCGTCCTTGTCCACGCAGGTCACCTGGTGGCCGAAATCGGCGAAGCAGGCACCGGACACCAGCCCCACATAGCCCGTGCCGATCATCGCAATTCGCATCGAAACCCATCCTTCAAGGTTAATACTTTCGCGTCTTAAACCATTTGCGGTTCAAGGGGAATTTAGAAAACGGCATGACGTTTGGATGACAAGGAGGAGTATTAACGGCTCTGCCCGACAATGCGGCAGCTCCGCGCCAAAGAGGGACAGCATGACCGCAAATGGTACGCCGAAATCGGCCGGAACCGAGGCGCGCATCGACTGGGTCGACTACGCCAAGGGTATCTGCATCATCATGGTCGTGATGATGCACTCGGTGCTCGGCGTCGAGCTGGCCGCCGGCGAGACCGGCTTCATGCACGCCGTCGTCGCATTCGCCAAGCCGTTCCGGATGCCCGACTTCTTCCTGATTTCCGGCCTGTTCCTGCCGCTGGTGATCGACCGGGATTGGCGCACCTATATCGACCGCAAGGTCGTGCATTTCGCCTATTTCTACGTGCTGTGGGTGACCATCCAGTTCGGCTTCAAGGCGCCCGGCTTCGCCGCGGCCTCCGGCTGGCAACATGCCGGCTATCTGTATCTCGAATCCTTCGTCGAGCCGTTCGGCACGCTGTGGTTCATCTATCTGCTGCCGATCTTCTTCGTCGTCATCAAACTGACACGAAAGCTGCCGGCGCCGGTGATCTGGGGCATCGCGGCCGGCCTGGAAATGTCGCATATCGTCACTGGCTGGACCGTGATCGACGAATTCTGCGCCCGCTTCGTCTACATCTATTCCGGCTATCTGTTCGCGACCACCATCTTCGCGCTGTCGGACCGCGCGCGGGCGCAGCCGATGCTCGCCATCGTCGGCCTGCTCGCCTGGGCGGTGATCAACCAGTCGCTGGTGAACCTCGGTGTCAGCGAATGGCCGGCTGTCTCCCTCATGCTTGGCTATGCCGGCGCGGTCGCCATCATCATCGCCGGCACGCTGCTGGCGCGCGCGCAACTCCTCAATGCGCTGCGCTTCTGTGGCGAGCATTCGATCGTGATCTACCTCGCCTTCTTCCTGCCCATGGCAGCCACACGCACAGTCCTGCTGAAGACCGGGGTGATCGGGGACATCGGAACGATCTCGCTGCTGGTCACGATCGCCGGCGTGCTCGGCGCGCTCCTGATCTGGCGCCTCGCGCTCCGCGTCGGCGCCCGCTTCCTGTTCGAACGCCCCATCGCGTTCTGGATCGCTCCGCTGAAGCCGAAAGCCGTGTTGCAGCCGGCGGAGTAGCCTCACCGTCAGGGCACCAGAAGCAGCGCGCCACGGCTGCGGCCGCTCTCCAGATCGATATGGGCCTCGACGACCCGCGCCAGCGGATACGCGGTGCCGTGGCCGACGAGATCGCCATCGGCGAGCGCGGCGAGAACCGTCGCTGCATCCCTGCGATAGTCGGCGACATCGTTGACATGGGCCATCACGCTCGGGCGTGCCAGCGACAGGCTGCGGCGCGGCCCCAGCTCCTCGACGGCAAGGCTTGGAATTGGACCGCCGGACTGACCGATGCTGGCGACCGTCCCGAACGGCCTGACGCAGGCGAGCGTCCGTGCAAGCGTCTTGCCGCCGACGCCATCATAGGCGACGTCGACGCCGCGCCCGTCGGTCAATCGCTTCACGGCATCGACAAAGTCAGCATCCCGGCCGACGATCAGATGGCGCGCGCCAGCGGCACGCGCGAGCTCCGCCTTGGCCTCCGAGCTCACCGTGCCGATGACGGTCGCGCCGCGCAGCCGAGCCAGTCGCGTCAGCACCTGGCCGAGCCCGCCGGCGGCACTGTGCACCAACAGCGTCGTTCCGGCTCCGACGGCATAGGTACGATTGAGCAGCATCACCGCGGTGATGCCTTTCAGCAGGGTCGACGCAGCGCTCGCTTCAGACACGGCGTCGGGCAGCGGCATCGCGCGCCAGGCGGGCAGATTTCGCTCCGAGGCATAGGCGCCGACCGGGGCGCCGGCATAGGCGACGCGGTCGCCGACGGACAACTCTGTCACGTCCGCGCCTTTCGCGGTCACGATCCCCGCCCCTTCGACGCCAGGAACTCCATCGGGCAGCGGATAGAGGCCGCTGCGCTGGTAGATATCGATGAAGTTCACGCCGATCGCGGTGTGGCGCAGCCGGATCTCGTTGGCGCCCGGCGCCGGCAGCTCAACATTCTCCAGCACCAGATTCTCCGCGCCACCGGGTGACTTCAGTCGAACGATAGCAACCATGCCCGTCTCCACACATCTTGCCTTGATCCGGACAGTGTGGTCAGCGTTGGCATTCTGCGGAATTGCCCAATTTGGCTCCCCTATTGTGAATATTCGAACATGCGGATCGACTGGACCGACCTTCACCACTTCGTGACGCTGGCCCGCGAGGGCACGCTGTCGGCCGCCGCACGTGGTCTCGGCGTCGATCATGTCACGGTGGCCCGCCGGGTCGCGGCCCTGGAACGGGCCACCGGACTGAAGCTGGTCGACCGCCGAGCGCGGGCCTATGAGCTGACCGAGGACGGCCGCCGCCTCGCCGCGGCCGCCGGCCCGATGGAGCAGGCCGCGTTCGCGATCGAGCGCGCCGTGGTCGCATCGCGTCCCGGTCTGGCCGGTGAGGTCTCGGTCAGCGCGCCGCCGACGCTCGCCAACAGGCTGATCGCGCCACGGCTGGTCGAGCTGCACCGACGGCATCCTGCCATCATCATCAAGCTGATCGGCGAGAAGCGCAGCGCCTCGCTCAACCGACGGGAAGCCGACATCGCTCTGCGACTGTCGCGTCCCGACGAGCCCGGCCTGATCGCACGCAAGATCGGCAGCTTCGGCTTCAACCTCTACGGCGCGCCGCACTATCTCAAGGAGACGCCGCAGCATGCGCTCGGATTCATCGCCTATGATGCCAGCATGGACTCGGCACCCCAGCAGCAATGGCTGAAGGCGGTCGCCGGGCAGCGCACGATCGTGTTTCGGAGCAGCGATCTCGAGAGCCAGGCCGCAGCGGCGCGCGCAGGGCTGGGGCTCGCCGCCCTGCCGCATTTTCTCGGCGATCATGATCCTGACCTCACCCGCTTCGAAGCCGGCGGCGCGGCCATCAGCAGGGACATCTGGCTCATCGTTCATCGCGACCTCAGGCGCACGCCCCTCATTCGCGCCGTCATGGAGTTCCTGACCCGCTGCGTCCGACCGGACTGAGGGGCGGAAAAATCCGGTGCGCATGGCGTCGTCACGGCTGTCAATGCGAGCGAAAATCCCTACATTGCGGCCATGCCCAAAGCTCCCCAGAAAGCCGCCGCCACGCCCGCCGCTCCCGCGCCTGCCGCCGCCAAGGGCGCGGCCAAAGGCGACCATGTGTTCCTGGTCGACGGCTCGTCGTACATCTTCCGCGCCTACCACGCGCTGCCGCCACTCAACCGCAAGTCCGACGGGCTGCAGGTCAATGCCGTGCTCGGCTTCTGCAACATGCTGTGGAAGCTCCTGCGCGACATGCCCGAGACCGACCGTCCCACGCATCTGGCCATCGTGTTCGACAAGTCCGAGGTCACGTTCCGCAACAAGATCTTTGCCGACTACAAGGCGCACCGGCCGCCGGCGCCCGACGATCTGATCCCCCAATTCGCGCTGATCCGCGAGGCGGTCCGCGCCTTCGAGCTGCCCTGCCTGGAGCAGGCCGGCTACGAGGCCGACGATTTGATCGCGACCTATGCGCGGCTTGCCTGCGAGCGCGGCGCCACCACCACCATCGTGTCCTCCGACAAGGATTTGATGCAGCTCGTCAACGACTGCGTCACGATGTACGACACGATGAAGGACCGCCGCATCGGCATCGCCGAAGTCATCGAGAAGTTCGGCGTGCCGCCGGAGAAGGTGGTCGAGGTGCAGGCGCTGGCCGGCGATTCCACCGACAACGTACCGGGCGTGCCCGGCATCGGCATCAAGACCGCCGCGCAGCTGATCACCGACTATGGCGATCTCGAACGGCTGCTGACGCGCGCGGGCGAGATCAAGCAGCCGAAGCGGCGCGAGGCTCTGATCGAGAACGCCGAGAAGGCGCGGATCTCGCGCCAACTGGTGCTGCTCGACGACAAGGTCGCGCTCGAGGTGCCGCTCGACGACCTCGCGGTGCACGAGCCGGATCCGCGCAAGCTGATCGCGTTCCTGAAGGCGATGGAGTTCACGACGCTGACGCGCCGCGTCGCAGAGTATTCGCACATCGATCCCGCCGACGTGTCGGCGGATGAGCAGTTGAAGAGTGGTGCGGGCACTGCTGCCTCCGTTCCCTCCCCCCTTGTGGGGGAGGGTCAGGGAGGGGGGCACCCCACCAACGGTGCCTCCGCAGCACCCCTCTCCCCAGCCCTCCCCCACAAGGGGGGAGGGAGCCCTCGCACCGGTGATCCGCGTACCGACAAGTCGGCGATGAGCAAGGGCACGCCGGCGAGCCTCGCGGAATCCAGGGCGGAGGCGGCGAAGAGCGGGCGGATCGATCGCGACAAGTACCAGACGCTGCGTAGCCTCCCAGAGTTGAACACCTGGCTCGCGCGCATCCATGACTTCGGCCGCGTCACTCTCGAGGTCAAGGCCAGCTCGATCGATCCGATGCAGGCTAGCTTGTGCGGCATCGCCCTGGCACTTGCGCCGAATGAGGCCTGCTACATCCCGCTGGCGCATCGCCAGGCCGGCGATGGCGGCGGCCTGTTCGATGCCGGGCTCGCGCCGGACCAAATCAAGGAGAGCGATGCGCTCGCCGCGCTGAAGCCGGTCCTCGAATCCACAGGGCTGCTCAAGATCGGCTACAACATCAAGTTCATCGCCGTGCTGCTGGCGCAGCACGGCATCACGCTGGCGAATGTCGACGACATCCAGCTGATGAGCTACGCGCTCGATGCCGGGCGCGGCTCGCACAAGCTCGAGTCTCTGGCCGAGCATGTGCTCGGCCACGCCGTGCTCGGCGAAAGCGAGCTGATCGGCAGCGGCAAGAACAAGCTGACGTTCGAGCAGGTCGCGATCGACCGGGCCACGGCGCATTCCGCCGAAGCGGCCGATGTCATTCATCGCGTCTGGCGCGTGCTGAAGCCGCGCCTCACGGCCGAGCGCATGACCGCCGTCTACGAGACCTTGGAGCGGCCGCTGGTGCCGGTGCTCGCGCGCATGGAGCGGCGCGGCATCTCGATCGACCGCCAGGTGCTGTCGCGTCTGTCCGGCGATTTCGCCCAGACTGCCGCTAGGGTCGAGGCCGAGCTGCAGGAGCTGGCCGGCGAGCCGATCAATGTCGGCAGCCCCAAGCAGATCGGCGACATCCTGTTCGGCAAGATGGGCCTTTCGGGTGGCACCAAGACCAAGACCGGCGCCTGGTCGACGTCCGCGTCGATTCTCGACGACCTCGCCGAGCAAGGCAACGAGTTCGCGCGCAAGATCCTGGAATGGCGCCAGGTCTCGAAGCTGAAATCGACCTATACCGATGCGCTGCCGACCTATGTCAACCCGCAGACGCATCGCGTGCACACCACCTACGCGCTGGCGGCGACCACCACCGGCCGGCTGTCGTCGAACGAGCCGAACCTGCAGAACATCCCAGTCCGGACCGAAGATGGCCGCAAGATCCGCCGCGCCTTCATCGCGACGCCGGGCCATAAGCTGGTGTCGGCCGACTACTCGCAGATCGAGTTGCGGCTGTTGGCGGAGATCGCGGACATCCCGGTGCTGAAGCAGGCGTTCAAGGACGGGCTCGACATTCACGCGATGACGGCGTCCGAAATGTTCGGCGTGCCGATCAAGGACATGCCGAGCGAAGTCCGCCGCCGCGCCAAGGCGATCAATTTCGGCATCATCTATGGCATCTCCGCCTTCGGCCTTGCCAACCAGCTCGGCATCGCCCGCGAGGAGGCCTCGGCCTACATCAAGCGCTATTTCGAGCGCTTCCCGGGCATTCGCGACTACATGGATGCGACCAAGGAGTTCTGCCGCAAGCACGGCTATGTCGTCACGCTGTTCGGCCGCAAGTGCCATTACCCGGAGATCAATGCATCGAACGCCTCGGTCCGCGCCTTCAACGAGCGCGCCGCGATCAACGCGCGGCTGCAGGGCACCGCAGCCGACATCATCCGGCGCGCCATGACCCGCGTCGAGGAGGCCCTGGCGCAAAAGAAGCTGTCGGCTCAGATGCTGCTGCAGGTGCATGACGAACTGATCTTCGAGGTGCCGGACGACGAGGTCGCCGCGACCTTGCCGGTGGTGCAGCACGTCATGCAGGACGCCCCCTTCCCCGCCGTGCTGCTCTCGGTGCCGCTGCACGTCGATGCGCGGGCCGCCGACAATTGGGACGAGGCGCATTGAGCTGATCGCGGTGATCTCTGCTTCGTCATCGCGAGCGCCGAAATCCGTCCACGAGCGAGATGCCACCCTCCCCTGGAGGGGGAGGGTCGATCGCACGCGAAGCGGGCGAGCGGGGTGGGGTGAGCCGCGGGCGCCGGCGCCTGTGGAGAGATCACCCCACCCCCCCCTCCCATTCGCTGCGCTCATGAGAGGCGACCCTCCCCCTCCAGGGGAGGGTGGGCAGTGTGCCTCGCAACGCAGCCCTCATACGCATCCGTTTGATGCTCCCCGATACGATGATCATTGGCTGCAACGCGAGGCGTAGACATGCCTCAGCCTTCTCGCAGCATGATTTGCTCGAGGGATGCATGTCGTTCGCCCTCTGAATTTTGCAAAGGGCGCAGGGAAGGCCGGGCCTCGGCTGAGGCCCGTGGCCCGCCTGCTCAAAAGAATGCAGGCGGCAGGTACCACAGGTCCAGCCGGACAGACCCGGCCCTCCCTGCGCGATGGGCTTAACGTCTGCTCCGAGCTCTCCCCGGGGACCGGCTTGTTTGCCCCCGTCACCAGCGCGACACGTGATGTCACGCAGGCTTGGCGCCAGCTTCGGGGCGCCAGGACCACACGGCTTGAACGTCCGCGAGCTGCCAATCGTCCAGTGCATCAGCACCTGACAGGCCCACGGCCACCGCTCCCCGCCTCAACGTATCGTGACGACGCGTACGCCCCTCTGCATGAGGACGGGATGCGCTGAATAGAGCACGACTTCGGAAAAATAGCAATATAAATCTTGACGAGCGCGTTGCCCGATGCGGAGCGATGACCCCGTCCCCTGTCCACGGTCACTCGGAACGCGGAGATTTTACCCCTCGTTAGGCACGATGAGATCGCGCCTGGCCGGATGGACGGACGGTAACACGGCGTGCAGCGCACGCTGGCAAGGTTGGAGAGGCACCGCACGCGAGCGATCGCTGACAGCTCCGATCATCCCCATGCCACGACTGCGCCGAGGGCGCGAACGAAGAGCTCCATGACCACGACCTCATCCGCAGCTCACCCCAAGACGCGCGACCGGCGCGCGGTGCTGATCCTGCTGGTCGCGATGGCGCTCTACAACGGCGCCTATCTCGTCGGCTGGGCGCTGTCGTCGCCGCAGCCGGCGTTTGGCGACTTCTTCGGGCTATGGTCGTTCGGCAGATTTGCCGCGCTGTCCGGCGCCAGCATCTACGATCCGGTTGCGCTCGCGCACTATCAGCAGACGCTGGATCCGACGCTGGGCGGCGGCGGCTTTCCCTATCCCTATCCGCCGACCTTCCTGCTGGTGCTGATACCCCTGGGCATGCTGGCGCTGCCGGTGGCCTACGTCTGCTGGATCTCGGTCACCTTCGCGCTCTATGGCCTGGCGACGCTGGCGCGCGATTGGCGCTCGTTAAGCTCTCTGGCGCTGCTCGCGGCGCCAACCACGCTCATCAACGCGATCACCGGCCAGAACGGTTTCCTGTCGGCGGCCTTGCTGATCGGCGGACTGCGACTGCTCGCGAGCCATCCCATCATTGCCGGCGCCCTGCTCGGCCTGCTCGCCTACAAGCCGCAATTCGTGCTGCTGATGCCGGTCGTGCTGCTGGCGTCACGCAACTGGCGCGCCATCCTCTCGGCAATCGCGACGACCGTGATCGTCGCGGTCGTCTCCAGCGCTGTGCTCGATCCGTGGATCTGGCTCGAATGGATCGTGAAGTTTCCGAGCTATCAGGCGCAATTGCAGGCCAACCAGGCCAGCCTCGATCACATGATGCCGACGGTCATCGCTGGCTTGCACGCGCTCGGCGCGCCGCCGCCGATCGGCTACCTGGTTCAGCTCCTGTTGTCCTGCTCCATCGTCGTGATGGTCTGGGACGCCTGGCGGCGCGGCATGACGGAGCAGGCGATCGCGCTGGTCGCGGTCGGCAGCGTCATCGCCACGCCCTACGCGATGATCTACGACATGCCGATGGTGGCGGCGGGGATCGCGATCCACTGGAACGCGCGGAGCGACGCCGGCGAGCCGATCGCGCCGCTGGAGATCGGCCTCGTGATCGCGCTCGGAGCCTGCCTGCTCGCCATGATCGGGCACTCCGTGCCGCTCGCGGCGGCCATTCTGCTGGTCCTGCTGGCGTTGAGCATCGCCGGTGTGTTCGACCGCTCCGGCAGACCGCTGCCTGCGCTGGACGTCGCGCCGCCGGCGGCGGGCTGATTGCTCTCGGTGCAATTGACCGGATGACGATGCGTGATCGTCCGCGCTAAAGCAGCGGCAGAGATCCCGATCATCGAACCAGTCATGCCGCACACATCCTCCCTGCTCGCTTTCGCCCTCGTCTCGCTCGGCATGGTGCTGACACCAGGGCCGAACATGATCTATCTGATCTCGCGCTCGATCACGCAGGGCCACGCCGCCGGCCTGGTCTCGCTCGGCGGCGTTGCCGTCGGCTTTCTGGTCTACATGCTGGCGGCGGCGTTCGGCATCACGGCGCTGCTGTTTGCCGTGCCGTTCGCCTATGACGCGCTGCGCCTCGCCGGCGCGGCCTACCTGCTCTATCTGGCGTGGCAGGCGGTGAAGCCGGGCGGACGCTCGCCATTCCAGGTGAGGAAGCTCGCCATCGACAGCCCGCGCAGGCTGTTCCTGATGGGGCTCGTCACCAACCTGCTGAACCCGAAGATCGCGATGCTGTATCTGGCGCTGCTGCCGCAGTTCATCGATCCCGCTGTTGGCAGCGTGCTGACGCAGTCGGTGGTGCTCGGCGCGATCCAGATCGTGATCAGCGTCAGCGTCAACGCCATGATCGCCATGGCGGCGGGATCGATTGCCCTGTTCCTGGCGACACGGCCGAGTTGGGCGCTGGTGCAGCGCTATCTGATGGGCACGGTGCTCGCGGGACTTGCGGTGCGCATGGCGCTGGAGGCGCGGCGGGGGTGATTTCCATCGGCTCCCCCACCTTGTCCGCCGAAGCCTCCCGGCAAAGGCGGACGAGAGCGGGAGAGGGGGCACCGCGCGTGCGGAAAGATCTCGGAAGTCATCGTCGGCAAAGAACGGCCGATGAGCTTCTCAGTCCAGCTTCGCCTCCATGCCGCGCTTCACGGCGGGGCGGGCCATCAGGGTATCGTACCAGCGCTCGACGTGGGGAAAGTCGGCCAGATCGACCTTGTGGCGGGGGTGGCGCCAGGCCCAGCCGAGGATGGCGAAGTCGGCGATCGAGAGCGCGCCGGCGACGAACTCGTGCTGCGCCAGCCGGCGGTCGAGCACGCCATAGAGCCGGACCGTCTCGGCCATGTAGCGCTTGAGGCCGTAGGCGCGGTCCTGCTCGTTGGTCAGCGCGATGAAATGGTGCACCTGGCCGGGCATCGGGCCGAAGCCGCCCATCTGCCACATCAGCCATTCATAGACCGGAATCCGCTCGGCGAGGGATCTCGGCAGGAACTGCCCGGTCTTCTCAGCCAGATAGAGCAGGATGGCGCCGGATTCGAACACGCTGACCGGCTTGCCGTCGGGGCCGTCCGGATCCACGATGGCGGGAATCTTGTTGTTGGGGCTGATCGCCAGGAACTCCGGCGCCATCTGGGCGCCCTTGGTGATGTCGACCGGAACGACGCGGTATCGCAGCCCCATCTCCTCCAGCGCGACCGAGATTTTGCGCCCGTTCGGGGTGTTCCAGGTGTACAGCTCGATCGTCATGCGGGGCATCCTTCCCAATCGTCCTTGCTTGGTCGCGGGCTCCCATTAGCTCGAAACTGCATCCGGCTTCAAACGTACCGTTGTTGATGGGACATCGTGGCGGCTGGTCTCCGCCGCCCGCCCCCGATAGATTGCGCCACCCAAGAATCCACCCTCAGGGGAAAACGCCGTGTCCAAATCCGCCTCCCGCGCCCGCCTCCTCGAGATCATCCGCAGGCGCTCGTTCGGCCGTGGCGAGGTCACGCTGGCCTCCGGCCGCAAGAGCGATTTCTATTTCAACCTGAAGCCGACCATGATGGACCCGGAGGGCGCCACCTTGCTCGCCGAGCTCACCTATGAGGCGCTGAAGGACGAGGGCTTCGATTATATCGGCGGCCTGGAGATGGGCGCGGTGCCGCTCGCCGGCGCGATCGCCCAGATCTCCTGGATCAAGGGCCATCCGATCGCGGCCTTCTTCGTCCGCAAGAAGCCGAAGGAGCATGGCGCCAGGCTCGCGATCGAGGGCCTAACCCGCGACGAGACCCTGGCCGGCAAGCGCATCGTCGTGGTCGAGGACGTCACCACCACCGGCGGCTCGGCGATGAAGGCCGTGGAAACCCTGCGCGAGGCCGGCGCCGAGGTGACGCTGGTGTTCACGATGGTCGACCGCGAGGAAGGCGCCGCCGAGACCTTCGCCCAGGCCGGCCTGCCGTTCCAGGCGCTCTTCAAGGCGCACGAATTCCTCTGAGGCGCTTGGCACGCGGCGCAATTCGCCGCCCGCGCATACCGCTCATTTACCAACGCCCGTTAAGGTTACCGCAAAGCTGATGGCGCCATGCCTTGGGCAAGGCGCGTTCGATCGCACATGATCGAGCGACGCGGGTTGCCGCGTCACGGCGTGGCTTTGCGGTGAAGATCCTGGCGATGGAGCGGGCGTTGCGTAGCGTGTTGTCGTTTCGGCGGAGGTCCCGCCACGTCGCTGTCGCGGCGACGGTCGGCCTCGTCGCGGCCGGCGCGCTGGCGCCGCGGATGGCGTCGGCCCAGGGCCTGTTCGACTTCCTGTTCGGCGGCTTCAACAAGCCGCAATCGCAGCGGCCGGCGGCGCAAGGCGGCCTCTTCGCCGATCCGTTCGGCACCAACCCGCAGGCCCCCGCCCAGCCGCGCGCCGCGAGCGGCGGATCGGGCGCAGCGTTCTGCGTGCGCACCTGCGACGGCCGCTATTTTCCGCTGGCGCGCGGCCTCGCCTCGCCGGCGCAGATGTGCCAGGCGTTCTGCCCGGCCAGTGCGACCAAGATCTATTTCGGCTCCAACATCGACTACGCCACGGCGGCGAACGGGGAACGCTATGCCGACAGCGAGAACGCGTTCGCCTATCGCCAGGCGCTGCGCGCCGACTGCACCTGCAACGGCCGCGATCCGGCCGGGCTGGCGCCGGTCGATCTGTCGCTCGACACCTCGCTGCGCCAGGGGGACGTCGTCGCCACGGCCGACGGGCTGGTGGCCTATTCCGGCGCGCGCGGCAGCGGCGGCCAGCCGGCCGACTTCAAGCCGGTCGCGTCCTATCCCGGGCTCAACTCGGACATGCGGGCCAAGCTGAGCGAGATGAAGGTCGCGCCGGTGCGCGCCGACATGGTCGGCGCAGACGCGCAGGCCATGGCTCTGCCGGCGGACGTCAATGTCAGCACCGCACCGCCGCCCCTGAGCATCGCGCCAAAGCCCGCCGCAAGCCGGCTGAAGCAGGCGGATGTGAATTGAACACGCGCTGCGCCAAGGCGCAGCGCCGGCGTCGGCGCAGGCCGGCTCGGCACAGCGACCTCTGGAGCTTGAGCGCGGACTGCGTCCGCCGGGACTGACGGCCAGGACTAGCGCGCGACGATCACGCCGATGACGTTCGGCGCTTCCAGATATTTCTCCTCGATCGCTGCCCGTGCGGCGGCGCGGTTGTCCGGCGTCAGCAGGCCGCGCTTCTCGGCCAGGATCATCCAGCAGAAGCCCCACCAATCGGTCAGCATGCCCTCGTCGTCGACCAGGTCATAGCCCTGCTCCGCGGCGAAGATGCGCGCTCGCGCCTCGTCGAGGCCATCGAGGAAGGTGTGGTCGGTGGCCGAGAACAGGTCGTCGGAAATGTCGTCGATGGTGTAGCCCCAGACCGACATGCACACCGCGTTGAAAGCGCGATCGATCTGGTCGTCGTCGACGGCCCGCCGCCGCGCCGTCTTGTGCAGCCGCGTCAGGCTGCGCGCGAAATCGGCAATGCGGGTCAGGGCCAGGGGATCGAAGGCGATATGGGACATGGGTGTCCTCGCGGGATGCACTGATGCCGGTTTGTCTGGGGCGGATCGAATCGCAATCAGGATAAACGATCGCCTGCTGAATTGTTCTTAATTTGTTCTTGCGGAAAAAGGAAGTGCTGATTTATCGTCGTCCCGGCCCCCGAGCCGGGACCCAGAGCCACCGCAGCCCTTTGGTTTGCACGGACCGATAAGCACCCAGGCCGCATGGACGGTCTACATTCTTGCCAGCGGGCATCATGGCACGCGGTGCATCGGCATCACCAATGATGTCAGAAGGCGCCTCGAAGACCACCGTGCCGGGCGAGGCGCCAAGTTCGTCAGCAGGTACAAGGTTTTTCACCTGGTTCACGTCGAGAGCTTACCGACTCCGATCGAGGCGATCGCTCGCGAGAAGCAGCTCAAGAACTGGCACCGCGACTGGAAGGTCGAGCTGATTGAAAGGGACAACCCCGATTGGAGTGACTTGTCGGGCCTCATCTTCGGCCGGTGAGTCTGGATCCCGGCTTTCGCCGGGATGACGATGTGGAGAGTCCTTTCAACATCACCGCATATGCAACCAGCCGCCAGCGTGTTCCGCCCCCGGAACTCCGGCCCCGTTTTTGCATCATTTTCCATCACCTAGCTGTGCGGACCAGCCTTTCCCCGGGTTTCGGACCGCGCGCAACCATCGTATGCTTTTACCGGTTCCTCGTAGCATCACAGGTTTCCAAGGTGACAGATCAGCCGTCCCAGCGCAGCTTCGTAAGCATCGGCCAGCCCGTCGACGAATTGGCGGTCGCGGAGATCAAGAGCGACATCCTGGCCAAGCTTCGCCTCGCCATCGGCAAGGAAGCGAGCCAGGCGACGCAGCAGGACTGGTACCACGCCGCGGCGCTGACCTTGCGCGACCGCATCGTGCATCGCTGGCTGACCGCCGACAAGGAGAGCTACGACGCCGGGCGCAAGCGCGTCTATTATCTCAGCCTCGAATTCCTGATCGGCCGCCTGTTCACCGACGCGCTCAACAACATGGGCCTGATGAAGGTGTTCGAGACCGCGCTCGGCGATCTCGGCGTCGGCCTGACGGACCTGCGCAAATGCGAGCCGGACGCCGCGCTCGGCAATGGCGGCCTCGGCCGCCTCGCGGCCTGCTTCATGGAGAGCATGGCGACCTTGCAGATCCCGGCGATCGGCTACGGCATCCGCTATGATTTCGGCCTGTTCCGCCAGGTGATCGTCGACGGCTGGCAGCACGAATATCCCGACGTCTGGCTGTCGTTCGGCAATCCCTGGGAATTCCAGCGCCCAGAGGTGGTCTATCACGTCCATTTCGGCGGCGGCGTCGAGCATGTCGACGACAAGGGCCGCGACCGCGCGATCTGGCACCCCGGCGAGACCGTGCAGGCGGTCGCCTATGACACCCCGATCGTCGGCTGGCGCGGCCAGCATGTGAATGCGCTCAGGCTGTGGTCGGCTCGCTCGCCAGACCCGCTGAAGCTCGACGTCTTCAACTCCGGCGACTATCTCGGCGCCTCAGCAGAAGAAGCGCGCGCCGAGGCGATCTGCAAGTTCCTCTATCCGAACGACGAGAGCCCGGCAGGACGCGAGCTGCGGCTGCGCCAGGAATATTTCTTCGTCTCGGCCTCGCTGCAGGATCTCGTCAAGCGCCATCTCGGCTCCGACGGCCAGCTGCGCAGCCTGGCGCAGAAGGCCGCGGTGCAGCTCAACGACACGCATCCTTCGCTCGCCGTGGCCGAGCTGATGCGGATCCTGGTCGACCTGCACAATTTCCGCTGGGACGAGGCCTGGAAGATCACCATCGCGACCTTGTCCTACACCAACCACACGCTGCTGCCGGAGGCGCTCGAGACCTGGCCGGTCGAGCTGTTCGAGCGGCTGCTGCCGCGGCATCTCGAGATCATCTACCACATCAATGCGCAGCATCTCGCGCTCGCCGAGCAGCGCGCACCGGGTGACATCGACTACCGCGCCTCGGTGTCCCTGATCGACGAGAAGAGCGGCCGTCGCGTGCGCATGGGCCAGCTCGCCTTCGTCGGCTCGCACCGCATCAACGGCGTCTCGGCGATGCATTCCGACCTGATGAAGGAGACCGTGTTCCACGATCTCAACCATCTCTATCCCGGCCGCATCACCAACAAGACCAACGGCATCACCTTCCGCCGCTGGCTGACCCTGGCCAATCCCAAGCTGACGAACCTCTTGCGCGAGGCCTGCGGCGACGCCGTCGTCGACGATCCGACGCTGCTGTCGAGCCTCGAGAGCTACGTTGCCGACGCCAGCTTCCACCAGAAGTTCCGCGCGGTGAAGCATCACAACAAGGTGCTGCTGACGCGTCTGATCGTCGAGCGCATGAACGTGCGTCTCGATCCGGGCGCGCTGTTCGACGTGCAGATCAAGCGCATTCACGAATACAAGCGCCAGCTCTTGAACATCCTCGAAGCCGTCGCGCTATATCAGGACATGAAGGACGACCCGCAACGCGACTGGGTGCCGCGGGTGAAAATCTTTGCCGGCAAGGCGGCGGCGAGCTACCGCTACGCCAAGCTGATCATCAAGCTGATCAACGACGTCGCCGACACCGTCAACAACGATCCCGCGATCGGTGGCAAGCTGAAGGTGGTGTTCATGGCCGACTACAATGTCAGCCTGGCGGAAACGATCATTCCCGCGGCCGACCTGTCCGAGCAGATCTCGACCGCCGGCATGGAGGCCTCCGGCACCGGCAACATGAAGCTGGCGCTGAACGGCGCCCTTACCATCGGCACGCTGGACGGCGCCAATATCGAGATCCGCGACAATGTCGGCGCCGACAACATCGCGATCTTCGGTATGGAGGCCGACGAGGTCATGCTCCGCCGCAAGCAGGGGCTGGACGCGTCCGACGTGATCCACCGGTCACCGCGGCTGGCGCGCGCGATCGATGCGATCGCGACCGGCGCGTTCTCGCCGGACGAGCCCGGCCGGTTCGAGCCGATCGCGCATGCGCTGCGCCATCTCGACCACTATATGGTCTCGGCCGATTTCGATTCCTACTACGAGGCCCAGCGCGGCATCGATGCACGCTGGCAGACCGTGCCGGCCTGGACCCGCGCCTCGATCCTGAACGTCGCGCGCATGGCGTGGTTCTCCTCCGACCGCACCATCCGCGAATATGCCGACGACATCTGGAACGTGCCGGTCGGCCCGGTGATGGCGCCGGTGCAAGCGCAGCGGGCGTGAAGGGCCCTTCCCTCCCGCCTTCAGCAATGACCCATGACGTCATTGCAAAGGCCTTCGATTGCTTTTCACCTGACGGCCATCATACGATGACCGTCGGGAGGAATGCATGACCGAACCGCCAGTTCACTTGTTCGACGAGGCGACCCGGGTCACTGCCGGCGACAGCCGCTGGCAGGGGCGGACCAGCCCGGATTACTGGGCTTTCGTCGGCCCGTTTGGCGGCGTCACGGCGGCGACCGTACTGCGCGCGTTGATCCAGCACCCGCAAATCCAGGGCGATCCGCTGGCGGTGACGGTGAACTATTGCGCGCCGATCGCGGAAGGGCCGTTCGATCTCGACGTGCGGTTGGTGAAAGCGAACCGCTCCTCGCAACATTGGTGCGTCGAGCTGAGTCAGGGCGACTCTGACGCGGCGACGCTCGCCACCGTCGTGTTCGCCGAGCGCCGGCCGTCCTGGTCGCACCAGCCGGCCACAAAGCCCGAGGCGCCGCCGTTCGACCAGGTCAAGCGTCATCCCGACACGAACATGTCCTGGACCAAGCAGTACGATTTCCGCTTCATCGAGGGCCGTCCGGCATTTGGCGCATCGTCGTCGGGTGAGCCGCACAGCAGCTATTCCCGGCTCTGGATCTCCGACCGCAAGCCGCGCAAGCTCGACTGCCTGTCGCTGCTGTCGATGTCGGACGCCTTCTTCGGCCGCGTCTTCCACGCCCGCGGCGAGCTGGTGCCGTTCGGCACGGTGTCGCTGACGACCTATTTCCACGTCAGCCGGGACGAGCTCGCGGCCGAGGACATCACGCACGTGCTCGCAACGGCCGATGCCAAGGTGTTCAACCGCAGCTACCAGGACCAGCACGGCGAGCTATGGTCGCCGTCCGGCCGGCTGCTCGCGACGACGACGCAGATCGCGTATTTCAAGGCGTGAAAGCCGGGACGCAAGCCAAGAAAACGGCGTCGTCCCGGCCTTGAGCCGGGACGACAGCTGTGGGTATGGCTTGAGCCCGCGCCTCTCGTGCATTGAACGGGGCGGAGCGGGAAGATGTGGGGTCAGCCGCAACGCGACCGCCCCCTTTGACGTTTGCAGCCCTACTCCGCCGCCAGCTTCAGATCCGGCGCGGCGTTACGGACCTCGGCGTCGACCTGGGCTTCGAACTTGGCGAAGTTCTTCTGGAACATGCCGACCAGGGCGCGCGCAGTCTTGTCGAACTCGGCCTTGTCCTTCCAGGTGTTGACCGGGTCGAGGATCTCGGTCGGCACGCCCGGTAGCGCGGTCGGCACCGCGAAGCCGAAATATTTGTCGGTGCGGAACTCGACGTTGCGCAAGCTGCCGTCGAGCGCCGCCGTCAGCAGCGCACGCGTCACCTTGATCGGCATGCGCGAGCCCGTGCCGTACTTGCCGCCGGTCCAGCCGGTGTTGACCAGCCAGCAGTCGACATTGTGGTCGGCGATCAGCTGCCGCAGCATGTTGCCGTAGACGGACGGATCGAGCGGCAGGAACGGCGAGCCGAAGCAGGTCGAGAATTCCGGCTGCGGCTCGGAGCCCAAGCCGCGCTCGGTGCCGGCGACCTTGGCGGTATAGCCCGACAGGAAGTGGTACATCGCCTGGGCCGGCGAGAGCTTTGCGATCGGCGGCAGCACGCCGAAGGCGTCGGCGGCGAGCATCACGACGTTCTTCGGATGCGGCGCGCGGCCGGTGCGCGAGGCGTTCGGGATGTAGTCGAGCGGATAGGCCGAGCGGGTGTTCTCGGTCTTGGAGCCGTCGTCGAAATCGGGAACGCGCGTATCCTCATCGAGCACGACGTTCTCGAGCACGGCGCCGAAGCGGGTCGACGCCGCGAAGATCTGCGGCTCGGCTTCCTTCGACAGCTTGATGCACTTGGCGTAGCAGCCACCCTCGAAATTGAACACGCCGGACGGACCCCAGCCATGCTCGTCGTCGCCGATCAGGGTGCGGTTCGGATCGGCCGACAGCGTGGTCTTGCCGGTGCCGGACAGGCCGAAGAAGACCGCGGTGTCGCCCTTCGGCCCGACATTGGCCGAGCAGTGCATCGGCATCACGCCGCGCTCAGGCAGATAGTAGTTGAGCGTCGTGAACACGCTCTTCTTCATCTCGCCGGCATAATAAGACCCGCCGATCAGGACGATCTTGCGGGTGAAATCGATCGCGACGACGTTCTGGGAGCGCACGCCATGACGTTTCGGATCGGCACGGAAGCTCGGCATGTCGATGATGGTGAGCTCCGGCACGAAGGTGTCGAGCTCGATGGTCTCGGGGCGGATCAGAAGGGTGCGGATGAACAGCGAGTGCCAGGCGAGCTCGGTGAAGACGCGCGTCTTGATGCGGAAGGTGGGATCGGCGCCGCCATAGAGGTCCTGCGCGTACAGGGTCTTGCCTTCGGCGTGCTTGATGAAGTCCTGATGCAGCGCCTCGAACTGCTCGGGCGTGATCGCCTGGTTGCCCGCCCACCACATCTTTTCGGTGGAGGCGTCGCGCACCGTGAACTTGTCCTTCGGGCTGCGACCGGTGAACTCGCCAGTATCCGCGCACAGCGCTCCGTCGGCCGACAGCACAGCCTCGCCCGCCGCCAGCGAATACTGATAGAGCTGAGGAGCGCCGAGATTCCAGTGCACCTGCTTGAGGTTCTTTAAGCCGAACTTGTCGGCACCGAAGGCGCCGTTGCGAATACCCGTCTCTTGCACGAAGATCCCTCCTGAGAGCCCGCATCTGTTGCGCGCAGTCGCGCGCGTTGCGCGGTGACCGTTGCCGTTACATCGCCTTATCGAAGCGCGGTCGCCGACCTAATACTGATCAACGCTGGTCTTGCCAAGACGATCCGGCCCAATTGGTTATTGGCAAGCCGTGATGCACGTAGCTCATGTTTTGCCGCGTCATGCACATTCCAGCGGCAGCCGCCTGCGCTCCGCCGAGATGCTGCAACGCAACAGATATATCAGCGCGGTTGGGTTTCACGAGAACGACGAACGACGCTCAAATCGACGAATTCGCGTGGGCAAGCGAAGACCGAGCGACGAAATGCGTCGGTAATTAGCCGTGTCGTCGCCCACCCGATCAGCCAGCTTCCATTCACGATTGTCTCGCGCTTGCGGGATCACTTAATCCGATTCTCCCGGCCGCGACGTCAACGAGCTCACTCGCGCCCACGCCATGGGTTTGCGCGGCGCTCACCTTCTGCTGGGCAGGGAGCGTGCACATCGAGCTTCACCACAAACTGCGTTCATGGGTGAACTTCACGGTCTTTCGTCACGAGACGATGAGCACAGCCATCAAAGCCCGCTCGAACTACACCTCACTTCGCGCGTGCCTCGTCAGCAAGCCTCACCAGCATCTTGCGCAATGCCCCGGGCGTGGTCACGCGCTCGGGAAACTCCAGCCGCAGCGTCCTGCCGTCGGCCATCAGATCCAATCCCTCCGGGTCACAGCCGCTACACCGCCACTCCGCGGCTTCGGCGCCGAGCAGCGTCGTCGCGTAGAGGGCGAGCGCCTCGCGATGATCTTCGTTCATGTGATCGACGGCGCCCTGCTCTGCCAGAATCAGTTCGTCAGCATCGGATATATCCGTGAGAAACTGCTCGGGCTTGAGATCGACGATGCGGCCGAATCCGGCGACGAGATGCGTGCCTGACGGGCGAATCACGAAGAACGAGAAGTCGGCGAAATCCGCGTAGTCCGCAGCAGACGGATGCGCATTGAGATACCGACGGCGCAGCATCTCGCGATTGTCGTCGCTGGCCTGCTCGGCTTTTCCCGACAGCATGATGCGCGAACCTTCGAGCGGATCGCCGGGCGCGCGTTCATCGAGCATCAGCGACACGCGCGAATCGGCAAGTACATTCCTGGTGTGCACGGCTAATCGCGAGATCAGGATGATCGGAGCACCATCGGACGCAGTGGCGACATTGACCAGCGAGCAGTAGGGATCGCCCGAGCCAACCATCAAGGTTGCAAGTGCGCCCTGCCGGCTCCGGCGCAGCAGGGAATGCGTCACGCGGTTAGGGTTAAAGCTCGCAGACATCATCTTTCCCTCGTCCAAGCAGTTGCAATGAAGGCCTTTTTTCGGCTAAACGGACCACAAACTTGGGCGGGGCACAAACTTTGCCATGCTATTTGTGGAACTCGGTCACACTTCAGCCCAGCTTGCATTGCTCGTTGACCATGTTCGAAGCCCAGTTATGCGGCCCTTAGCTCGATTCTCGTGTCTCGGCTAACCAGACTCTGAAAGCAGGCTCATGCCCACAATCGCCTTGGTCGATGACGACCGTAACATTCTGACATCCGTCTCGATCGCGCTCGAGGCCGAAGGCTATCGCATCATGACCTATACCGATGGTGCATCGGCGCTCGACGGATTCCGGACCAGCCAACCCGACCTTGCCATCCTCGACATCAAGATGCCGCGCATGGACGGCATGGAGACGTTGCGGCGGCTGCGGCAGAAGTCCGACCTGCCCGTGATCTTCCTCACCTCCAAGGACGAGGAGATCGACGAGCTGTTCGGCCTGAAGATGGGTGCGGATGACTTCATCCGCAAACCGTTCTCGCAGCGCCTGCTGGTCGAGCGCGTCAAGGCCGTGCTCCGTCGCTCGCAGCCGAAGGATCCGACGGCGCTGCCGAAGGAGAACGACGCCAAGGCGCTCGATCGCGGCCTGCTGCGCATGGATCCGGAGCGTCACACCTGCACCTGGAAGAACGAGCCGGTCACGCTGACCGTCACCGAGTTCCTGATCCTGCAGGCGCTGGCGCAGCGTCCGGGCGTGGTCAAGAGCCGCAATGCGCTCATGGACGCGGCCTATGACGACCAGGTCTATGTCGACGACCGCACCATCGACAGCCACATCAAGCGGCTGCGCAAGAAGTTCAAGATGGTCGATGAGGAGTTCGAGATGATCGAGACCCTCTACGGCGTCGGCTATCGCTTCAAGGAAACCTGAAACGATAGCTCTGAAGCAAGGGACCTGAAGCATTGCCTTGCGCGACGTCATGCGAAATTGCGCGCTGACGTCGCGGTCTCGATTGGATAGGCTACGCCTCCTGCGCGTTTGTCCGAGCGCAGATGCCGGAACGGGGCCATTGTTGCGGCGAATTCGGGTGCGGCAAGTCGAGTTCTCACGGGAATTCGCCGCACGACCCCTACGAAATTCGGAATCGGAGCACTCACATTGCTCGATCGCACGCAGCTTGACCCAGCCGTGAATGCCCACGACGCCGCGGCGACGATCGCGTCCGAGGCGGCGGACGAGACCCCGCAGGTCTCCGGCTGGCAGCGTCCGCTGAGCTGGCTGCGCCGCGCCGGACAGTTCCTGTTCGCGCTGTCGTTCTCGAGCCTCACCCGCCGCATCGTCTCGCTGAACATCGCCGGCCTGCTCGCACTGGTTGCAAGCATTCTGTACCTGTCGCAGTTCCGCGCCGGACTGATCGATGCGCGCGCGCAGAGCCTTCTGGTGCAGGCCGAGATCATCGCCGGCGCCATCGCCGCCTCGGCCACGGTGCAGACCAACACCATCACCATCGATCCCGAGCGCCTGCTCGATCTCAAGCCCGGCGAGAGCTACGGCGCGCCGGACGAATATTCGCCGCTCGACTTCCCGATCAATCCGGAACGCGTCGCGCCGGTGCTGCGCACGCTGATCTCGCCGACCAAGACCCGCGCACGCATCTATGACCCGAATGGCGGCCTGTTGCTCGATAGCCGCAATCTCGAGAACGTGCTGCGCTTCGACCTGCCACCGCCGTCGAGCGAGAAGCCCGGCTTCGTCGAGCGCGCGCTGATCTCGGTACGCACCTGGCTCAATCGCGGCGACCTGCCGCTGTACCGCGAATATGGCCCCGAGAACGGCAACGGCTACGAGGAAGTCGCCGACGCGCTGAAGGGCCAGAAGCGCAGCATGGTCCGGGTCAATTCGCGCGGCGAGGTCATCGTCTCGGTCGCGGTGTCGGTGCAGCGCTCGCGCACCATCCACGGCGCCTTGATGCTGTCGACGCAGGGCGACGACATCGATCAGATGGTCACCGCCGAGCGTCTCGCCATTCTGAAGGTCGGCGGCGTTGCCTCCGCGGTCATGATCGTGCTGTCGCTCTTGCTCGCCAGCACCATCGCCGGGCCGGTGCGCCGGCTCGCCGACAGTGCCGAGCGGGTCCGCCGCCGCATCAAGACCCGCGTCGAGATTCCCGATTTCACCCGCCGCCGCGACGAGATCGGCCATCTCTCCGGCGCGCTGCGCGACATGACGGACGCGCTCTACAACCGCATCGAGGCGATCGAGATGTTCGCCGCCGACGTCGCCCACGAACTCAAGAACCCGCTGACCTCGCTGCGCTCGGCGGTCGAGACCCTGCCGCTGGCGCGCAACGACAACAGCCGCGCCCGCCTGCTCGCCGTGATCGAGCACGACGTGAAGCGGCTCGACCGGCTGATCTCCGACATTTCCGACGCCAGCCGGCTCGATGCCGAGCTGCAGCGCCAGGACATGACCCTGGTCGATCTGCGCCGCCTCCTGAACACGCTGACCTCGGTCGCCAACGAGACCAAGCTCGGCACCGACGTCGCCGTCGAGGTCCGGTTCGAGGGCCGCGGCGCCAACGACACGTTCTCGGTGCCCGGTCATGATTCGCGGCTCGGCCAGGTGATCTCCAACCTGCTGTCGAACGCGCAGTCGTTCTCCGCCGCCGGCGGCAAGGTGCGCATCACCTGCCGGCGCGTGCGCTCGGAGATCGAGATCACGGTCGATGATGACGGTCCAGGCATTCGCGAGGACGCCCTGCAGCGCATCTTCGAGCGGTTCTATACCGACCGGCCGCACCAAGGCTTCGGCCAGAATTCCGGCCTGGGCCTATCGATCTCCAAGCAGATCATCGACGCCCATGGCGGGCGGATCTGGGCCGAGAACCGGCCCGGCCCGGTCGACGCCGACGGACATCCGACCTCAGCCGGGGCCCGCTTCATCGTCCGGCTGCCGGCGTCGTGACGAACGAAGCGGCGAGCATCCATGCGTCTGCCGTCCAGGTGGGGGAACTGGCCGTCCTGATCCGGGGTCCCTCCGGGTCCGGCAAATCCCGTCTCGCCTTCGATCTGATGCTCGCCGGACGCGCGGGACAGCTGCCGCCGACGGTTCTGGTGGGCGATGACCGTGTTCATCTCGCCACACGCGGCGGGGAAATGTGGGTAAGTCCCGCACCCGCTCTGGCCGGACTGATCGAGATCCGCGGCCTTGGAATCCGCGCCTGCGACCATGTGTCGGAGGCGAAACTGGGGCTGGTGGTCGACCTGATGGCCGAGGATGCCGCCCGCCTGCCGAACGCCGAATCGCTTCGCATTCATCTCAACGGTATCAAATTGCCACGCATACCGGTTGGGCCGGGTTTTCCACCCCTCCCTTTGGTTGTAGCGGAGCTTATTACCACTCCGACTTTCATGTTCCGGTAATCTTTCGGCCGATTGTGTGGAGCAAATTGGTAACCATATCAGCCCCACTATCGCGACCGATTAGACCGCCGCCAGCTCCCATTCTGTATGCCAGAATCCGGGAGGCTCGCGAATATGCCCTCTTGCGCGGGGGCTCCGGATGGTCAAAGTGGCGCGTTCGTGCGGTGCACCCAAGGCGCCCGCGAGGAGTATCCGATGATTGGCCTGGTACTGGTGACCCATGGGCGCCTCGCCGACGAGTTCAAGGCGGCGCTGGAACACGTCATGGGCCCTCAAAAACAAATCGAAGCGGTCACGATTGGCGCCGACGATGATTCCGATCTCTGTCGCAGCGACATCATCGAAGCCGTGAACCGCGTCGACACCGGCGACGGTGTCGCCATTCTCACCGACATGTTCGGCGGCACGCCTTCGAACCTCGCCATCTCCTGCATGAGCCGGCCCAAGGTCGAGGTGCTCGCGGGCATCAACCTGCCCATGCTGGTGAAGCTCGCCAAGGTGCGCGAGGAGCGCTCGCTGCCCGACGCCATCGCCATGGCGCAGGAGGCAGGACGCAAATACGTCACCATCGCCAGCCGCGTGCTCGCCGGCAAATGAGCGACGAGGACGCCCCGCAGGACAACGTCGCCGGCCCGGCGGTCCCTGCCGGAGCCCTCTCGCGAGAGCTGCTGATCACCAACAAACGCGGCCTGCACGCGCGGGCCTCGGCGAAATTCGTGCAGATGGTCGAAAAGTTCCAGGCCGAGGTCTGGGTGACGCGCGGCGGCGAGACCGTCGGCGGCCGCTCGATCATGGGCCTGATGATGCTGGCGGCGGCGCCGGGAACCAAGATCCTGGTCTCCGCCACCGGGCCCGAGGCGGAGGCCGCGCTGCAGGCGATCACCGACCTGGTGAACGACAAGTTCCACGAAGAAGGCGTGTGAGGGACTCCCGAACCTCGCTTTGCCTGCCGCAATGGGCATTCTACCTGATGTGCGCCTATCCTCGCATAGCGACGCGGTAAGGATGGCATGTCCAATAGCGCCATTCGGCTGAGCGAGGCAGACCTGCGAGCCGTGGCTGAATACGCAGCCCTCTCTGCACTTCCGGCGCTGGCGATCTTCGAACGCGACCGACCGGATGATCTTCGCGCACGAGCCGCAATACAGGCCGCCCGGAGCTTTGCGAGCGGCGGGAGTCGGAGCAAATCCCTACGGGATAGCGCGTGGGCGGCGCAGCGGGCGGCAATCGAGGCCCGCGATGAAGGGGTTGCGCGCGGCCTATGAGGCCGCTCGCGCTGCCCTCGCCGCGGCGGGCGCGGGCTTTCTTCATCCCCTCCCGAACCCTTCCCAGGTCAAGCACATCCTCGGAGCTGCCGGCCACGCGGCGCGAGCTTTCGAAATCTCAGCCGGAGACGTTCCCGCCGTCGGCGCTGACTACCTCGCGCGATCACGGCTTCTCGCTTCTCAAGAGGTCGTGGACGTCCTCAGACGTTATCCTGGTGCACCGCCCGGGGGAGGCCGGGTCGGAGAGCTGATCCGCCAGCTCGATACCCTGCTCCGGTGATCGGGAGGCCTCGCGCGCAGGAGCGCTTGGCCGGTACGGCAGCGGAGCTATCTCCCCGGTCCCTGAATATACACCTTCCAAACGATTGCAGGGCCCGCCTGGCCGTGGAAGAAGCGCTGGGTGGTCATCACCAGCGGCTCGGCTTTCGGCGCCTCCTTGGCCATCCAGGCCTCGCAGGCCGCGATGCGGTTGTCGGTGGTGTCGCAGATGCCGATGAATCCCTCGCGCTTGAGGTCCTCCAGCGTGCTCAGGCCGGAACTCCAGGTCTCCTCCGCCGTGGTGGGCACCGTGAACGGCCGCGGGTGGTCCGGGCTATAGAAGGTCATCGGCGTGTTCATCTCGGAAAAGCCGGCCACGAGGGGCCAGGGCGAGCCGAACCGGGCGTGCCAGGCCTTGGTCAGCTCCCGCGCCAGCTCCGAACGGGCGCCATAGCCGGTGGCGCCGTTCGGATTGGCGGCCATCTCGCGCCGGGCAATCCAGGGCGAGGCGATCAGCGTGAGCAGCGACAGGACGAGCCAGACGGCGGCGAGCCGCGGCAGCATGACCGATCGCAGCCGCAGCGCGGGGATCGCGACCAGGGCCAGCGGCACCAGGAAGAACAGCGAGATGCCCCAATCGGTCTTCATGTAGATCGTGAAAGCGAGCCCGCCGAGCGGCGGCCCGACGGCGACGATCGCCTGCACCAGCCAGACATTGATCGCCTGGCTTACATTCACGCCGGGATTGGGACCGCCGCGCCAGTTGCGGAAGGCGAATCGCGGCGGCCAGGCCATCACCAGCGCCGCCAGCGCCACCGGCAAAGCCAGCAGCGCCAGATTGTGGCCGACATAGCCGAGCACGAGCTCGGCAGCCCGGCCGCGGTCCGACAGCGTATAGACATCCCCGGCATAGGTGATGGCGACGAAATCGACCCGCCACAGCCACACCAGATGCGGGATCATCGCCACCAGCATCGTGACGATGGCGACCCAGGGCGCGGGCGACGCCAGGAAGCGCAACCGCTCCGGGTGCAGCAGCGCGACGAGACCAATGGCGCCGATCATGGTCAGCACCCAGTATTTGGTCATCAGCGCCGCCGCGCCGGCGAGGCCGAGCCACAGGCCGGAGGCGGCGCTGCGCTTTTCGAACGCGTTGAGATAGGCCAGCACCAACAGCGGCAGGGTCAGCAGCTGGACCAGGTCGGCGTTGTACTTGAAGCCCTTGAAATTGAAGATCGGGTACAGCGCGACCATCACCACGACGAAGAAGGCGCGGCGGCGGTCGACCACCTTGAGGCTCGCGAGCCAGACGATCACGAGGCCGCTGCCATTCACGGCCATCGCCAGCGCATAGGTCGCCCAGTCCTTGACCGGAAACACTGCGAACCACAGCCCGGCGATCCAGCCCGACAGCGGCGGATGCTTGCCGTAGCCGAGCAGGAAGCGGCTGCCCCAGGCATAGGCCTCGGCGACGTCCATGTGGACGTCCTGCGCTGCCTTCAGATTGGTGAGGATCGCGGTCCATAGCACCGCGTGGACCACCGCGAAGCCGATGACGACCCAGATCGACGTTGCCGGCGCCGTGGCGCGCGCCACCAGCCAGGCGGAGATTCGCCGCGGTTCGAGACGGCCGCGCATGCGCGCCGCGAGAGGCGGGAGAGAGGTACTCGACATCCGCCCTCGGTAGCCTGTTTTCAGCGCCCGGGGAATCAGCTTGCCGTGAAGAAAGGCCCTGGAAATTCAGCAATATGGTTGCTGGTTGGGGGCTTGGGGTGCTATCTGCGCGACCCATGACGACCGCCCCCATTCCCAACATCCGCAACTTCTCCATCGTCGCCCATATCGACCATGGAAAGTCCACGCTCGCCGACCGCCTGATCCAGATGACGGGCGGGCTGTCGGACCGCGAGATGGCGGGCAAGGAGCAGGTGCTCGATTCGATGGACATCGAGCGCGAGCGCGGCATCACCATCAAGGCGCAGACCGTGCGCCTGCGCTATCGCGCCAAGGACGGCAAGGACTACATCTTCAACCTGATGGACACGCCCGGCCACGTCGACTTCGCCTACGAAGTCTCCCGGTCGCTGGCGGCGTGCGAGGGCTCGCTGCTGGTGGTCGACGCCAGCCAGGGCGTCGAGGCGCAGACGCTCGCGAACGTCTACCAGGCGCTCGACAACAACCACGAGATTGTCCCGGTCCTCAACAAGATCGACCTGCCGGCGGCGGAGCCCGAGAAGATCAAGCAGCAGATCGAGGACGTCATCGGCATCGATGCCTCCGATGCCGTGATGATCTCGGCCAAGACCGGCCTCGGCATTCCCGACGTGCTGGAGGCGATCGTCACCCGCCTGCCGCCGCCGAAGGGCGATCGCGACGCCACCCTGAAGGCGCTGCTGGTCGACAGCTGGTACGACGTCTATCTCGGCGTCGTCGTGCTGGTGCGCATCGTCGACGGCGTGATGAAGAAGGGCCAGCGCATCCGCATGATGGGCACGGGTGCGGCCTATGACGTCGAGCGCGTCGGCTTCTTCACGCCGAAGATGACCCAGGTCGACGAACTCGGCCCTGGCGAGGTCGGCTTCATCACCGCCGCGATCAAGGAAGTGGCGGACACCCGCGTCGGCGACACCATCACCGACGACCGCAAGCCGGTGACGGAGATGTTGCCGGGCTTCAAGCCGGCAATCCCCGTGGTGTTCTGCGGACTGTTCCCGGTCGATGCCGATGATTTCGAGACCCTGCGCGCCGCGATGGGCAAGCTCCGCCTCAACGACGCCAGCTTCTCCTTCGAGATGGAAACGTCGGCCGCGCTCGGCTTCGGCTTCCGCTGCGGCTTCCTCGGCCTGTTGCACCTCGAGATCATCCAGGAGCGCCTCTCCCGCGAGTTCGATCTCAACCTGATCGCGACCGCGCCAAGCGTCATCTACAAGATGAAGCTGACCGACGGCGAGGAGATCGAGATCCACAACCCCGTCGACATGCCCGACGTGGTCAAGATCGCCGAGATCCAGGAGCCGTGGATCGAGGCCACCATCCTGACGCCTGACGAATATCTCGGCAGCGTGCTCAAGCTCTGCCAGGACCGCCGCGGCAATCAGAAGGAGCTCACTTACGTGGGCAGCCGCGCCATGGTCAAATACGACCTGCCGCTCAACGAGGTGGTGTTCGACTTCTACGACCGGCTGAAATCGGTCTCCAAGGGCTACGCCTCGTTCGACTATCACCTGACCGACTACAAGCCGGCCGACCTCGTCAAGATGCAGATCCTCGTCAACAACGAGCCGGTCGATGCGCTGTCGATGCTGGTGCACCGGACCCGCGCCGAAGGGCGGGGACGCGCCATGGTCGAGAAGATGAAGGACCTGATCCCGCCGCACATGTTCCAGATCCCGATCCAGGCGGCGATCGGCGGCAAGGTGATCGCGCGCGAGACCGTGCGCGCGCTGCGCAAGGACGTCACCGCCAAGTGCTATGGCGGCGACATCACGCGTAAAAGAAAACTTCTGGAGAAGCAGAAGGAAGGCAAGAAGAAGATGCGGCAGTTCGGCAAGGTCGACATCCCGCAGGAAGCCTTCATCGCCGCGCTCAAGGTGGATAGCTGAGGCGCGGTTCTGCCCCTCTCCGGTTTCATCAGCACGATAGGCTGAAGAAAATCCGGATTCCAAAGCGGAACCAGCGCTCCCGTGCAACTACGGTATTCGTTCCTTAATGGTATTCTGGGACCCTTGCTGCAAAGCAAGGAATGCCCCGAATGTCCCGCCTCCGGTCCATCTCCGCCCGCCTCATTGTCGCGCTCTCGCTCACCGTCGCCATCGCCTGTGCCGTGCTCGGCACCTTCTCCGTCATCCAGCAGCGCGCCCTGACCCGGCTGGCGCTGGAGCAGCAGCTCAAGCTGCAGTTCGACAGCGTGTCGGCCGGCATCGACTATGAAGGCCGCGCCGCGCTGGCGGTCAGCTCCACCCTGGCGGCGCTGCCGCCGATCGCCGATGCCTACCTCAAGGGCGACCGCGACGCGCTGGGCGCCCTGCTCGGCGGCGCCATGACATCGCTGAAGGCGCAAGGCATTCCGCTGGTGAACGTATGGGCGCCGCCGGCCACCAATTTCTATCGCGTGCATGAGCCCAAGGTGTTCGGCGACGACACCTCGAAGCGGCGGCTGACGGTGGTGCAGGCCAACCAGACCGGCCGCCAGATCGCCGGCGTCGAGCAGAGCCGGCTGTCGCTCGGCATCTTCGGCATGACGCCGATCATGCGCGACGGCAAGGTGATCGCGACCGTCGATGTCGGCGCCGCCTTCGGCAAGGAATTCGTCGAGCGCGCCAAGCAGCGCTTCGGCATCGATCTCGCGGTCTACTGGATCGACAACGGGCAGCCGAAGCGGCTGTCCTCGACGTTCGGCGACGAGACCGTCGCCACCCCGGACGAGGTGCTCGCGGTGTTCAAGGGCACGGCGCTGCTGCGCGACGCCACCCTGGCCGGCAAGCCCGCCGCGGTCTATGCCGGCCAGATCAGGAACTACGCCGGCGACCCGATCGCCGTGCTCGAGCTGATCGAGGACACCACGGCCTATGAGGCCGCAGCCAGCAGCGCGCAGCAGCAGCTGATCATCGGCACGGTCGTGATCCTGCTGCTCGCCGTGATCGTCGCGCTGTTCGTCGCCCGCGGCATCTCGCGCCCGCTGGTCGCGATCACCGCCGTCATGCACCGGCTGTCGAGCGGCGACACTGAGGTCGCGATCCCCGGCGGCCAGCGCAAGGACGAGCTCGGCACGATGGCGCAGGCGGTCGACGTGTTCCGCCGCAACATGATCGAGACGGCCAGCCTGCGCGAGGCGCAGGAGGCGACGCAACAGCGCGCCGAGCAGGAGAAGCAGGCGTTGCAGCGGCAGATGGCCGACCGGTTCGAGGCAGACGTCAAGGGCGTGGTGTCCTCGGTTGCCAAGGCCACGGCGGACATGGAGCGCGTCGTCGACGAGATCACGGTCAGCGTCAACGGCACCTCGCAGCGTGCAGCGGCCGCCGCTGCCGCGTCCGAGGAAGCCTCGAGCGGCGTGTCGACCGTCGCCGCGGCCTCCGAAGAACTCGCCTCCTCGGTGACCGAGATCGGCCGCCAGGTCGCGCATTCCAGCAAGGTCGCCGATGCCGCGGTCGTCAAGGCGCGGCAGACCACCGAGATGGTCGGCAGCCTCGCCGCAGCCGCCGAGAGGATCGGCGACGTGCTGCGCCTGATCGACGCGATCGCGAGCCAGACCAACCTGCTGGCGCTCAACGCGACCATCGAGGCGGCGCGTGCCGGCGAGGCGGGCCGCGGTTTCGCGGTCGTGGCCGCCGAGGTCAAGGAGCTGGCCGGACAGACCGCCAAGGCGACGGAGGAGATCGCCGGCCAGGTCACCTCGATCCAGGCCGCGACGTCCGACTGCGTGACCGCCATCGGCGGCATCAGCACAACGATCCAGGAGATCAGCGGCATTGCCGCGACGATCGCCGCCGCCGTCGAGCAGCAAGACTCGGCGACGCGCGAGATCGCGCGCAGCGTCCAGCAGGCGGCGTCCGGCACCAACGAGGTGTCGCAGAACGTCGTCGGCGCCAGTGACGCCGCCGAGCAGTCACGCCAGCTCGCCGACCACGTCATGGTCGCCACGCGCGACCTCGGCAAGCGTGCGAACGACCTGTTCAAAAGCGTCGACACCTTCCTCGCCGGCCTGCGCAAGGCCGCGTAGCTGGCGGGCCGCTTGCGCTCAGCCGCCCGGCGTGAGCGCAAAGCCCTCGTCGAGCCAGCCGGTAATGCCGCCGATCATCATCTTGACCGGCAGCCCGAGCTGCGCGAGGCGGATGGCCGCCCGGTTGGCGCCGTTGCAATGCGGACCGGCGCAGTAGACGACGAAAAGCTCGGTCTTCGGATACTCTGCCATCCGCTCCGCGGTCATGGTCCGGTGCGGAATGTTGATGGCGCCCGCGATGTGGCCCTTCGCGAACGAGGCCGGGCCGCGGACGTCGACCAGGATGAAGTCCGGAGCGGCCGCGCGGAGGCTCTCGTGAACGTCCCAGCAATCGGTCTCGAATCCGAGCATCGCCTCGAAATGCTGGAGCGCCAGCGCTGAGGGAGCGGCGGGTACTTCGGTGACATGCGTGGTCATTGGGTCTCCATGCGGTGATGTAAACAGACCCGAATCTCGCCCGAGATGCCCGGCGCCCCAAGTGACGGATCCGACAAAGTCCGGTAAGTTTCCGCCAATGCCGCCAGCCGCAGCCAGCAGCCATCGTCAGGATCCCGGCCTCGTCGCCGTCATTGCCTATGACGGGCTGTGCACGTTCGAGTTCGGCATCGCGGTCGAAGTGTTCGGACTGCCGCGGCCGGAGTTCGATTTCTCCTGGTATCGGTTCAAGGTGGTCTCGGCCGAGGGACGGCGGTCACGCGCGATCGGCGGCATCGTCGTTGAGGCCGGCGCGCCGCTCGCGCGCCTGAAGGACGCCCGCACGATCATCGTGCCGGGGTGGCGCGATCGCACCGAGCGGCCGCCCGAGCGCCTGCTGCGCGCCATCTCGCAGGCGGCTGCGCGCGGCGCGCGATGCCTGTCGATCTGCTCCGGCGTGTTCGTGCTCGCAGCCGCAGGCCTGCTGGACGGCAAACGCGCCACGACGCATTGGCGGCACATCCCCGACCTGAAGCGGCTCTACCCCCGCATTCAGGTCGAGGAGGACACGCTCTATGTCGACGAGGGCAACGTCATCACCTCGGCCGGCAGCGCGGCGGGCATCGACGCCTGCCTGCATCTGGTCCGGCGTGATTTCGGCAGCAAGGTTGCGAACACCGTTGCGCGGCGGTTGGTGATGCCGCCGCACCGGGACGGCGGGCAGGCGCAGTACGTCGTCGCACCGGTCCAGGCGCGCCCGGGACGGACGATCGGCGAGGTCATGGACTGGGCGCGTGCGCGACTGGCGCAGCCGATTGCGATCAGCGCGATGGCAAAACGCGCCGGGATGAGCGAGCGGACCTTGCTGCGGTCGTTCAAGGACAGCACTGGCGCGAGCCCTGCAGCCTGGCTGCAGCAGGAGCGCATGGCGCGGGCGCGGGAGCTGCTGGAGACTGCGACGCTCTCCCTGGCGGACATCTCGGCGCAGTGCGGCTACCGGTCGCTCGAAACGTTTCGCGTCGCTTTCCGTCGCATCGTCGGAACATCGCCCGCGGCGTATCGCCGGCGCTTCGAGGCGCGCCCGACATCAGCCAGCGTCGCTCGCTCAAGCCACCAGCGCGTTGCCAGATGAGGCACCGTCCATGGCATCTCGCTGCGCCTGCAACAGCCGGACGATGTCGACATTGGGCCGGGGCCGGCTGAACAGATAACCCTGCCCTTCATGGCAGCCCTCGGCGCGCAGGCAGCGCAGCTCGGCCTCGGTCTCGACGCCCTCGGCCGTGATGATGACGCCGAGCCCCTTGCCGAGGCTGACGATCGAGCGGACGATCGCCTGCGCCTCGCGATTGGCGGCGAGATCGCGGATGAAGGATTGGTCGACCTTGATCTTGTCGAACGGAAAGCTGCGCAGATAACTCAAGCTGGAATAGCCGGTGCCGAAATCATCCATCGAGATGCGGACGCCGAGCGCGCGTAGCGCATGCAGGGTCGCCAGCACCTGGCCGCTCTTTTCAAGCACCAGGGTCTCAGTGATCTCGAGCTCGAGCCGGCTCGGTGGCAGGCCCGACTGCTTCAGCACGTCCATCACCAGCGACAGCACGTTGCCGACGCGAAACTGCAGCGGCGACATGTTCACGGCGACGCGGACGTCGTCCGGCCATTTTGCAGCGTCGCTGCAGGCCTGGCGCAGCATCGCGCGGCCAAGCGCCGAGATCAGGCCGGTGTCCTCGGCGACCGGGATGAACTCCGACGGCGGGATCATGCCGCGCTCGGGATGCGGCCAGCGCACCAGCGCCTCGAACCCGGTGATGCGTCCGGTCGAGAGGTCGATCAGCGGCTGATAATGCGGCTGCAGCACGTCGCGCTGGATGGCCTCGCGCAGCTCGGATTCGATCTTGCGCCGGCTCTGCGCGCGGGCATCCATGCCGGGTTCGAAATAGCTGAAGGTGCCGCGCGTCTCGTTCTTGGCACGCGACAGCGCCATGTCGGCGTTCTTGAGCAGCTTCTCGGCATCGTCGCCGTCGTTCGGCGCCATGGCGATGCCGATCGTGGCGCCGATCGTCACCGAGCTGCCGTCGATGAGATAAGGATCGGCGATCGCCTGCAACAGCCGGCGGCAGAGCTGGGCCGCATCCTCCGGCCGTGCCTGCCCGCCTTGCACCACCGCGAACTCGTCGGAGTTGAGACGGGCGACGATGTCCTCCTGGCGCAGGATCGAGCGCAGCCGCTTGCCGACCCCGCGCAGCAGCCGGTCGCCGACGGCGTGGCCCAGCGTGTCGTTGATCGACTTGAAATTGTCGAGGCCGAGCACCAGCACGGCGATTTTCTCGGAGCCGCGCCGCATCTGGGCGAGCTTGTCATCGATCTTCTGGCGCAGCAGGTTGCGGCTCGGCAGGCCGGTCAGTGCATCGTGCTGGGCCAGGAAGGCGAGCCGCGCCTCGGCGCGCTTGCGTTCGGTGATGTCCATCAGCGCCAGCAGCACGGCGGGCTGGCTGTTGTGGACGAGATGGCGTGAATAGATCGCGAGATCGATCAGGGCGCCATCGGCGCGGACATGCTTCCAGGTGCGCGCCGCCTGCTCCTCGCCGGACTGCTCGCCGGCCCAGGGCGGCTCGCTCTCATAGGCCTGCAGGTTGCGGATGCCGAGCCGCTCGAAGGCGGCGCGGCTGTAGCCGTAATGCTGGGCCGCCGCTTCGTTGACGCCGAGCACGCGCCCATCATCCGTCGCGCAGACGATCATCGGCACCGGATTGCCGTCGAACAGCAGGCGGAACGATTCCTCGCGCTGCTTCAATTCGGTGATGTCGACGCGCAGGCCGACGATCCCGCCATCGCCGGTCAGGCGCTCCTCGATCAGGATGGTGCGGCCGTCGGACAATTTCTGCTCGTGGCGGCCGCTCGGCTGGAACAGCCTCTCCAGCCGCTCGGCGATCCATTCCTCCTCGCGCCCGGCGGCTTCCGGATAGTCGCCCCGCGCCACGCCGACCCGGATGGTGTCCTGCAGCCGCGCGCCGGCTTCGAACAGGTCCGAGCTGCGGTTGTAGATTTCGGCGTATTTCTTGTTCCAGAGAATGTAGCGGCCGTCGGCGTCGAGGAACACGATCCCCTCGGGAAGAATGTCGATCGCTTCGATGAGACGATCATGCGCCTTCTTCGCCTCCGCCATCGCCACTTCGGCGCACTTGCCCGCGCTCTCATCGACGGGGCCGAGGTTGCGCAGGTTGTGCCGCCGCAATTTCGGGCTCGGCTTGACCGGGTGAATTGCATCGCGGGCGCTTGGCACGCGATTGCGCTTTTTTGCCGTGGGTGGCCGAACGGGCCGCATTGCGTGCCTCACTCTCCTTCTCGACGAGCAGTTTTCGGCCACGTTTCTGAAAAAATGGTATCTTGATGCGGAGCACGACAGCCACTGGTTACGGGAATTGGCAGATGCACTCGCGTATTTGGAGAGCTGAGACTTGCGCGGAGGATCAACCAAGGGCTGCGGTACAACCAGCGATAAGTGATGTCGGTTGCCGCAGACCAAAAAAGACCCGCATACCGTGCAATGGCCCAGCACATGGTGTTCATTTACCGAACGAACTCACGCAATTGAGCCGTGTTCAGCCGGTTCCGCCAATCCGGCAGCAGGGTTAAAGTCAGGTTAAAGTGGCTCGAATGCCTGACGTTGACGTAGAATTGGGCATCTCGACCGGTCGGCAGCCGCTACACTCGCTTCATGCATGTCCGCCTGATTCTGGTCGCCATCATCAGTTCGGCCGTCATTGCCGCGACGGCTCCGGCCCATGCCCAGGACAAGGGCAGCGTCGAGCCGAAGGCTCTGCCGCCCTTGGCGCATCCGGACGATCCGGATACACCGGCCAAGGAGCTGTTCGCCCGCAGGATCCTGCCGTCGGCGCAACCGACCAAGGTGATTGGAACCTATAATCGCGGCTGCATCGCCGGCGCCGAGCGAATGCCGATCAATGGCGAGGGCTGGCAGGTGATGCGGCTGTCGCGCAACCGCAATTTCGGTCATCCCAACCTGATCGCGCTGCTGAAACGGCTGGCGACCCGCGCGCACAAGGATGCCGGCTGGCCCGGCATCCTGGTCGGCGACATCAGCCAGCCGCGCGGCGGGCCGGCGCTGAGCGGCCATGCCAGCCATCAGATCGGGCTCGACGCCGACATCTGGCTGACGCCCATGCCCGACCATCGGCTGTCGCGCAACGAGCGCGAGGAGATGTCGGCGGTCATGATGGTGCGGCCCGATCGCCTCGACGTCGATCCGCGCGTGTTCACGAAGGGCCACCTCGCCGTGATCCGCGCCGCGGCGCAGGAGCGGTCGGTGCAACGCATCTTCGTCAACGCCGCGATCAAGAAGGCACTGTGCCGTGACGCGAGGGGGGACCGCAGCTGGCTCACCAAAGTGCGGCCGTGGTGGGGCCACGACTATCATTTCCACATCCGCATGGTGTGCCCGCCGGGCAACCCGGACTGTCATGGCCAGACCGACCAGGAGGGCGGCGACGGCTGCGGCGACCTCGACTATTGGTTCTCGGACGCGGTGCTGCATCCGCCGCCCCCGAAAGAGCCGCCCAAGCCGCCGCAACCGATCACGATGGCGCAACTGCCGCCTGGCTGCCGGGCGGTGCTGCATGCGCCGGACGCCAAGAATTGATGCGACCGAAAGCCGACGCGACGAAGGAGTCGCAGGAGCGGCTGGATCGCTCTCGGATGACGGCGCTCGCACCGTGAGCGCGACGATCGAAGGGGATGACGGTCCCTCCACCTCCTGTTATCGCGGTATCGAAATGCCGCGGGCCGTTGCGCGGCGTAACGGTAGCGAGTCCGTCATGATCCTGATCTGTCCCGCCGTGACTGCCCTCCTCCTCACGCTGGCCGCCAGCACGGTCGCGCTCGCCACCGAGCCGAGCGGCTGCGACAAGTTCAAATGGGACATCGCGCGCGAGCGCGCCGCGCTGACCTCGGCTGACCGCCAGAAGCTCGCATCGGGTGTGGAGATCGCCGCCATTCCTGCGACCGGCATCGTGCTGGAGCTGCGTCCGACGGCTGAGGCCAAGCTGGCGATGCCGCCGGAACGCGCGCCCAAGGACGGCACTTTCGCCGGCCTCACGCGGATCACCGCGGCGCCGAAGGCCGGCGTCTACACGATCAGCCTATCAGCCGCGGCCTGGATCGACGTCGTGCAGGACGGCAAGATCCTCAAGCCGGCCGGCTTCAGCGGCGCCACCGATTGCGACGGCATCCGCAAGACCATGAAGTACGAACTGAGATCGCAGCCCCTCGTGCTGCAGGTCAGCGGCGCGCCGGAGAATACGATCTCGATCGCCGTGCTGCCGGCGGCGGATTGAAGCTCAGACGCCCGCGAGCGACGACCAGACACTGGCCAGCCTGCGCTTCATCCGCTCCTTGCGCGTCAGCACCGGCACATCCTCCTCGTCCTCCGGCAGGCGCAGGCCGACCACGTTGACGCGGCCGCCGGAGATCGAGCGGGCGACCAGCACGATGGTGTCGAGCGCCAGGGTCGCGCCTTCCTTCGGCGCGTTGTCGAGATGGATGTCGAAATAGTCGGCGAGCGTCAGCTTGTCCTCGCCCTCGTCGAGCTTGACGCCATAGATGCCGGCGACCTCGTCGAGCGTATGCTCGGCCGAGACCATGAAGTCGCCGAGCAGATGCGGGTCGGGCGCCGCCGACGGCGGCATGTCGACGAAGAAGCGGTCGAGCGACTCGGCCTTTTCCGGCGGTGCCAGCAGATAGAGATAGTCGCCCGGCGCGATCGGCTCGGCCTCGGGCGGCGACAGAATCTGCTCGTTGCGGATCACCAGCGTCGGCTTCGACCAGGACGGGATCAGGCCGCGGCGGAAGTACAGGCTCTTGGAGCGAATCGAATAGCCGACCAGCTGCTGCTCGAGCTGGCCGGGCAGATCGAGCTCGATGCGGCGCGGGCCCCGATCGGTGCGCGGCAGCGCCACGTGCAGCTTGCGCGCGGCCACGCCGAGCGTCCAGCCCTGCGCGAGCAGCGAGATGATCACGACCACGAACGCGACGTCGAAATAGAGATAGGCCTTGGACAGCCCGACCAGCAGCGGGATCGAGGCGAGGAAGATCGCGACCGCGCCGCGCAGGCCGGTCCAGGCGATGAACGCTTTCTCCCGCCAGTTGAAGCGGAACGGATAGAGGCAGAGAAACACCGCGACAGGTCGCGCCACCAGCATCAGCATCAGCGCAACAGCGATCGCCGGCAGCAGGCTGTCGAGCAGCCGCTGCGGCGACACCAGGAGCCCGAGCAGCACGAACATCACGATCTGGGCGAGCCAGGTCGCGGCATCGAGGAAGGTGACGACAGAGTTGTGCGCGCGGGTCGGCCGGTTGCCGACGATGAGGCCGGCAAGATAGACCGCGAGGAAGCCGGAGCCGTGGGCGATCTGCGCCATGCCGAAGATGACCAGCGCGGCCGTGGTCACGAACGGCGCGTGCAGACCCTGCGGCAGCGCCACCCGGTTGAGGCCGATGACGACGAGGCGCCCGCCGACGATGCCGAACAGCGTGCCGAGCACCGCTTCGCGGACCAGCTCGAACGCGAAATGTCCGAACGAGCCCTGACCGACCGAGATCAGCTCGACCAGCATCAGCGTGAGGAACACCGCGAACGGATCGTTGCTGCCGGACTCCGCCTCCAGCGTGGCGCCGACGCGCGGGCGCAGCCGCAGGCCTTGGGCGTGCACCAGCAGGAACACGGCCGCGGCATCGGTCGAGGCGATGACGGCGCCGACCAGCATCGCCTCGGTCCAGCCGAGGTCGAGGGCATATTTCGCCACCGGCGCGGTGATGAACGCGGTCATCAGCACGCCCACGGTGGCGAGCACCATCGAGGGCGCCAACACGGTACGGATGCTCTGGAAGCGCGTGCGCAGGCCGCCGTCGAACAGGATCAGCGCCAGCGCGACGGAGCCGACCAGATAGGTGGTACGGACGTCCTGAAATTCGATATGACCAGGGCCGGAATCGCCCGCCAGCATGCCGATGACCAGGAACACCAGCAGCAGCGGTGCGCCGAAGCGCAGCGCCAGCAGGCTCGACAGGATACCGGCCATAACGAGGACCGCACCGAGGAGGATGGCAATGCTGACGGCGTCGAGGGATGTCATGAAAAAACGCTGATGAATCCGAGTTTTACATCCTTATCGTCGCCACACTTGCACGCCAACCGGATTTGCTCCTATCGCGGCGATATGCCCATTTTTCCATCCTCGGCCGTGTTCGGGGTATATTTCGCGGCAATCGCCCGTGACGAACACGAACTAAATCCCGCTGATCCCGCCAACCCGCGCCACTGTTCCCCTCCGAGACCTCGCTGATGGACCTCGACCTGAAAGACGTTCTCGAATTCCTGCAGACCGTTGGCCGCTCGATCGGCGCCGAGGTCACCTCGCCGTGGTTCTATCTTCAACTCGGGCTGGTGCTGAGCGGCGCCGGCATTGCCTTTGCGGCACGCGCCGCCGTGCGCGCGCGCATCGACATGACTTCGCTGGCGATGGGCTGGCCGGGCCCGCTGCGGCAGCTGCTACGGGTGCTGCTGGAGAGCGTCGCCACGGTCGTGTTCGTGATCCTGATGCGGATCGCCCGCACCGGCATGTTGCTGTGGACCTGGCCGAGCCGCAGCTACCTGCTCGCCGTCGCGCTCAAGCTGGCGCTGGCCTGGCTCGTGATCCGGCTGATCACCTCGGTGATCCGCAGCACCTTCATCGTGCAGATCGTGTCGATCTCGGCCTGGCTGGTCGCCGCGCTCAGCATCATCGGCCAGCTCGACAACGTGGTCGACGCGCTCGATTCCATCTCGGTCGTGCTCGGCGGCCTCAGGCTGACGCCGCTGCTGGTGATCAAGCTCGGCGTGCTGCTGCTCGCGGTGCTGTGGCTGACCAACATCGCCAGCAATTTCGTCGAGAGCCGCATCACCCGCTCGACCGACCTGACACCGTCCATCCAGGTGCTCTTGATCAAGATGGTCCGCATGGGCCTGATGATCCTCGGCGTCGCGATTGCGATCAGCGCGGTCGGCATCAACCTGTCGGCGCTCGCGATCTTCTCCGGCGCCGCCGGTGTCGGCATCGGCCTCGGCCTGCAGCGCATCGTCGCCAATTTCGTCGCCGGCATCATCCTGCTGGCCGACAAATCGGTGAAGCCGGGCGATCTCGTCACCATCGGCGACAGCTCGGGGCGCATCAGCGCGATGAACACGCGCTACATCTCGGTCGCCGCCGGCGACGGCCGCGAGTTCCTGATCCCGAACGAGGACCTTGTCACCCAGAAGGTGACCAACTGGACCTACACCGACAAGAACACGCTGGTGAAGGTCAATTTCGGCACCAACTACGACGCCGATCCCCGGGTCGTCTGCAAGCTCGCCACCGAGATCGCGGCCGAGACGCCGCGCACCTTGAAATCGAAGGCGCCGAACTGCCTGCTGACCGAGTTCACCGAGGCCGGCATGAAGTTCTCGCTGACCACATGGATCGCCGACCCCAGCTACATGGACAGCGTCAAGAGCGAGGTGATGCTGGCGCTGTGGGAGGCCTTCAAGCGCGAGGGCATCAGGGTGCCGTATCCGGTGCGAGAGCTTCGCGTTCGCGGCGGTGCGCTGCCGGTGGAGACCACGCTGGAGGTGCCGACCGGCTAGGCGGCAGATCCGGCCGTGCACACCCGGCTTGCACCGGCCGGCACGATCATTAAATTAGGCGATCACCCCGCGACACCCCTGAGAACGAAACAGGCCCATGAACTATATCGAAGCGACCGACACCACTGCGCGCAAGAACGGCCAGATCAAGCTGCACGGCCCGAGCGGCTTTGCCGGCATGCGCAAGGCCGGCGCGCTGGTGTCGAGGTGCCTCGATGCGCTCACCGACATCGTCAAGCCGGGCGTGCCGACCTCGCGGATCGACGATTTCGTCCGCGACTTCGCCTTCAGCCACGGCGCCTATCCGGCGACGCTGATGTATCGCGGCTATCGCTATTCGACCTGCACGTCGATCAACCACGTGGTCTGCCACGGCATGCCGAACGACCGGCCGCTGAAGGAAGGCGACATCATCAACGTCGACGTCACCTTCATCGTCGACGGCTGGTACGGCGATTCGAGCCGCATGTATGGGATCGGCCCGATCGCGCGCAAGGCCGAGCGGCTGATCGAGGTCACCTACGAATCGATGATGCGCGGCATCGCCGCGGTGAAGCCCGGCGCCACCACCGGCGACATCGGCCACGCGATCCAGAGCTTCGTCGAGCCGCAGGGCATGAGCGTGGTGCGCGACTTCTGCGGCCATGGCCTCGGCCGGCTGTTCCACGACGAGCCGAACATCATCCATGTCGGCCGCCCCGGCGAGGGCGTGCTGCTCAAGCCCGGCATGTTCTTCACCATCGAGCCGATGATCAATCTCGGCAAGCCGCATGTGAAGATCCTGTCCGACGGCTGGACCGCGGTGACGCGGGACCGCTCGCTGTCGGCGCAGTTCGAGCATTCGGTCGGCGTCACCGCCGACGGCGTCGAGATCTTCACGCTCTCGGAGCGCCATGGCGAGAAGCCGCTGACGCAGGTGTGAGCGGGCTCCCTGGACGAATGGTCGCAGGGCGTCCGATTGTTGCCATGTCCGGCTGATCGACTGCCGGCTCCATCGCATGCGATTGCGGGAGGCAGCTCTGACCATCGCAACACGCCGTGGCGTTCTCGGCCTTCTCTCCGCGGGCGCAGCGCTGCTGACGCCGCCGGCGCGTGCCGCGTCGGAGACAGTTCCTGCATCGGCGAATGCCGACGATGCCTGCATCCTGACGCCGCAGTCGGAGTCGGGACCCTATTATCTCGATCCCAAGCTGGTGCGCGCCGAGATCGCCGAGGACCGGCCGGGCGTCCCGCTCAGGCTGCGCCTTCGCGTCATCGAGGCCGGCTCCTGCGCACCGATCCCGGGCGCACGGGTCGACGTCTGGCACTGCGACGCCCGCGGCATCTATTCGGGCTATCCCGGCCAGAGCGACAATCACAAGCTCGACCAGAGCGGCAAGACGTTCCTGCGCGGCACCCAGATGGCCGATGCCGCCGGCTGGGCCGGCTTCAGGACGATCTATCCCGGCTGGTATGCCGGCCGCGCCACCCACATCCACTTCAGGGTGTTTGTCGACGAGGCCACGGTGTTGACGGGACAGACCTTCTTTCCCGAGGCGCTGAACGAGTTCATCTACACCAACGTGCCCGACTACACCGGACGGCCTAAGCAGCGGCTCGTCATCAACGCCAACGACCGCGTCGCGACCGAGGCCGATCCCGATCACCGCGCGCATTGCGCGGTGAAGGAGGAGCGCGACCATTATCTCGCGACCCTGACGCTCGCGGTGGACCGCAACCCGGCCGCCGCGGTCGAGATGCCCACCGGCAAGCTGCCGCCGGCGCCGTGGATCAAGGACCGGCTGGCGGCGCTGGTGCCCGGGCTGAGGCGCAGCCCGTTCTGATCAATCCGGCTCGGTGAACTGATAGGCCAGCGCGGCGAGCGGCAGCGCCATGCCGAATGCGGCGGCGGCCGTCCAGCCGCCATGCGCATAGGCCCACGCGCCGAGGCCCGACCCTGCAGCGCCCGCGACGAAGAAGGTGGTCATGTAGAGCCCGTTGAGTCGGCTGCGCTGGCCGGCGCCGAGCACGAACAGCACGCGATAGCCGAGAATGAGGCTGAGCTGCGCGCCGCAATCGATCGCGATGGCGGCGATCACCAGCGAGATCAACGACCAAGTCGTTCCGAGCGGGACCAACAGTGTCAGCGCGAACCCGGCAGCGCACAGCACCATCGACGCAACCGTCGCCGGCCTCGTCCAGCCGCGGTCGGCGATGCGGCCGGCGACCGGCGCCATGATCGCGCCGGCGACGCCGGCCAGCGCGAACAGGGCGATGCCGGTCTGCGACATCCGGAAATCGGACCCGGCCAGCAGCAGCGGGGACGTGGTCCAGAACACGCTGAAGCCGCCGAACAGCGCGGCCTGGTAGAGCGCGCGGCGGCGCAGCGCCGGGGTGTCGCGATAGAGCTCCACCATCGAGCCGAGCAGCTGGCCATAGCTCAGCCGCGCCTGCGGCTCACGCGGCGGCAGGGCCAGGCGCAGCACGACGGCAAGGATCAGCATGGCGAGCGCGGAGGCCATATAGATGACGTGCCAGGAGGCATGGGCCGCGACGAAGCTCGCGAGCGGCCGCGCCAGCATGATGCCGAGCATCAGGCCGGTGGTGACATTGCCGACGGCGCGGCCGCGGACCGCCTCCGGCGCCATATGGCCGGCATAGGGGATCAGGATCTGCACCGCGACCGAGCCGAAGCCGATCAGCAGCGCCGAGAGCAGGAATGTCGATGGGCTCGTCGCCAGGGCCGCACAGCCGAGTGCTGCGGCGCCGACGATGATGGTCGTGATGACGAGCTTGCGGTTCTCGATGAGGTCGCCGAGCGGCACCACGAACAAGAGACCTGCGCCGTAGCCGATCTGGCTCATCGTCACCAGCAGTCCCGCGAGCTGCGGCCGCAGCCCGAGGTCGGCGCTGATCGGCCCGATCAACGGCTGCGCATAATAGATGTTGGCGACGATCAGCCCGCAGGAGAAGGCCAATAGCAGCGTGATCCAGGCCGACAGCGAGTCGCCGGAATCGGACGTGATGGTGGTCAACGCGGATCTCTCTCGGGCGGAAACGGCAGGCCATAGGGCCTTATGAGAACAGAGGCTGTCGAGCTGTGATTTTGCATCGCAGCATTCAAGCCCGACATAGGTGCTGAGGTCCCCCGCACCAATTCACGTCTACGTGGGCGCTGCATCGCCCAAGCCGGAGCAGAGGGAGCAGGCAATCGAGGCCGCTAGCGCATGCCACGCGCTGACGTTTCGGTCTCTTCGGTGCGCCGGCCGCCGATCAGCCGCGGCAGCAGCATCGGCACCCGCTGGCGGTAGCGCCGATAGCTCTCGCCGAACTCCGCAACCAGATCCCGCTCCTCGAGCTGCAGCCCGATCAGGATGTAGGCCGTGCTGAGGACCGCGAACAGCAAATGACCGACCGACATCTCCGGCGTGGCCCAGAACGCGAGCAGGAAGCCCAGCATCAGCGGGTGGCGCACCAGGCGATACAGCAGCGGGGTCTTGAACGGCTGCGCCGTCGCATCGGTGCCGCGGAGGGCAAGGACGGCCTGCCGCAGGCCGAACAGATCGAAATGATCGATCATGTAGGTCGAGCTGAGCGCGATGAGCCAGCCGAGCCAGTGGACGCCGGTCAGCACGGCCGCGGCGACGCCCTCGACGCGCCAGACCGGGATCGGGATCGGACGCCATTGCCAGAACAGCAGCAGCAGGATCACGCTGGACAGCAGCACATAGGTGCTACGCTCGGCCGCCGCCGGAATGATGCGCGTGAACCACCGTTTGAAAGCCGGACGCGCCATCACGCTGTGCTGGGCCGCAAACAGCGCCAGCAGCAGCACGTCGACGACGACGGCCTCGGTCACGGTGCCGGACACGCCCACGTCGATCGACTTGGCCGTGAGATAGTTGTAATTGCCGACGAAACCGACCGCCCAGACGAACGACCCAAGAAAGACGGCATAGCTCGTGATGGCGTAGAGCATGATGAGGAGACGTCCGGACATGAATGTTTCCTTGTTGCATCGAGGACGGCATGGCCGTGATCGAGACGCCCGATCCTGGGATCGTTCACGTCCCGCGCGAGCCTGAGCCTTACCAATCGACCGTCCCCCGAGCGTCCCCCGGACGCAGCCATGCAGGTCGCACGACAATGGTTCAGTTCCGCGTCCGGACATTCGGCTTTCCCGAGCTGCATCGCGACGGCCAGCCATGCCCGCTGTCGCTGCGCAAGGGCCTCGCTCTGCTGGTCTATCTGGCGGAGGCCAAGGGCCGCGTCGCGCGGGACGTTCTGGCGACGATGCTCTGGCCCGAGAGTTCCGAGGAGGTGGCGCGGGCGCGGCTGCGGCGCCTGCTGCACCGGCTCCAGCTCACGCTCGGCGACGGCTGCCTCACCATCGATCGCGCGACGATTCGGTGGGCGGCCGCGGTCGAGCTGGAGGTCGAATCCGGGCTGTTCGAAACGGCCTGCGACCGCGGCGAATTCGAGCTGGCCTGCCGCCTCTATGCAGGTGACTTCCTCGACGGCTTCACGCCCGGCGATTGTCCGCAGTTCGAGGAATGGGCCTTCTTCCGGCGCGAAGCCTTGCGCGGCCGGGCGGTCCAGGCGCTGGAGCGCGTGGTGCAGGATCGCAGCGCGGCCGGTGACCATGCCGCGGCGGCGGCCCACGCCCGGCGCCTCGTCGCGTTCGATCCGCTCAGCGAGGTCTATGGCCGCGCCCTGATCCGCAGCCTGCTGCTGGCCGGCGACCGCGCCGCCGCCGAGCGTCATCTCGACGCCCTGACACAGCGCCTGCGCGACGAGCTCGGCGTCTCCCCCGAACCGGATACGCTGGCGCTGCTGACGCAGGGCGTCGCGGCGCAAGGCGAGAGCGCGCCGCCGACGCGCTATGTCCTGGGCGACGGCGTTCATCTGGCCTATCAGACCTACGGCACCGGTCCTCTGGACATCCTGCTGCTGCCCGGCTTCGTCTCGCATGTCGAGCGGATCTGGGAGGAGCCGCGCTGTCGGGCCTTGCTGTCCGCGCTCGCCAGAATCGGCCGTCTGATCCTGTTCGATCGCCGCGGCATCGGGCTCTCCGACCGGGTCGGTTTCAGCCCCAGCGTGGAGGCGACGGCGCGGGACATCGCGACCGTGCTCGACGCCGCCGGCAGCCGGCGCACGGTGCTGCTCGGCGCCTCCGAGGGCGGACCGGCCTGCATCACCTTCGCGGCCGACCATCCCGAGCGAGTCGCCGGGCTGATCCTGTTCGCCTCGCTCGCCAAGGGCAGCGCGACATCAGACTATCCGCATGCGCTGCAGGCCGGCCAGTACAGCATCTGGCTGCGACAGCTCGTGGCCGAATGGGGCGGACCGGCGGGCATCGAGACGTTCGCACCGAGCCTGGCCGGCGATCCCCAGGCGCGGGCCTGGTGGGCCGGACTGCTTCGCGCGGCATCCAGCCCCGGCGCCATCAAGGGCCTGCTCGAAGCCTTCAGGGATATGGACGTCCGCCACCTGCTCGCCCGGGTCTCTGCACCGACCCTGGTGCTGCACCGACGCCGTGACCGCGCCGTACTCGTCGGGGCCGGGCGACATCTCGCCAGCCATATCCGCCACGCGCGCTTCGTCGAGCTCGACGGCGCCGACCATTGGATGTTCGCCGGCGATCAGAGGCCCGTCCTCGCCAGCATCGAAGCCTTTATCGGCAGTCTGCAGCCATAAGCAGGATCGCCCGGACGAGATGGACGTCGTCCGGTGCTGCTCACGCTCGTGATCCTGTTCGGCCTCGGGCGGCTGCTGTTCTGGCTCGGCTATGCCAGGGGCGCGGCGGGCCGCGCCTTCGGCGTTGCGCTCACCTTCTACCCCACAGCGTTCTCGCTCATCATCGGCCTCATCCTCGTGCTGACCGGGCGCGCGGCCTAGCAAGGCGCGCCCTGCGGCGCGCGAGCACTTCGAGGTTGCAAAAATGCGGCATCACGGCATGCTGACGCCGATGCCCGAGAAAGCCCCTCCCCCCAACGATACGCCGCCGGACACGCCGCACTATCACGGCCACCGGCAGCGGCTGCGCGAGCGCTTCCACAGCGCCGGTCCCGACGCCCTCAACGACTACGAGCTGCTGGAGATGGTGCTGTTCGCCGCGCTGCCGCGGCGAGACGTCAAGCCGCTGGCGAAGGCGCTGCTGAAGACGTTCGGATCGTTCGCCGAGGTGATCCACGCGCCGGAGCCGCGGCTGCGCGAGATCGACGGCGTCGGCGACGCCTCGATCACCCAGCTCAAGCTGATCGCCGCCGCCGCGCACCGCATCGCCAAGGGCGAGGTGCGGCAGAAGCACGCGCTGGCGTCATGGCAGGACGTCATCACCTATTGCCGCACCAGCATGGCGTTCGCCGACAAGGAGCAGTTCAGGCTGTTGTTTCTCGACAAGCGCAACCAGCTGATCGCCGACGAGGTGCAGCAGACCGGCACCGTCGATCACACGCCGGTCTATCCGCGCGAGGTGATCAAGCGCGCGCTCGAATTGTCGGCCACTGCGATCATCCTGGTGCACAACCACCCCACTCGCCACTTTGCGCTCACGCCTGATCACGCTCAAGCTCATTGAAACACTTATAAAATATCATTTTTCCGGCATTGCGTAGTGGGGGCGGTTTTGGCAAATTGGGGGCTGTAAAAGGGGTAGAAAACGGCCTTCCGCTCCCAGCTAGCGATCCCTGCTTCTCCTCGACCGATCCCAGTTCCGGAAAGGAGGAAACGCTATGCCCGCCCTAACTGACACCGCGATCCGACATGCGCTGAAGCGCGTCGAGATCAGTCGCAAGCAGGAGAACCTCGCCGATGGCGAGGGGCGCGGCACCGGCCGTCTCGTTCTCGTCCTCAAGCCCATGCCCAAGCGTGTCACCGCCGACTGGATGGCGCAGCAGTGGCGCGACGGAAGACGCACTAAGAAAAAGATCGGCGCCTATCCCTCGATGTCGCTCACGCAAGCTCGCGAGATCTACAAGCGCGACTTTGCTGACGTCATCCAGAAGGGCCGAAGCATCAAGATCGCCACCGACACTCGCCCCGGCACGGTCGCCGATCTATTCGAGGGTTATGTCGCTGCGCTCAAGGACGGCGGCAAACCGTCCTGGAAGGAAACTGAAAAAGGCCTCAACAAGATCGCCGACACGCTCGGGCGTAATCGCCTCGCCCGCGAGATTGAGGCCGAGGAAATCATCGAGCTGATCCGCCCGATCTACGAGCGCGGTGCCAAGTCGATGGCCGACCATGTGCGCTCTTATCTCCATGCCGCCTTTAGTTGGGGCATGAAGTCCGACAACGACTATCGTCAGCAATCCTCTCGCCGCTTCCGGATTCCCTTTAATCCGGCAACGGGCATCCCCACCGAACCCAAGGTCCAAGGCAGTCGCTGGCTCGACGAAAACGAGTTCGTGCAGCTCTATCGCTGGCTGGAGCACCCCGACACGCCGGTTCATCCCTCTTATCCGCGCGCCGTGCAGCTCATCATGCTGACCGGCCAGCGCGTCGAGGAAATCGCGCGGCTCCGTATCGATCAATGGGACGCCAAGGAGCGGATCATTGACTGGTCCAAGACCAAGAACGACCAACCCCACGCCGTCCCAGTCCCATTGCTCGCTGCTGAGCTGATCGAGTCGATTAAGCCGAACGAATATGGCTGGTACTTCCCATCGGCCAAAGACCCGAGGAAGCCCGTCAGCCACGGAACGCTCTATAGCTTCGTGTGGCGGCAGCGCGACCGCGGCGTCATACCTTACGCAACCAATCGGGATCTCCGACGGACGTTCAAGACGTTGGCAGGCAAGGCCGGCGTTTCAAAAGAGATCCGCGACCGCCTCCAAAACCACGCGCTCCAGGATGTGAGCTCCAAGAATTACGATCGGTGGCACTATATGCCCGAGAAGCGCGCCGGGATGGCCAAATGGGACAGGTTCGTTCGGACCCTGCTCAAGGAGAAGGCCAACCGCGCATTGGAGCAGGCCGCGTGAGTTGCCGCTCGCTTATCGTGGTTGGCACGCCCGCCGTGTTCGGCTCCATGGCTTGTGCCCACGCCGACCCAGGTCAAGTATCACTGACGAGCTAGGCAGGCCTCTACTTTTCCGGAGGCACCCGCCACGTTGGTGATAGAGACAGCCCTTTTCGCCGGTACAGTCGACCCCTCCGAATGGATCGAAGTTCGGCTCCGGATCTCAGTCAAACGTCTCGCTCAACACGTCGGCCCGCCCTGTCAGAAAATGTATTCCCATTTCCGACCGGAGAGTCGAGGCTGTCAGAAAAACGATTACAAATTTCTGACGTCTTTCCCTTCCGGGGGCTGGCTGGTAAGGGCGGTTTCGACCCCACCGGCACCTCAATCCCTCCCTCCCGGTTACCGCTCACGCCGCCGAGCCGCCCCTAACCCACTGAACGACACCCGGCGTCATGTAGACCAGCGCGCCCCGGTGAGCGCCCGTCGCCCGTACATAGTCTTCGAGCTGACCGGCATGGAGGCGAATATCAGCGTCGGACGGATCGACGTCGCTCTTCCAGTCGACGACCACTTCGGCGCGATCCCCAGCGTAGGCGATGGCGTCGATGCGCCCGGAGAGCGCGCTTGGCTTCGAGCTATCCTCGAGCAGCGCATACACCGGCCACTCAGGGGTCAGCCGCTCGCGAAGCGCCACGATGTCCGGCAGCTGCAACGTACGCCAAGCGGTAGCCGCTATCTCGCCGGCGTCCGGAAGGCCGTCGCCGTCGTCGGGATCGAGGATCAGTTCAGCCGCCAACTGGCGCGCGCGGCTGGCAAAGCGCTCCACCTCCTCGGCGAGTTCGCCCGTCAGCACCTCTTCCATCAGCTTGTGCAGGAGAAGACCGCGCACGCGCCCCGCACCGACAGGCTGGTTGACCTCGGGCGCATCGCCGGCATCGAGCGTGATGGCCTCGATCGACTGCAAGCGGTCCGGATCATGATCGCTCGGCCGCACCCAGGTCAGCGGAACGGCCGCTTCCTCGATGACCCCGCGCTCGGCTGCAAAGAGCTCAGCGGTCTGGGTATTCGGCGGGTCGGCGCTCATCGACGTCGGCACCGGCGCCATGCGGGAGACGTCCAGCTCCGGCAATGCGTCCTGGCCCAGGTTGACGACACGAGCCCAGGACCTCTGCTCGGCCTGCGCTAGTTCCGGCACGATCAGCAGCTCACGGGCTCGCGTACACGCCACGTACCAGAGCCGTTCCCGTTCGCGCATCAGGCTCTCGTCATCGGTCTCCAGCGCAGCGCGCAGCTCGGGCGGCACGACATCGCCGATCACCCAATGTAGCGTGTCGTCGTCAGCCCGGTGCACAAACGGCTCGCGGGAGCGCAGCAAGGTCGCGGTGTTGATCGGGATCACCACCGGCCATTCGAGCCCCTTGGCGCTGTGGATGGTGATGATCTCGATGGCGTCTCCGTCGGCATCGACACGGCCCTCGTTGTAGGCGGCGCCGTCGCGCCAGTCGCGGCTCACGTCGCGGGCAAAGCGCTTCATGCCTTTGACGCTGTAGGATCGTGCCCGTTCGAGCAGCGCCTCGACGTTGGCGGCGGCTCGCGCGCTGCGGTCGCCTTCGCGCGCGCTCAAGATCGGCCGCACGGCCAGCCGCTCGACAGCTTCGGCAAGCAGCAACGCAGGCGTCGTCGCCCGCGTCCGGCGGCGTAGGTCCTGGAGGATCGTGAGGATCCGCCGCGCGACTGGATGAGCGACGTGATCGGGATCCATCGCCAGCGAGAATTGAGGAATTGCGTCGGGCCGATCCGCAAGCGCCGGCAAACCGGCGGTGATGTCGAGCAACTCCTCCTCGCTGAGGCCAACCAGCGGACCGCGCATCAAGGCGCCGAACGCCAAGGTGTCACCGGCGTCCGCCAGCACGCGCGCGAGTGCGACAAGGTCCTGCACCTCCTGGCGACGGAACAGTCCTTTCCCAGCCTGCGAAGCGATCGGGAGCCCGCGCGCTTCAAACGCGCGCTCGTATCGCCAGAGCTCGGAGCCCGTCGGGGCGAGCAGCGCGATGCCGCCCGGCGTGAGCGGCGCAAGCTCGCCGTCCTCGTCGCGGATCTTCAAGTTGCCGATTAGCCGTGTGCAGAGATCGGCGACGGCTTCGGCCTCGGCGTCGCGGATCTGCGCCGCCCGCGAGTCCGGCGGCAGATCGATTGTGATCTTGGCGGCGCACGGCAGCTCGTGATCCGGCGGATCGAGCGTTGGCGCGAGCTCCACGTAACCCGGCTGATTCCGGCCGGAGAGCGGCGCCGCGAAACACCGGTTGATATGGGTCAGGACCGCCGGCCGCGAGCGGAAGTTCGCCGTGATCTGGACGATGTTGTCGGGCCAGCGCCGGGCGATGGCGCCCCGTGCTTCTGCGTAGGAGCCCACGTCGGCGCCTCGGAAGCGGTAGATCGCCTGCTTAGGGTCGCCGACCATAAAGAGAGCGCCCTCGCGCAGAACGCTGTCCTGCCATCTGGGCGCACCGTCGTCGGCGGCGATCCGAAACAGGATCTCCGCCTGGATCGGGTCAGTATCCTGGAATTCGTCGACGAAGATGTGGCGATATCGCTGTCCAAGCGCGCGTCGAACTGCATCGTGCTCCCGCACGAGCGCGTGTGCCCGCTCCAACAGATCGTCGAAATCAAGAACAGCGGCGGCGCGTTTGAAGGCAGCGTAGTCGGCGAGGACCTCATCGAGCTCATCGGACAACTTGGCGACCAGCGCGGTCGCGACACGGCCGAGGATGACGCGGTAACAGTGGTCGACCCGCGCAAAATGGCGACCGGCCTCCGCGTTGAGCTCGGCGCCGCGATCCTTGCCGGCGGCCTTGTCCCATGCCGTCTTCGTCCTTGGGGTTAGCAAATCGAAGGTGTAGCGCCGCATACAAGGCAGACGCGCCGGATGAGCGAGCCGCCAGAGCGTGTCGAAAACAGGCGGCGTCGCGAAGCTGCCCTCGAAATGACTGGCCAGTGTCTCCAGCTGTCCGACCACTTCGAGCGTCTTCGGCTCGACGGGCTGCGCCGACAGCCAGCGGCGGAAATCCGCGACGGCCTCGACGAGATCGATATCCGGCCGGCCGCTGAGATCGGCCGCGGGCGCCCGCGCACCGCGATGCTCCAGGCGAAACCGAGCAAGCCCCTGCAAGGTGGCGGCCACGTGACGCGGATCATACTCCGACAGGGAGGCGATCGGATCATCGGCCCGTGCCGGTCCGTTCAGCCGCCTTCTGAACCATTGCTCAAACACGGCCTCAAAAGCGGCCTCGGCCTGCGTCGCATCGAGGATGCGTGCGCCGGGATCGATATCGGCTTCGACCGCGTAACTGCAGATGATGGTCTGGCAAAACGCGTGGATTGTCGTGGCGGTGAGCTCATCAAGCTTGCCGGCAGCCGCCGAAAGGGCGCGCCGCTGCGCGTCGGTCAAGCCGTCGGGCAGAGCTTCCCGCAACGGATTCGGAACACGTCCCGCGAGCAGATCGTCGACATAACGGTGGACGCGGGCGCCTAGCGCGCTCGCCGCGAGCTCCGTGAAGGTGATGGCCGCTATCGAGCGTGGTTCGGCGCCGCGCGCTAGCAGCATCGTCAGTCGGCCCGCCATGAGAGCGGTCTTGCCCGTCCCTGCCGCCGCCTCCACCAGCAGCGTCAAATGGAGTTCTGTGAGCGCCCTCAGCCGCGCGGATTCGTCGACGAGTTTCGTCATCGCACGCTCCAGATTCGGGCAAAGTCGCCAAAGGCGCGGCCCAAAGCTGCTTGTTTGCTCTGGAAATAGACCGCGGGGTTCGCTGGCAGCGCCAATGCGAAGTCGTTCCAGGCCTCGCGTGCATCAGGTCCCGGCAAGGCGTTGCCGCGACGCAGAAGATCGATGGCCGCGCTGATATGCGCGCCAATGTCAGCGATCGCCTGATCGACATCGGGCAGACTGTACGGCCTGGGCCGATCAGCCCCCAGAAAGACCAGGCGCGCGATGACCCGCGGATTGTCCGCCACGAGCTGGCGCGCGGCTAGCGCGTAGAGCACACGCTGCAGCTCGGCGCCGCGCCCGAGAACGATCTCGCTCGCCTTCGCCGGTTCGGCGCCGGTCTTATAATCGGAGACGCGGACGCCTTTATAAGCGCTGTTGAAGTCCACCCGATCGATACTGCCGCGAATGCGCACCCCGGCACCGGGAATGATCACCTGTCCGGTCTGCGGCCACAGGAGATCGCCAGCGGCGTCCGTGGCATTTTCCTCGCGGCCGAACGCGAGTTCGGTCCAGCTGCGCGTGACAGCCTGAAACGCCTCATCGAGCGTCAACGCCTTGAGCGCAAGATCGCGCGCGGCGGCTAGCGTGTGGCGCCACAAAAGAAGGGGTGGGGTCGAACGCTCGACCGGCCACTGCGCCCCGATGGCGGCAGATGCCGCATCGAGGGCGTTTTCGATCTCATGGCGGGCCGCACGCACATAGCCGGGATTGGGCTCGAGCGCGTCGACCGTGCGCTTCAGCATCTCGTGGACGAGCTCGCCGAAGGCGCGCGCGTCGAGCGACAAAGGTTGCTCGTCTTCGACCGGCGAGCACCAGCCCAAGGCGTAGCGCCACACAAAGGCGAGCGGGTCGCGCAGCATGAGGCGAAGCGATGTAGCCGACTGCACCTGCGCGATGGCCCGCGTGATGACGGAATGGTCGTGACTCACGCGACCGTCATGAGCGGTCACTGCAGGGTTTCGGCGATTGCGCCAGCAGGCGTCAGCGGCTCGCAGCGCCGCTGAGATCGCCGCCTCTTCGGGCCGAGCCAGCAGGCGGTCGGCCTCGCTGAAAGCATGGCTCGGGATGCGCGCGCGTTTCAATGCCGTGGTGCATGGGCCGTGCGGCAGGAGCGGACTCGGCGCCTGCAGCCCGCCTTGGGCGTTGCGGCGACTTCGCGACAGCACCAAAGCGCCGGCGGCCTGCGCGGTGATGATCGCATACGCCCGCCGGTCCTGTTCGCTGACCGACACGGAATCCAGTAAGTCACGCGACAGGATGTGGCTCGGAACCAGCGGATCTTCGCCGGTTCGCCGCGGCCACGATCGCGTCGTCAGACCAAGCAGACGGACGAAGCGACGTGGCGCAGCCGCAAGATGATTCGCCGGACACCAGACCGCGCAGGCGCCCGGGTCGCGGCCATCGGGAAGACGAAGCTCCTGCAGCGAAAATTCGAGCGCATCCGGCGGCGCACGGCGAAGCGCCTCGACCCAGAGCGCCTGTGCCGCGCGCCCGAGCAACAGACCGCAGGCTGCATCTGCGGCGCCGGCTCCTCTGGCAAGCACCTCGAGAACCGGCATGAGCAGCGGCCGCACGTCGACGCCATCCGTGCGACGAGCATGGGCTTCATCGAGTGCGCGGCGCCATTGCTCAAGCTCGAAGAGCGCAGCGCCAGGCCTCAGGCCCTGCGCCCAGGTCGGAGGCAGCGCATCGAGGCCGCGGCTGCGTCCAACGGCGCGGCCGAGGAGGCGGCGCACGCGATCCTGGCTCAACCCATTGAGCAAGACGTCGGCTAAGGCGGCGCAGGTCTGGCCTTCCCGCGACGCCAGCGCCGGCACGCCGTGCGAGAAATGCACCGGCAGACCGGAGTCAACCGTCAGCACCAGCATGTGGTCGTCCCAGTCCTCGGTCGCCGTGGCGCAGACGGCGATCTCGTCCGGCCGTGCGCGGCCTGACGCGATGAGTTCGCGGATCCACCGCAGGGCTTCGACGGCCTCGGCGCGCGGCGAAGCGCAGGAGACGATCTCGGGTGGCGCCGGTGTGGGCCGCGGATCGGAGCCAAGCTCGCCGGCGAACCAGGCGACATCGGGATCGCCGGGATTGCGCCAGATGAGCGGCACCCGTTGCGCGAGGGCAATGAGCAGCGGGCGCCAAACGGGGGCGACCCCCACGACGCGATCGAGCTCGACCGCGCCGAGGACCGTGGGCGCGTACGCTACACGCTGTAGGGCTGCATCGCGCAGATCGCGCGGCGACAGGACACCCGCAGGCAGGCTCGCACGCACATGCGCATCGATTGTCATAAGATCCTGGAGCCGCGCGCGCTCACGGGCGCGGTCGGCCAACGCGAAGTCGGCGTTCCACAGCCGGTTCAGCGTCCAAGCCGCAGAACGCGTCATGCCGGGAAGGCTTCGGATGCTCTCGAGTTCGGCGAAACCGCCGGCTTCGAGCGCCGACCGGATCGCCCGGTCAAGCTCCTCCGATTGGGCGGGGCGCGTGAAGCCGCCGGCTAGCCGTGCCGCAAGCTGCGGCAAGGTCATGATCTGCACGCCGCCTTCATTTTGTCGTGCGGCGGCGATCCGCCTCATGCGAAAGGCGAGCGGCCCTTCAACGACAACAGTTCGACGAATCATCACCCCGCTCCCCGCATCCCCCATCAACGAATTGCTAGGTGATCCCCCAAGGGATGCCTCGCCAAGTTCCGCCTTCTATTCGATGCTGTAGTTCTGCTTGTCGCTATAGCCTGCCCAGGCTTCAGAGGTGAAAGAGGGTGAACCGTCAATCCACCCGGCTGTCTGCCACAGGATATCCAATTGCTCTTGAACCTTCGGGGCGAGTTCACCGTTCATCTCGGCCAGTTTGGCCACAGGCAAGATGACCTCCGGTTGCCGCACTCGTCTTCCGCCGGGCCGTGCGGCAGACAACTCAACGTCTTCAACTCCATCGAGGGAAATCGAAACCAGCGCAGGGCCTGCCACACCGAGGTCGCTGGCGATCGCGGCCATTCGCTCCAGGGACGCGAATGAGCTTCCGCAGCATACGGTGAAAGACTGTAAGGCAGCCATCGGATCCAGCTTGGAAGGGTTTCGACATTTGAATACTTTCAAGGCGCGTTCGGACAAATTTAGCTCCAGGCGCGATTGAACTGAAATAGCTTTTCTAGATTGTCCGAATTATAGCGGCCCGAAGATCGCTCCTCACCCGCGGGCTGGAGATAGTCACTCTGCTGAAAACATGCTGCAGGTCGTCGCGCGTGCGACCCAACAGTTAGGAGCCGCGATCTTGGGCTATTTGACGTGTGCCAGAAGTCGCCGGTTCTGAACTTCAACAGGTTAGACACGATTCAGAACGAAGCAGCCGAAGTCGTCAACCGCCTTAATTCAGGCTCGGCTCCAGAGGCGGCCCGTGGTGGCGCGGCAATCGTCCTGAACTGGAAGTGAGTGCCAACGCGTGAAGCAGTCTGTCATCGTACTAAGCGAACTCCAGGATGATCGCCGTCGATGAATTGCACGCCGGCGGCCTCAAGAGCGCGCCTGACAGCCGCCAGATTGTTGATTGACGGAATACGACGGCCTTTTTCGAAATCACGAATTGTACTCTCGCTCAAATTGGACCGAGCAGCCAATTCAGCCTGAGACCAGTCGAGCAAACCACGAGCCGCCCGAGATTGATCGGGAGTCATTCAACCGCCATTTCATGGGAACACGATTTTCGTTTAACAGCCACGAAAAGCGTTGACATCCGCGATTATAAACGCTAACCGTGTAAAATTATCGGTTTCCGTGTACCGAGCTGAAAAAATGCGTGATTGCGCCAAAGGCACCACCCCCGAGGAAGCTGCCGGAGACCTAGACGCTCCTTTGGTCGCCTTCGAAAACCAGTTCTTGGCGTTGGTAGCTGAACTCGATCGTGACGGTGAAAACCTAAAGCAGTCCGACGAGTACCTGACGGCGCGGGATGAGGCCCTCCTGGCCCGCCTTGATCCCGTTGAACGAGCCATCATGGGGACCCCCGCCTATACGATGACGGGCTTGAGTGTGAAGGCCCGTCACTTGGCCTACGTTCTGTCGGAGTACTGGGAAGCCCCAATCGATCAAATAGGTTGGGAAGGACGAGCGGTGCGTCTGCTCGTTGAAGCGATATGCAACGTCGCAAGCACGCCCTTAAGCATCCGAAAGCCACAAGTCGGAAAGCAGCAGACGGAAGGTGGCCATAGAGATCCCAACGGGTGAGCGTGACGATTGAGCGGCACCTCACTCAGTCGAGGGTTCAATCCGCTGGAACGCTACCGCCTTTCCCCACACCAACCAAACTTGCGATATCTTATCCAGTCATTCGCCTAAATCTTGCCTGCTCAAGCATACCGCCCGCGCCTTCAGGCTTATGCGCGCTCAAACCTGGCTTTGGGATCGGGTGGTTGCGGGGACCCGCAACAAACGCCCCCACAGACTTTCCCAGATCGGGATCTCTATGAAATTGTAAAGACTTATCTGCTTCGTCCGCTCTGCTCTCTTCAGCGGACTTCGGCAAGATCTGCCAGGAGGTCGCCCTTGGGCCATGAATAAGGCCCGAGGCGACGCCTTCCGCGGGTGTACCCGCGAGCAAGTCATTGTGGGGCACTTTGGTTCACATACGGAGTATCTGATTGTCCCTACGAAATCGAAATGAACACAAGAAGATCCAATATTACGAACATTCAGTTCGCCATAGCCCTGTCCGTCTGGCGCACAATCGAACATAATAGTGTCGCCGCTCCTAATCGTCGGACGTACAATTATAGCACCGCCTATATTCATGTCTTGAACTTCGAAGGTGTCGTAATTCAAGGACGTGTCCCGATTGTACAAGCCGATGCTGATGGTATTCGTCGGCACGCATGATGGTCGGCACGCGGCGGGTAACGACGGGATTTGCCACATCTGGCGAGGCAAACCGACCGACCAGGTCGTAGTAGTCGATCTTCCAAAAGTAGCGAACGCCTTAGAAATCGACCGCGCCGAAGTCGTGCTCGCGGTGGGGATCGTTGTCGGGCGTGAGGGCCTCGAAGCTCGGCACCAGGCGAAGCAAGGCAGCCTTCGCGTCGGTGTCCAGGGCGCTTACGCCGGTAGTGAGGATGGTCTGGCCGCCAAAGACCAGGGCTGCGCTGGAAACGGTCATTGAGCCTGCGGATGGTTGTCGGCGTTGGTGATGTCGTGCATGTGAGTTCTCCCGTTGTTGTCCGGCTGCGCCATCCGCGCCGGTCGGGAGAATGCGAGGCCGGCAGAACCGAGCGCCCAGGCAAGGAGGCTCCGCCCGAGGGACCCTCCGGGAGACGGGTGGATGCCTTGCCGGGCTGCGCTGCTGGCCTATTCACCCGACCTTACCGGCCGGGTGGTGCTGAAGGTACGAGGATAAATCGCTCTTCGGAGATCAATTGTCGAGCCGATAAACGAAGGTAACAGGCTTCAAGCGCGCGCCGTCCGGTTTCCACGGACGTTGTAGCGCTATCGTTCCACCAGACGCCTTGCGCCCGCGCAAGGAGATGCTGTGTAGGACAAAAAGCGCGCAGTCATGCCGTGGATTCCGGGCGTGAAGCACTTCGTTGGCCGTCAGCACGATTTGCGCACCTGCCGTGGTCGTTCCCTTGACCTCGACGTGCAACACCTGGCTGCCCTTCCTGCATTCCAGGTCGTAGCTTCGGGTCTTGGAGACGTCCTCGACCTGATAGCTTTCCTTCCTGAAGTAGCGAATGGCCCTTTCCATGGAATGGTCTTCGATGGCCTTTCGCTCGGCCGCCGTGCGCGCGAAGCCCTGGCCGCCGGCACCGGCGAGCGCGTCCTCGGCTGCGGCTTCAACGTCGTCCGCGATGGCTGCTTCAGGAGCCGCCAGCACGTTCGGACCTGCGTAATCGTCAACGTAGTCGAGCGCGTCCTGTATCCAGCGGCCTGACTTTGGAGTGCCGTCGTCTTCTAGGAGGTAGCAGACATTTGACCGGCCGAACGCGCCTTTCACCTGGGACGGGATCTGGTGCCTGCGCTTGCCTGGCGGCAACAAAACGCAATCCCTGGCAAGAGCACTGCAGAAATGCCCGTAGCCCTTCGGCTTGCCTGGTGATGGCCGAACCCGCTCCCGCCAGACTTTAGCGTTCTTGTACCAGCCGACAATCACCAAGCCGGCCCCTTCGAGCGCGGTAGCCACGAACACAACCAGTACCTCTCCGAGGTTGCTTTTGTCGGCTGCTAGGGAGTCGATTCGTTCCAGTGTCAGGGCCTCGCTTCTCATGTTCGGCTGGAAGTAGCCGTAGAGTCTGCCGCCCGTGGCGTGGAAGTTATAAGCTTCGTGGCCGATATCGCTCTTGTTGTAACCGCCGCCGCCGATTGGCCGCTCGTCGCCTTCACGCAGCCCGTCGTAGGCCCGCATCCAACCTATGCGGCCGAACACGACGCGCCGCGTTTCATTCCCCTGTGCCACAGATCCCCCAGCTTTGTTGTTTCAGCCCGGAGCCAAGCTATCACAGGCCTGACGGCGTAAAACAGCGGCTGCATGAATTTCGCCAAGCGATGTCGCGGGCGTCGACTGGCGATCAACGTAAGCGAGGAGACGATCAAATGCGTCCGAAATCGCTTCTCAACCATCAATTGTAGCGATAGCATCAGGCGCTTGTCAGCCGGGGGGCCAATGTCAAAGCCAAGGCCAAGGTGGGCGCCGCGTTATGGGAAGTGGGGACCGGTCAAACCGGGATTCTGGGCCGTTTGGCACGCGAATAAGCAGTCGCTACAAGATAATGGCTATGCCGTTCGCAAGAACGAGAACGGCCAATGGGAGGTCCGGTTTGACGGGGATATCCGAAAGGGCTGGCCGCCGGTCAAAAAGCCGGAGCCGATTGTTGTGCCGGCAGGCATGAAGGCCTCGATCTGTCCAAACTGCGGACAGACCAGAGTGATCCCACGTACCGAGCCGCACAAAGACTGCGGCATCTGTGGCGATCGGATTCCCCCAGAAGGCCAATAATTTCCGGCAGCGGCCAGTCGCTTCAGCACCGTTGCATGGTATCCGGCGTCAAGCTCGACGCCGATAAAGCGGCGTTGAGTGAGCTTGGTGGCGAGCAAGGTAACCGGTTAATTCCGGTTCAAGCCGTATTCGCTGCGCGTCAGCAGTATCTCTTTCCAGAATCCTTCGCGCGCAATGATCTCCCCGTCAGAGGCTCGAATTGGGCAATGTTCCAGTAATGCAAAGCGAAAGTTGGCGCGACAATAGTCGAGAGTAGGATCGGTGGCCAAACGGCGTAATTCAATGTTGCCCCCGTGCCCGGTCTCTACATACGACGACCAACGTGACCAAATGCCCTGCTCGCCGTAGGCCGAACCGACGTAGCGGCGTCCTGTCTTGGTGTCGGTTATCAGATAAATGCCGCTCACACTCCCCAGCGCGGCCTTCCAGTCGGGCCGGTCGTTGCGCACCAAGGCCTCAAGCTCGTCAAACGATATGTTGATGCCGTCGTAGCCAGGAAAAGCACGCCCGGAATACGGCTCGCGCAAAATCTCCTGCACCTCAAAAGCCGAGTATTGGTTTTCAAGGTACACCCTGGTGGTGCGGCCACGGTAAGGCGATCGAAGCTTCAGGCGGCCAATGAAGTCTTTGCCTGTCTCGGCTAACTCGACTTCGTAGCGATCTTCGTGACGAGTGATAATCCTGAAGATCCCGCCAAACAGCCAGATGTCGGTCTCATGGTAAAACTGAACAAGAGAGAAAATATAAGGCCGGTTGAAGTCATCGCGAGCGGGCCGATATTCCTGCCAACCCTGCCACTCCTGCCTGTCCCTCGCCCAGACTTCCAACGGCTGATCGACTCCGTTCGATCGGGCGAAATGGAGCTTGAAATCTTCAACATTCGATAAAGGCCAGATGTCCCGGAGGAAAATTGTCATCGGAGCTTCCTAGTCCAGGCTCATCCGCAAAAATTCGCGGGGATCGACGTCCCAAGCTTCGCCCCGATAAACATTGTCGGCTGAATCCACGCAAACAGGCGTGAGTTTGGTTTTTCCCGACTGGCCGTTGCCGAACAAAGCCTCCGCGATATCCGAATAGGGCAGCAACATGTGGGCGCTCTGACCATCTGACAGCGACACTGGCAGCCGGGTATCGGGCATTCCCGGAAAGCGATCGACCTGCATGGGTGCCAGGCGGGCGCCACTTGGCGTCTCGAAAGTCAGGGTTTTGACCGTTACCACCCGGTGGCCAGTATTCACCGCTTCCAGTTTGGCATAAGGCGCCCCAAGCTGATTGCCGCAGGTGGGTATTGCCGTTGATGCGCTGACGGTAATCTCGCGCCGATCTTTCCTCGCAGCCTGCCGCCAGTTGAACGTCGAAAGCGCGGCGCCATAGATGGCGATCACGAACAGCGCCACGTCCCTGACAACAGGAAACCACGTCTCCACTGGCACCCCCCGATTCTCGGCTTGAGCATAGCACAAACCGCAAGGCGGCTTAGCTGATGCCAGCCCCTCGCCGCGCCAAGCCGGACCGGTCAAGGCCGCGCAGCGCCCGTAAGGCTTGGCCTTGAGCGGCCAGGAGAATGCGAGGCCGGCAGAACCGAGCGGCCAGGCAAGGACGCTCCGCTCGAGGGACCCTCCGGAAGACGGGTGGACGCCTTGACGGGCTGCGCTGCTGGCCTATTCACCCGAACCTGACGGCCGGGTGGGCGCTGCTTTAACGGAAGACAGATGATGGCTGGCCGCGTCGAACCGGAACGTCACTGCCGAACGCTGCGCTGGCAGTGCCATTGGCCGCCGATATCGGGCTCTAGGATACTTTGCCATCCCTGGCGCCCTTGTTCGCTGCGCTGAGCGCTTTGAAGTCGTCACTGAGAGTGAAGAGTGTCTCGCCGGTCTCGGTACCGCCAACCGCATCATTGATCGCTACAGCAACCCCCAGCATGACGCTGCAAGCCAACTCTAAGGTTTCGTCGACCTCGTCAGGATCATCAACGGGGGATGCCGAGATCGTCCATTCAGCATCTTCGCCGGTACCTTCCCAGGAAATGTGGCGGCTCAACGATGTCGCCGATGGGTGTGCTGCGTCGTTCGAGAGCACGTTATAAAAAATGTAACCGTCAGCGATCGTTCCATCTTCCGCAGCTTTCTTCTGATTCAGGAACGACGCCTTTGGGTGCTGCTTCTCTATGGCTTCAGCAAACTCTGTCAGCTTATCTTTAAATTCGAGTTCTTGGTTCTGCCTGCCGGCCCAATCCAGCAAACCCTTGGCTTGTTTCTTACGGCTCGCCGCATCATCAAGCTCCATGGTCTTGATGAAAGCATCGCCGATCTTAACCAAAGCAGCGGCGCAAAAAAAGTTCTCGTAGCAGCAGCGGACCAACGTCCGCGCTTCCACCACATGCCCGCTATCCAACAACACTAGCGCGCCTTCAACGTTGCCGATGGTGCGGGCCAACAGCGCAAGCGCCCAAACCTTGGGATCCTTGGTACCTTTGGGGTCTTCCAATACGGTAGAGTTATCGAATACCGTCTTACCCTTCTCCAAAAGCCGCGCGAGTAAAGCGCGCCAACCTGAAGTATCAGCCATCACTTGCCTCCTGTAGCGACTACATGGGGACGGCGTCCGGCGGTCGTCCACACAATCTTGAAGGGGCGCACCAAATAGCGCTTAAAACGGCTCAGTTGCATCCGACGGTTGAGTATTCTCCCTATCTGGCGCAGACTTTGCCGCGAGAGGAGATTCGCGGCTTGTCGTATTTCTCGGAAAATTATTCCTGTCTTACATTTCCCCTGGCATATGGTGAAAAGCCCGGCTTTCGTGAGGCTCAACGCGGTGCGTTGTTCGCGATCGGCTCTCATTTCAGTGGACGCAACGACCCTGCGATTATCACGATGCCGACCGGCACTGGCAAAACGGCCGTTCTGCAGGCCAGCGCCTTTTTGCTCCAGGCCAACCGGGTTCTCGTGCTGACGCCTAGCCGTTTAGTGCGCGAACAAATAGCTGATGATTTTAAGCAGCTCGGCGTATTAAAGCGGCTCGGCGCTATCCCCGCGGGCATTGCTGACCCCAAGGTGATGGCGACCACCGGCAGGATTACGGACCCTGCCCAATGGGAGGGACTGAGAGAGTTCGACGTCGTGGTTGCGACGGTGCCCAGCGTCAGCCCGCATATTGAGCAAATTCCTGTTCCTCCACCTGACCTGTTTGATCTGATCCTGGTCGACGAGGCCCATCACAGCCCGGCCGCTTCTTGGACGGAGACGCTGGACATATTCAAGGAGGCGCGTCGCGTGCTGTTTACGGCAACACCGTTCCGCCGCGATGACCGCGAGATTTTGGGGCGATTTGCCTACACGTATGACCTTAAGCGCGCTTACCAAGACGGTGTGTTTGGCCACATCCAGTTTCAGCTGGTCGACCAAATACCGGCTGGCGACAATCGCCAGCACATGGAGGATATCGCCACCGCTAAGGCGGCCGAGGGCAAGTTGGCCGCCGACCGCGCAGCCGGCTTCGACCATCTCCTGATGGTGCGCACGGACAGCAAGAAACGAGCGGCGGAGCTGGTGAAGCTGTACGACGAGCATACTGCGTTGCGCTTGAAGCTCATCCAGGGCAACCACTCGCTAGGCTATGTAAAGAGGGCGCTTGCGGCATTGGCTGCAAACGAGTTGGACGGCATCATTTGCGTGAACATGCTCGGCGAAGGCTTTGACATGCCGCGGCTCAAGATCGCAGCGGTACATTCACCACATCGTTCTCTCGCCGTTACCCTGCAATTTATTGGGCGCTTTGCCAGAACGGCCGGAGAGCGGCTGGGTGACGCAACCTTTCTTGCCACGGCCTCAGGCGTCAAGGTCGAAGCAGAGAAGTTGTACTCGGCCGGCGCGGTGTGGGCCGACATCATTCCGAACCTCAGCGCGGCCCGTGTACAGCGCGAGGTCGAAGCCAGGGAGTTTATCGAGACTTTCGGACACGACATGGGCACGATCCCCGATCTCTCCGATATGTCACTGTACTCGCTATCACCCTACGCGCATGTCAAAATCTATCGGCTGCGCGAGCCGTTTGATATCAACACCGTGCCGAACTTCGGAGCCGCCCGGGAGCAAATATTCGGTCGGGTGAGCGAGGATACGACTTCAAGTGTTTACGTTACACGTATGCGGTCACCCGTGCCTTGGTCGACTGATGAAGTACTGATAGATGTCGAATACGATCTCTTCATTTTCTACTTCGAACCCCAGTCCTCGCTGTTGTTCATCTGTGCTTCCTCCCGCGGTGACGGCCTTTACCGCCGCGTCGTCCGCGACCTTGTTGGATACGACCCCAAAATTCTCGGCCTGTCGGAACTAAACCGCGCGCTGAAGGATTTGGAGCAGGCCCGCTTCTACAATGTGGGCATGCGGAACCGCCAGCAATCCAGTCTGACGGAATCGTACCGCATGTTGACCGGCTCTCACGTAGACGAGGCAATACGCGCTGAAGACGCACGCCTATTCCACCGTGGTCACTGTTTCGGCAGCGCCATCGAAAACGGTAACGAGGTGACCATTGGCCTGAGCAGCGCTTCTAAGATATGGAGCAACACATCGTTTTCGCTTCCGGAACTGCTCGGTTGGTGCAAGAATTTGGCGCGGAAGATCCTCGACGAGAGGGCCGCGGTTACCGGCAGCAACCTCGACCTCCTGCAGATGGGCGAAACTGTCGATGCGATCCCCGCCCGGGTGTTGTGGGCGGAGTGGGACAAAGACGTCTACCTTGATCCGCCTTCGGCCAGATTTGAAGTTGGCGGCCGATTGTTCGAGGACTCGCTGACGCAGTTCAGCCTTGAAGTTGAGCGGTCGGATGCCAACGGCGCCCAGCTTTTGCTTGAAGGCCCGGGCCTCGAGACGCGAATACAATTCAGGATCGCGGAAAGCCCGCAGTTTTCTTATCTGTCCGACGAACAGACGCCAGTAGAGGTGGTTTTCGGCCGAAGCGACGAGGATATCGTTGATTACCTCAATGACAACCCGCTGAACTTGATGTTGGACGATTGGTCGAGAGTGTGCGGTGATGAGCATTTTCCGGCGCCCGTAGAACCGTACAATCCCTTCGATACCGAAAGTATCAGGGCAGTCGATTGGCGAGGCGGAGGGGTCGATATCACGGTGGAATACGCCGACAATCGCGGGCGCGTTATCGACTCTTCTATTCAACTGTTTCTTGAGCGCGAGCTAGACATTGATGGCAACGCTGTCGTGTTCTGGGACCACGGCAGCGGTGAAGCTGCTGACTTCATTGTTTTACGCCCTGCCGCCGACGACGGCGTGGACGTAACCTTGTATCACTGCAAGGGCGCTGGCGGACCCGAACCGGGCAATCGTGTCGGAGACGTCTATGAGGTCTGCGCCCAGGCCGTAAAATCGATGATCTGGTGCGACCTTCCGAGACTTGTTGACCGATCAATCGACCGGATGCAGCGCCGCAAGGGCGTGGGCAAATTGGTGCGTGGGGACGTTACCATGATGCGCGAGCTCGCGACGCGCAGGCCGGTTGAGTTTGGAATGGTCGTCGTGCAACCCGGCATCACCAAGGCCAACGTGGAGCCACGGCTCGCCGAAGTGTTGGCGGCAGCCAACTATTACTTGATACGCGGTGGGCACCACCAGCTCGAAGTCTGGGGAAGCGCCTAGCTGCCGAACCGAGGGGCTTCAATGCTCTTGATAAAGCGCAGGACGGCAGTCACCGATGTCGAAGATGAAGCGCGGTTCAGCCGTGGTCCGACAATTCGTTGTCATGGGGCCAGCGACTTGTTGTTACGAACGACTTTTAACTTTTCAAACACGCCGATCGCATTTTTGATGATCTGCTTGGTCATGTCGCTGAGCTTGTGATTTTGCTCCAGAACTGAGAGGGCGGCGGTCGCCCCCCCAGAACCTAGGGGTGTACTGGTTGCGGGGACTTGCAACCATCTCAAATTACTGTTCGAAACGGCTGCTTGAGCATGCGGCCCAATGAGCAGTTTTGAAACCCGAAACCGCCTTAGGGGTGAGGGCGATTGGTCATCAATTGCATTCAGAATTCTGGTGCCAGGATCGGAACGAAGTCCGTTCTATCCATTTAATTTTTGATAGCGCAATTACCCGTGCGGTGATTACCGACACCTCCCAACAGGCGTCCGACCTGACCTTGCCCCTCGGGCTTAATCTAGCTTGAAGTTCGTTCTGGCCCCAACGAGGACCAGAGCATGAAGCGCAGCCGCTTTACGGAAGAGCAGATCATCGGGATTTTGAAGGAGCACGAGGCCGGCGTTTCGGTCGCCGATCTGTGCCGCAAGCATGGCGTGAGCGACGCCAGCATTTACAAGTGGAAGGCAAAGTTCGGCGGAATGGACGTCTCGGAGGCCAAGCGGCTGAAGACGCTGGAGGACGAGAACACGCGGCTCAAGCGGCTGCTGGCGGACGCCATGCTGGACAATGCCGCCCTGAAGGATCTCCTGGGAAAGAAGTGGTGACGCCTGCGGCGAAGCGGAGAGCTGTCGCACATCTCGTGCGCGTTCACGGGATGAGCGAACGGCGGGCGTGTAAAGCCATCGGATGTTGCCGCATGACGGTCAGATATCAGACGAGCCGGGCCGATGATGCCGGGCTGCGGCAGCGCATGAGGGCGATCGCCCATGAGCGCCGCCGCTTCGGCTATCGTCGCCTGCACGTCCTGCTCGAGCGGGAGGGCTATGCGGTCAATCACAAGAAGCTGTTCCGGCTGTACCGGGAGGAACGGCTCACGGTGCGCCGCAGAGGTGGCCACAAGCGGGCCCTCGGCACACGAGCACCGATGACGGTGCCGCTGCTCCCGAATGATCGCTGGTCGCTCGACTTCGTGTCGGATCAGATGACCGACGGCCGGCGCTTCCGCGTCCTGACCGTGGTCGACGACTGCACCCGCGAGTGCCTGGCGCTGGTGGCCGACACCTCACTCTCGGGCGCCCGGGTCGCTCGAGAGTTGGACCGGCTGGTCGCCGAGCGCGGCAAGCCCAAGATGGTGGTGAGCGACAACGGCAGCGAGCTCACCAGCAATGCCATCCTGGCATGGGCCGATCAGAGCCGCATCGCCTGGCACTACATCGCGCCGGGGAAACCCATGCAGAACGCCTTCATCGAGAGCTTCAACGGTCGCCTGCGGGACGAACTGCTGAACGAGACGCTGTTCACATCGCTCGCCCAGGCCCGCGTCGCGCTCCGATGCTGGCAGGCCGATTATAACGACGCTCGACCGCACTCCCAGCTCGGATGGAAGACGCCATCCGAGTTCGCCGCCACCTGCAATCCGCGTCGGGATCTGGCGCTGCGCTATGCCGAGAGCTCCGCGCCAGCTCCCGTCGCTACCACCGCCCGGATGGGCACATCCAACCGCCCGAACAAACTCAGGTCTGGATAAGACCTGGGGGCAAGGTCAGGCCTGGTTCTCTCGCGAGGAATACCGGCAGCTCTACCAGGCGACCGGGCGGAGGGCCCTTCGTTGACTCAAAGCTACAGACCTAAGTTGAAGCTAGGAATAACATTGAAAGGATCGACGTATGAGCGGGGATCGGTAGCTTTGGATGCGGCACCGGTGACTACCCTTTCTGCGGCTCTTGCGGCCCTTTCTGCGGCAGCTCCGACATTCTCTCCCACATTGTTCAGCAGGTGCCCGCCCTCATTGGAGATGGCTTCAGCCAGCGCGTAGTGCAACTGAACGCCGTCAAGCTCATGGTTGATCGCCTGAGCGACTACGCTGTTCTGTCCAATATCCTGACCCAGAACATTTTTGGCTAATTTCCGGAAGACATTCTCTTGGCCGAAGCACGGTTCCTCGCCAAATTTCTTGCCCTTGCAGTTCACCAATTCCTTTGCTGTGAGCTGGCCAGCCGCGCACCCTACAAAGGTCGTCGCGTCAGGGGCGGACTCCGCACATTGCAAGATGATCTTTCCTTCGGCATTCAAATTGCCTCCCGCCAGGCAAATTGCGGTTGAAGCATAAGATCCACCAGACTGTGCGTAGCACTGGACAATTAAGCCTAAGTCGCCACTCACCTGGATCTTTGAGGCGAGGACGCATCCGGCCATAGCTTTGTAGTCGCCCGAATAACGCGACGAGCACGACAGCGCCAGCTCGGCGTCAGCTAACGTTTCAGGCGGAATGTTCGACCCTGTAATACAGACTGCCGCAGCAAGCTGACCTTTGCTGGTAGAGGTGTCAAAATCCAGGCATTTGGTGAGACGGAACAATTCGCCGCTTCCCAGGGCTTTGAACTCCAAGCATTGGCTGAACCCCCGACTTCGAACAGGGTATTTCTGCGCGCATTCGATGATTCGCGTAGCTTCTTTTGGGACGGCCCTCTTAAGGCCCGACTGCAGTGTACAATCAGCAGGATTGCGGCCGCTCGCACACACACGAAGAATGTCTGCCGTAGGGCCTTCGGGCAGATTAGATGCCAAGCATTGTGCTTTGGGTGACCGTTTCTCCAGAAGGCAGTTCGTGGCTTTTTCCGCCCAGCCTATGCCCTTTACAGCCGGAATCATCTTGGATGCGATGCAACGGCTGGGGTCTTTAGAACTTGCGCACTCGTTGCTCGTAGCTACCAGTGATTTTAAGTCAGTCGTGACTCGAGGCATCAACGACGAATCGCGAAGGTTCGAGAAGTTGACAGGTTCAGAGAGCAGAAGAACATCTGCCCTGGATTTCCCTGCCGTGAACTTCGGAATACAACGGTCTCCTCTTAGGCACGCCATGATCTCGGCTCTGGTTGCAGAGTATCCTGAGCATTTCTCAAACGCAGCCTGCGAGCTGGATATACTCAGACCCCGATATCGCTCGCACTCCCGTAAACGAGAACGAGCGATTTCATCGGAAAGATTGCCTAGCTGGTCGAGATTGGGGACCCTCACATCAGTGGACTTCTTCACAAGACGTCCGACCCAAGCCGGATGGTCAGCAACATCGACGATGCGTATAGCCGCCGAGTCATCCAGTCCTACAGATAAGAATGCGTGTGCGGGCAACGTTGTACTTTTACCTTCCTTCCTGAGTGCGCGAACCTTCTCTACAGCGGCACGAAATTCCTCCAGCTCTCTGCGAAAGCTCGTGGGAAAAAGTGCTCGTATTATTGTAGTGGCACCTTTGCTGACACTCACTTTCTTGTCGGTCGATAATTTGACGATGTCGTCATACTCACTGCCCTGTCTAGCCCTCGAATGTATCCATTCCCCAATCTGAGCATGGGCCGATGTAATTGTCGGAGTGATACTTAGGCCTGCTGGACACCGGGCATCGCTACGGCCGCAGTGGCGCCTCGCTATCCCCAAGGAGATACCATCTTTAGCCTCGCAAAGAGCAATCTCTGACTGAAATGAGGCTGCCAAATCTGCGAAAGCAGCGTCTAACCGTAGCAAGTTTCTCTCTGTAGGATCCGGCGGTATAGGCGGCGGTGTTAAGTCCGGAAGGTCGATCCCGAAAGGCCCAGGAAGGCTTTTCACCTGAAAACCCGCGTTTCCAATCGCCTTAAGCCACTGCCTCGCCTCGACAGGCGACAATACACGTTGGAGAGTTAAATCCTCACGACGAAGGGTTGTCACCGCTGTTACGAGCGACGGAAGCCCTTGCGCCGCCTTGATGGCACACGATTTTTTTCTGTCACCCGACGAAGGTCCGGCAAGCAGAACGAGGAAATATCCCTCGTGTGTCCATTGCTGCCGCTGCCCGTCAAAACCAACGATGCTTTTGGTAACCTGTCGATCCCAAATCACTTTGTCGGGGTCGGCTGCTGCTGCGTTGCGGGCGAAACACAATGAAAGAATGAGCAGGGTGAGCCGAAAGAAGCACATCATTATCACCTAAGGGAAAATTAATTCTCAAGGGTTGCATACAACCACAATCGCAATCAAGGTGTGTCCACCTGGCTGACCAGAACTTTTTATGCGGTTTTGCAGTGAAAGGGCGTAGTGTCCTGCCCAAAGGATGTGCGAAAACTATTGGATTCTCTTGGCCTTAGGCTTATGCGCCGTATAGATGGGCCGATGCGGGCGTGGCGGAATTGGTAGACGCATCGGACTTAAGCCATTGAGTGCCCTGGGGGAAACCCCAGGAGCAGACCTGCTCAAAGTCGGGGACCTTCACTGGCAATCCCGAGCCAAGCCCCCGCCTGGGGGAAGGTGTAGAGACTAGCCGCCCTAACCCTTCAGGAACGTGCTCGGCGTCTCTTCCGCCCAGATCGATAATACAGCCTGGTGTCGCGAAGGATTATTACCCCGACCGGTCCCACCTGGTCTTGAGCATGGCGGCAAGTTCAATCGATTCCGAGACCGTTAGGCCTGATAGTTCATTAGCCAGTCCTGGAACATCGACCGCTTTCCGGCCTCCCGGATATTCATCCTCCGAAATGCGGGACATGATCGCGCTTCCAGCTTTGAAATAGCCGAGGTCTGTCCTTACCTTCTGAGCCCTGCCGATGTCTTCGGCAGACCAGCCGACGGTATCTATCAAGAAGAAATCTTCCGAAGAGCCTTTCACCCCTCGGGCGTCCATTGCTAGACCTACAACAAAGCGCTTCTCTGGATTAACCGCCTTCGCGGCAACGCAACGCAGCTGAAGATTCTTTGCGCGCTCAGTTCGATATGCGGCGTGATCTCCTCCCTGATCGCCTCGCCCAATATACAGCACATAGCTGACGTCACCTTGATCCGATGGCAACAGGGTGCTGATCGCTTGCTGTTTCGCAATTTCCGCCCGCTCCAATATCGCCTTGGACAAGATCCTTCTGAAAAATCGGGTCTCTCCTGCCATGGTCCGGACGATCCGCTCATGATCGGACATGCTGTATTCGTTGCCAAATTCGAGCGTTTCGTTCAGATAACGATCGGAAATATATTCAATGAGCCCGTCCCAAAAATAGCTAACCTCGTTTGCCTCACGGCCAGCTAAAAACTCTGGTGATGCCTCCACCTTCTCCCACAGCTTCGGCTCAATCCGGTAGGGTACTTCCACGATGGGAAATGTCCGGTCGTGCCAGAGGTAGCGGGCCAAAAGATCAGTTTCCGCTTCTGCAAACTTGAAGTTACCCGTTTCCATCAAAGCGACTTTGCTGTCGAGATAGTGGATAAAATCTTTGATCGTTGAGAGTTCGCTGAGCACCGTCATTAGGCTCGTATCGTCTAACACGTGTACCCAGCTAGTTGCCTTATCCGTCCGGCCCACCGTAAATCGTCCCGCATCGTTCAAGACGGCTGGTTCGATCTTCAGTGCACGCGTGCCTGTTTCGGCTTCCGCGCGGTCGAGAGCGCCCAGCGCGACGCATATCCGATGCACGCGCATATCGGTTGCGTTCGGCAATTCTATCGGGAGCTTTTCAGTGCATTTTGCGTCCAGGAATACCCTGTCGGGGCACGACCGTATCCAACGCTCCGCCTGTGCAATCTGATGTGCCGAGTCGGCGATTGACTTCCTGTACCAGCGCGACCAATCGAGATCAGCGTCGCCTGTATTCGGATAGCTGCACGATTTGTCGGAAAAAATGATGACGTCGTTCCCGAACACCACCAGGAGATCGATCAGCTCTTTGCCCGGCGGTTTCTTGAACAGGTTGGGATAGGTCCAAAGCTTCAGGAATGACCTGTCGCAGAGTTCTGCCAGTAGCTTCTCGGATGCCGACAGGCCTTCAGAGCGCTTGAAGCGCATCGCTCATCCCTCTCACCTAGTCGTCCTTACCCGCGATCAACTATTCGGTAGGATAACGAATTATCGATAGCCTACTATAGGCCGCGCCGGGGATACCGCTCTACCAACTCTGAGCGTCAGTAAATTCTGACCGGCTCTACGCGCAAGCGCGCCGGCGCCCATGTGTCTCGGCCTCCGGTGACGATCACTCGCGAAAGACAGCTAGGGGGCACTCCTGCTGGCCACCTTTGCTGCCTGCTAGCCTTGATGGTGTTGGGTATCGGTTGTCAGCTCGATGAGCATGCTCATGCCATCTGCGTTGCGGAAATGCATTGCCGCCAGCTTGAGCCAGAGCTGATGGCGACGATACGAATAGATTCGTTGGCATGTAGCACCGTTTTGTTGATACCGTTGCTGCGTATCGCGATACGACATAGCGACCGTGTTCAGGTTCTCAAGTATCTGGTGGCGCTCTGCATCAGAAATATCAGGTGCGAGTAGCTCGGCGCGCGCGCTCTCAATTTCCGCGCGCGCGCCTATCACGGTAGGGACGGAAAGCATGAAGTAATTGAGCCTGCTCAGCTCTGAAAGGAGCAAGTCCTCCGATTCGGTGCCTACTCCTCGCTTCTGGCGAGAGAGGACCTCCAAAAAATCATATAGGCTTCCAGGCGGGAAGTTCACGCCATCTGTAGCAGGATCTTCCAAGGTATCAATATGGCCCTGGACCGCGAGAAACGCCTCTTGAGAGACTTGCATCTCTCGCTCCATTGATGTGCCCTTGTAACTTTCATCTCTGTTAGCCTTTCGCCCTCGTTCGACTTCCACAAGCGGCAAGGGAATACTCGTCATTCCCGACTTGTTTTCAATGTCGGCTGGTGTCACCTGGGCGGCAATTTTCCCCGGTGCGATGGCATAGCCGGCCTCGGCATAGGCCGTTGCGACCAGTTGAGAACAGAACAGGCTGGTCGGATCGGGAGTCTTGCGGCCGCCCATCTTTGTCGACAGGGCGCCTCTCAAATCGTATTTTTTATGCGCGAGGTTTCTAGCTACGGCCGCAGCCTTCTGCGCTTTTCCTGGATCTTCCACCAGCCGGATTAGCAGCCAGCGCTTAGGATGATGCACCAGCACTCGCTGAAAGCTGATTACTCTTACTCCGTTGCCAACCGCTTCGATGAAGTCCGTATTTCCCAGCCAGAGAAGCGCGTGGCTGTAGGTCCCACGGTCCGCTAGCGCGATTGCCTTGCTGCGCAGACGTTTTCCTCTCTCCAGAACGACGTCGCCCGGTTGGAGCTTTCCCGGATCGAATATCCAATTCCTGCGCACCTGCGTGCTCTCTCTTTCGTCTTGCCTACCCGTTCTTGCTAGCATGCGGTTTGACTCCTGGCCTATCGAGCAAAACTGATCTGCGTCCGGTTTTATTGCGTCTCAAGCCCATCTCCCGTTGCGCGTCTGTCCCCAATGCACGGCCAATAGGACTGAGGAAACTGGCGCCGAGGCGCGTACGCGCAAGGCATCCAGCCGTATCCCTGAAGGGACCCTCGGCCGGACCCTCCGTTGCGCGCCCGCTATCTCCTCGTCTCCCGAAATTTCCCGTTCGGCCGCGATTGGCGCAGCCGATAACCAAAGGGAGATCCTTGAATGACTAAGATCCTCAACGTCAACGACCTTTGCGACGCGATTGCCGCGTCCACGCTCGACGACGTCACGCAGCGCGACCTGATTGATGCGCTGGAAACGCTTCTACGGAAATATGGTCTGGGTCGTAGATTGCACCCGCTTAAAGGGAGACTACCCACGGCTTCTCAAAGGGAAAGACGGGTTGAGACCCATCATCAACGGGCACATTCTCACCCCCTTTCCCGAAGAGTGCTTCCCTAAGAGAAGAGTGCTTCCCTAAGATGTGGCTGAATTGCACGGTGCCAGGGATTGATGCCCTATTCAGCGGCCTTCAAACAACGCCCTGGGACATCATTTTGCTCGTTTTAGTCGCCCATTGTGGCACCTCGTGTTTGGACGGTTTCCCTTTTGCTTGCTAGGCTTTGGGGGCATTCCGTCTGGGTGAAGCCCGTCGCCTTTCGGCGACGGGTTTTTCAGTTGCGCCAGATGGCGCACTCAATGGTACCTCAGCCATCAAGTTATAGTTGTGGCGGCAGCGATAACATTGCGTTCGGCGCGAGGGCGCCTCGGCACGAGGCCGAGACGCCGCGCGGACTAGGCCGGCAGCAGTTCATTGCGTCGCGATCATCATTGGCGATGGTTCGCCCATCCCGCGACTGGTAGCGGCACAGATAGGGCGGGTCGTGAGGATGAAGTCCGCCGAGGCAGACTGCATGCGACGCATCACCTCAACACAGTCGCCATGGGTGACCGTGTTGAGAAGAGGATTGAGCACGGTGCTCATGATGCCACCTCCTCGTCCAGGCATCGGGCGTGCCAGAGTGAGTCGCCGCTTTCAACTGCCGAGAGCTCGGCCAATCCATTGAGGTTGTAGATGGCTTTTGCCTTCTCGATGGCTTCGGGTGCGCTACTGGCGAATACCGTAGCTTCGTAGACCGTCCAGTCTTCGAACTGGACGGCGTACCGCCGCTTAGCGGCGGGGCTCATCGCCCCGCCTCCGCGCCGGCCTTCGGTTCGCGAATGACTAGGCGGCCATTCAGGGCAGGCAGCTCAGCTGGATGTTGAAGCCCTTGCCGTCCTGGTGCTCCCACGCTGCGCCTATTTTCGTCCAGAAGGCGATGTCATTTTCGCCTTCGACCACATAGACCGCGTGCGACGCCGGTTTCTTTTCATTGATTTCATCTTTCGTACTCCCGTTTGGTTTAACCGGCTGCGCCAATCGCTGCCGGACGGGAATTCCTGAAGACACGAAGGATGAGCGGCGGGGCAAGGAGGCTCCGACCGAGGGACCCTCAGGGATACGGTTGGATGCCTTGCGCTGACGCGCTTCGGGTCCAGATTCCCAGTCCCCTAGGCAGCGGAGTGGATGCAGCCTCCACACGGAAGTAGACATGAGACGCAATAGAACCGCGCCACGATGAGTTTTAGGTCTGAGGTAGAGGGGGTGACGCGCTGCGAACGATGAACATCCTGTGGACAACGATGGAAAGGCCACAGGCGAGCTTGTTGCGAGGCGCAACTAAACCGAGAATAGGCATCGCACGAACGAGGGGGCGGAAGTGCGTATTGGGGCATTGATTGCCGCAGCCATGCTTGGCGGCTGCGCAAGTACGACTGAATTGGGCAATTCGTTTTCGGTTTCGGTGACGGCATTTAGTGGCGGGATAACCTCGTCGGACCAACTGGCACTCGATCTCGAAAAGGATTTCGTCCGCAAGTCTGAGCAACTCGAGTATGTCTCCCGAGGGAGCTACTCCTGCCTCAATCCCCGCGATCCGGAAGTCATCCGCATGGAGGGAGACTATCGCACCGGGTATCGCAATAAGGTGCAGAAAGACGCTGTCAAATCCCTCAGGGAGAAGAACGCTTATATCAATGCGATCCTGGGTTACGGCGAAGTCGTCGAGGCCTACGTCAAGCAACAGGCCGACCTAGAGCAGAAGCTCGACAAGTGGACGACCGCGATCGGTACCTTCAGCGGCCTGGTCAGTTTGCCGGAAGCCAAGCTATTTTCGGCGGCCGCGACGAGCATCATTGGCGACATCAAAGCGGTAAACGGCTACTTTTACCACGAGAGCATCAAGCGGTACGCCAACAAGATTGGCCCGCACTTGGCGGCGAACGTGAACTACCTCGTCAAGAAGCGCAACTTGCGCGACCTCACCGCCGACGAGGAGCGCGCGTTTCAGCTCTGGAAGGCTTGCGCCGAAGAGCGGCTTCGTTTCATTCGCGACAACTTTCCTCCTGCGATCGGCCGGGAAGCCAAAACGTTGTACTCGGCCATGGCCCCTTCGCCGGTCTGGGATTCCATGAACGCGTACAAGGAGTACATTACGGAACGCGAGACGTTTCTAGGGCGCAAGCCGGATTTTGGTGGCCTGCTCAAGGCAATCGTCGAAGGCAACAACGCAATCATAGCGGATGAACAGGATGCCCTCGACTCCATCAATAAGATGGGGGCAGCCGCGAAAACGATTATCGATTCAGCGAGCGGGATTCGGGCCGCCGCAGCGCAGACCTGAAGTTTTCATTGCGCGGTGACGCGCGCTGACAGACTGCACTAGGAGGGGATTGTGGCCGGTGATCCGCCTGTTTCCATCGAGGAGCTGCAGAAATACCCGACGATGACGTCGTGGTTTCGGCCCGACCTGCTGGCCAAGCTCTTGTGGCGGGTCGTGGTCTCCGATCTCTTCGGCCAATACGCCGACAGGCGGCTAATCGTCGCCGCCCTCGACCCCGTTTCGCCGGACGAGTTTGCCAGGAGGGCACAGCAGTTCGTCCCGGAGACCACCTTTGAGAACGAAGACGACCGGCCGCCCACCCTGTTCGACAGGGACGAGAATGATGCGCTCTGGATTGATTTCGTGGCAGATCTCGGCGACGGGTTCGATGCGACATTTGCTATCGCATCATTGCTCAGCCAGGAGCAGCTCAAGGTCGGCGAAGAGATTTTGCCGCGCGGCAAGCTGTTGGTGATGGGCGGCGACGAGGTGTATCCCCATGCTGAAATAACGAACTACCGGAAGCGGCTCATCAACCCGTACAACTGGGCTTTTCCGGACCCCCACCGCGGCATGCTGCAAGGCCCTCCGGTCTACGCAATCCCCGGAAACCACGACTGGTACGATGGCCTCGTGCTCTTCCTGGCCTATTTCACAAGGCGTTCCCCGCACCTGCACCTTGGCGGCTGGCGGAGCTGGCAACGGCGGAGCTATTTCGCCGTTCAGCTGACGAAGACGTGGTGGATCTGGGCCATGGACGCGCAACTCGCGGACGATGTCGACCAGCCGCAGAAGGACTATTTCGACCAGATCGCCAAGCGCATGGAGCCGGATTCGAAGATCATCCTGTGCGGACCCGAACCAGGATGGCTCTACACCCTTCAGCAAGGCAACAGATCGCTCGGCGTGATCGATAACATCGCGTGGAGCGCTGTGAACGCGAAGCGGAACCTGCAAATCCCAATCGTCTTGTCGGGCGATACGCACCATTACAGCCGATATTCCGGCAATGACGGCGTAACCCAGTTTATCACCTCTGGCGGCGGTGGAGCGTTCCTCCACCCGACGCACCAGCTTGAGGACAAGGTGGTTCTCGATCCGAAAGACGGCAACAAGTCATGGCTCGGCAACCGGGTGACCGAACTCAAGCTCAAGACCAAGCCGGAATCACCTCACGAAGATTGCGAGGCGGCGGCCTGCTATCCAAGCAGGGCGGAAAGCCTGGAATTGCTGAAAGGCAACTTCGGTTTCGTGAGCCTGAACCCCGGTTTCTGTTTCCTACTAGGGGCAATCTACTGGCTGGCAGGGCTCGCAACGGTGCATCTCTGGCCTGACTCGCTGGTGCTCGTGCCGCTTCTCTTCGGCCTGGGCTTCTGGGCCTATACCAAGCGCCAGGAAGGAAACAGCAGGGCTGTCCAGTTGATCTCCGCTGCCAACGGCGCGGTACATTCTACCGTCGCGATCCTGGCGGCGCTGCTTTTCCACCATCTGAACGGGTGGCTTCCGCCGTTCGGAGGCTGGCACTTGCCAGGGATTATTGTTTTCTTTGCCGAGATGACGCTCGTCGGCGCGTTGGCCGGAGGCTACTGCTTCGGGATCTACCTGTACCTCACGTCCGCCCGCTACAAAATGAACCACAACGACGCGTTCAGCTCCATGAGGCTTGATAGTCACCGCAATTTCCTGCGGATGAGGATCACGGAACACGAGGTGAAGATCTACCCGGTCGGCCTTACGCGCGTTCCCAAGCGCAGCGAATGGCGCATCAACAACGAGAAGAAGGGTGCGCCTGCGCCGGCATATGTCCCAGTAGACCCACTCGGACCGCATTTGATCGAAGGGCCGATTGTCGTCAAAGCGCATGGAAAGCCGGTCATCGTTGCCACTTCCGACGCTTCGAGCGGGAAGTCCACGTCTTAAGGAGCTGTGGCGGCCATCTGCGGCTTACAATGCCTGGCGCCTTGCGCGAGGGATGGTGACCGGTGCGCGTGAGCCTTGGCCTCACGGCCAATCCCCGCCTTCGTCGCCTTCATCGATCACGTCCGGGCATTCCTGGCCTTCGTAGGCCGGACGGAAATTGACGCAGAGCCCACCGAAGCCGCCTTCGTATTTGGTGTGTTCGGAGATGATCCCGTAGTGGTCGGCGAGAACCTTGGCGACATGGGCCACGGAGGGTGATCTTTGATTTTCGGGGGCTCGATCACGGAGCGTCCTCCGATCCATACAAGAACACTCTGTGGTATCTGCTCCCAGGACGCGCCGAGGGAATGCGGTGGTTGTTGGGCTTTCGCCAGAGCAATTTGTGAGCGTCGCTCCAACCCGCGCTGAACTGATCTCAAAGGACACCGTCGCGAACTTTGCTCAAGTCATTCGAGAGCGAGCAGAGCAGAACGCTCGGCAGAGTTACCTCCCCCCTCGGGGGGATCACGGCTGGACCGCGACGACGAACGCAGCGTTTTTGAGTAGGTCAACACCGTGCGGCGGCCCGCAACGCCGGGTCCGCTCCTAAACCCACCGTAAAGGTGTAAAGGCTATTTCTAGCGAAGGAGCCGATTCGTCGGCTCGCGGTCCAGCTGGATGACCGCGTTTAGCACGAATTTTAGCACAAGCTAAAGATCGACCGAAAATTCCTCAATAAATTTGGTCACTTAGGGCTTGACGAGAGGACTTAAAAAAGCCCTTGCTTTATTCTTCTGACCTTCGCCTGCCCTGCACGGTCAAACAGTTTTGCTGCTCACCGATCTGGTCTAGACCTGTATCAGGCCGGAAAGCTCGCCTCCGAGGCGACGCGGCGTCGGTCAGAATGAACGTACACGCCTTGCGTGGACGCCAGCAGCGAGCAGCATCGCCACTGCCATCGGATCAAGGACGGCAACGAGAGCCAGCGTGAGCAGCCGGACCGCTCGCTCAAAGTCCGTGGCGGGTATGCCAATCAGCTCGGCGAGATACCGTATCGGTCCGACCTCGGCCTCGGCACGCCTGCGTTGCGCGTCAATCTTGGCTCTTTCGATCTGTAGATTAGCGAGAGCCTGGGACTCACGTTGGCGTTCCGCCGCGATGTCGGCACGTTCGCGACGCCTCTGGTCAGCAATCGTCATCGCTCCGACCGGCCGGCCAAGGCGCGTCGCTTCGTCGATGGCCGCGTCGATCTGAGCAATACGCCGTTCAATGTCAGCGACCACTCGGCTCTGCATCCCGAGGCGGGCCTCGACGTCTGCCGTTCTGTCGGCAAGGGCGAGATCTATGGATGCCATATGGTCGAGGTGGGCACGGGTAAGGAAGCCGAACACGCCGATGGCGTTCAAGCCCATCAGCACGCCAATCATCAGGACGAGAACGAACCGCAGGAGGGACGGCGCAGACGTCCAATGCTCAGTCAGCCAAGCCGCCGCCACGAGCTTTCCGGCCTCCAGCACGGCGCCCATGATGATGACAGGCCAGAAGGCTCCGGCAAAGATCGCGGTCAGGCCGTCGATGGAAAAGGCAGCCGATACACAAGCCAGCGCCAGAGCCACAATCAAAGCGGCGAGCTTGACGCGTGTCGGGGAACGATGGGCTTTCTCCGCTCGGGACATCCCGGTGACGCCGGCGTCTTCCGTAACGCCGGCGGTCCCCTCTGTAACGGTCGGTGTTATGATCCCCGCTACAATGATCGCTTCAGCGTTACGACTGATCAGGCCCGCGCGCTCCCAGGCTTTCAGCCGACGACTGGTCCGCATCCTATTCCAGCCCCATTGCCGTCCGAGCTCAGCGGCGCTGACCGTCACGTGTCCCTCGGGCTGGGAGCGCAGCCAAGCCAACGCCTCCATGTCATCGAGTGGATGGGGCGGAACGGACTGGGTCATGATCAGATGCTTCTCCTTGCGGCTCGGCCCCGCGCGATCGGAGCGCGCGAAAGGCCGACTACTCCAAACGACGAGGCGGGCCTCAGTGGCCGGAACGGGAACTGAGGCCCAGACCGGGATCGGTCATCCATCCTGCTCACCCCGTGGAGAGAATACGGAGAGGCCCCGCGCGTAGTAGCGCCGGATGGCGGGCGATTGATTGTGCCCACCGCTTGGCGCATACGGATCAAGCCCCGCGAGCCCTGCCCTGCGCGCAGATGTCCTTGAAAGGTGACATGTCCCTAGCAAGAGCGGAACGGCCGAATTGCGCGACGTCGCACCCTACAGCTCTCCCCTTAACGGCCACGATGGGCGCTGTTGCTGCCGACCTACCGCCGATCAACATTCGACCGGAGCCATCCGTATCGACGATCTGCGTGCGGCTTTAACACCAATTTTACGCGATGTTGGACCGGCCCATGTTGAATTGATGCTGGCGGGCAGTCCGACATTCTATCTCGGATCTGCGGACGAATAGCATCGCCGATGCAGTTCGATCACTCTGGTTCTGTCGATAGATCGCTAAGACCTTGCGCCCGGATGCCAATGGTCCGACCGAAGCTGCAGCAAAGATGCGACTGAGACACACTACTCGTGAAACTATTGCGCAGCTTCTAAGGGAAATTCAGCTTGAGATTGGAGATGAGCGAACGTCGGGCAAGTCCGACTGCCGTCCGTAATCGGCCTGACCGTCCAGTTGCTGACGCGGCAGCGGCGGCTGTGCAGAATGAGCGCTCTGACCAACACAGGAGGCGCGCCATGGAGTTCTTCTGCGGACTGGATGTCGGCATGGATCAGACCGCGATTTGCGTGGTCGACGACAAGGGCGAAGTGCTGCTGGAGGTCGCTGTGATGACCGACCCGGACGCCATCAAGGGCGCACTGTCGCCGTATCTTGGCCGGCTGCGGCGGGTCGGCCACGAGGCCGGCGCGCTGTCGCCGTGGCTGCACCCAGAATTGCTCCGTTTCGGCCTGCCGGCGATCTGTCTGGAGACCCAGCACGTGCGCGCCGCGCTGCATGCCCAGCGCAACAAGACCGACCGTGCGGACGCGCTCGGGACCGCGCACATCATGCGCACCGGCTGGTTCCGGCGCGCGCACATCAAGACCGCGCCGTGCTACCGGCTGCGCCTGCTGCTGACGCATCGACGCAATCTCAAGCGCAAATTCCTCGATCTCGAGAACGCGATCCGGCACTCCTTGAAGGCGTTCGGCATCCGTCTCAACCGCGTCGGCCGCGGCGGCTTTGCGCAGGCGGTGCGCGACGCGGTGGCCGGCGACGCGCTGGTCAGCGAGCTGATCGATGCCATGCTCAATGCCCGTGCGGCGCTGTGGAAGGAGTACTGTCGGCTGCACGGCCTGGTCGTCAAGCTGGTCGCCGGACACGAGCTGTGCCGGCGCTTCATGCAGGTTCCAGGCGTCGGGCCGATCGCCGCGCTGAGCTTCATGACGGCGATCGATGATCCGTCGCGCTTTCGGCGGTCACGCGATGTCGCGGCGTATTTTGGCCTGACGTCGCGGCGCTGGCAGTCGGGCAGCTCGATCGATGTGCAGGGGCCGATCAGCAAGGCGGGCGACGCCGATGTGCGGCGCGCGCTCTACGAGGCAGCGAGCGCGCTGCTGACGCGCTTCAAGCGTCGCGACAAGGTGAAGACCTGGGGACTGGCGGTTGCCAAGCGGTCTGGACACCGCAGGGCGGTGGTTGCGGTGGCGCGCAAACTCGCCGTGATCATGCACGCGATGTGGTGCGACGGCACGGCGTATTGCGGCGATCAGGCCGTCAGCACCGCCGATGCGGCCGCGCATGCCAAGCGCAAGGACCGCAGGTTGCTGGGCGCGCTGGCATGAATCGTAGCAACAGCCCGGCAGCAACGAACGGGCGTCGCGGACGACGCGCGACGTGATGGAGCTCCGCTGTCAGCGGATGAGGACCGGTGCAGATCCAAGACGACGGAACGCACGCTATCTTGCCTGCGAGGCGGTGTCCGAAGGGACGACGCGATCGCGCGAAATTGCCTGTGACGTGGCTCCGTCAGACCGATGGAAAATTGCGCCGCAACGGCTATGCTGCTGCCATCGTGCAGCCGCGCCACGCCGTCGCTGAGCGCGGAAAGCTGCACGGCGCACTGGGACTCCTCGCTGTCAACGAGCTGCAGATCAGGCTGCGCTGCAGACGTGTTTTTGACGATGAAGATGGAGAGCACCGATGGCGAAAGCGACGAAGACGATGGTGGCAGAGAGGCAGACCACCCGGCCGATTAAAGCGGCAAGATAAAAGCGCCTCTCCGCGGCGTAGAATCGGCGGTCGTAAGTTCTTGTGCTCACTTATCGCAGTATGGCACTGCTCTAACACCTAGAGTGTTGCTAGAAGAAGAAAGGCCTAAGAGATCAACATTCCGAATGGCACTGATCGTAGCTTAGCGAACTGGTTCGCAAAATTGGGCAGACCTAGCCATGAGCGCATGGAAGACCGCTGCCTGGCTACCGTAGCCCCAGTTAGAGCTCGCGCCTAAGCACGACGGGCGAAGCCGGCTCACCAGCCTTGACCGGACCTCGCGTGGCTCGGCTCTTTGGCTTCGACGTGCTTATGGCTTCTTGTGAGTGGGACTGTACTGATCAGAAAGGCGGAGCGAACGGCAGGTCAACTTTCCGCTGGAGACCAGAAGTGATCCTACCCGATCCGAGACGACGCGATTGACCCAAAGCGGAAGTGAGGCGGTGCCTATGCTGCCTGCAAGTCAGTTCCGCTTGAAAGCCGTTCCATCCGGGCCAACGGGATCGATCCTGTTTCGGGCGTCCTCCAGATATCCTTCTGTCAGATGTGGAACGTGGAACGCCATGAAGGCCTCCAGGTGATCAGGGCGACCTGCCGAGCGATAACCGACGAAGAGAACGGCGTATCCGGTTTGGCGCGCGAGCTCGCTCGCAATGGTCTGCCAGTCGATCTCATCCGGGAAGCTGCCGCAGAGGCTTTCGATCGCGAACACGCCCGGCAAAGGATTCTCATTTCGTATCCTGATCGACAGACCAAGTCGCTGCTCGACAACGGTCTTGATGCTGACTTCCAGACTGGCGCGATCCATGTCCAGCAAGGCACCAACCAGGCTCAGGACGGCCTCTCGCAGCCGATCAGGATCATTGAAATCGTCGATCTCGAAACGCTTGAACAGCCCAGTGCCGCGCAGATCGACTCGATCTGCGAAAATCGCGATCTCGTAGTCTCCGAACGTCAGCGTCACACAGTGCATCGGGATGATCGAGGGCCACGATATCAGCGGTCCCGCAGCGCTTCGGGCGTCAAGGCCCCTGCCGCGCGCCAGCTCCGTGACCCGCTCCCCGAGCTCGGACTGGAAGTTCGTGCCAGCTTCCCCCTTCGCGACACGAGGTATGTCTTCCAGCGGGAGCGTGCGGATCAATTGCAAATGGGTGACGAAGCCGCCGCGCTCGCCTGACGCGGCACGCTGCTCCAGACGGCCGGTCATTTTCATGATGGCGTTGGCCATCACGTCCGGCCGTAGCACCGGATCCAGGTGGGTACCATGGAGCCTTGCAAACGGCCATCCTCGTCGATCGGCTTCCGCCGTTGCATGATCATAGATCGGCGATGCCTGAATGTAGGCGGCAGGCACATGATCCCAGCCCGCGAGTTCGATGGCGTCGTCGAACCAGTCAAGCCGGAGATGTGGCAACCCCTGCTCGAAACGGCTGAATGCCGCACCATTACGCTGGAAGATGTCGATGCCGACCAGGCGCGCGCGCGCGGTGTCGTCCTCAAACCATCGCGACCAGACCGGCAGCGTTCCGCGTTCGTCGGCCAGAGCTGCGATGAACTCGAGCAGAGCGGGCCTGACCGGCCGAACAGATCCATGCGTGGGCGGGATGTCACCATCGACGAGGATCAGACCGCCCAGGTCCATCTTGCTAGCCAGCTCCGCTGCCAGCGCGCATGCGGAGCTATGCGCCACCACGATCGCGCCGCTCTGGGCGTCGATGCAGGCAAGCAGGTGCTCGGTCCATGCGCGCCAGCGCGGCGGAGGCGCGCAGTGAGCCAAGACGTCCGGCACCTGTACGGAACATCCCGCTTGTCGCAGCAGCTCGGCCGTCGGCTGCCAACTGGCTGCGCGAACCGGCGGACCGGGAACGAGTATGTAGTTCGGCATCATGCCGGCAATATTAGTGTGACGCACACATACCGCAACGCCTGGGTGCGGTTAACGGAACACTTCACTGCACCTAAAATCCCGTCGTTTTCGCGAAGCTAAAGTTACGTCCGCATCTGACTCGTCTCGGGCGTCGCCAGCTGTTCCCGGCGAAGTCCGCTTTGGCCTATCTCCGACCTCACCGCTGACCAGTTGGGTCCGACGTTGGAGGGAAAGCGGACCAACGTGATTGGCCCTGTGACGGCCGCTTCTGACCCTGGCTGGGTGAAAACGCCGCAGCTTTGCGTGCCATGAGTGTTCGCCCGACTCTGCGGGTTAGGGCGATCGCTTTCCCCGGCGATCTCAGCCCTTGCGCGTGCCCCGCAGCCTCCAGTAGCACCGACGATCAAGTGTAATCTACGCGAATCGTCTGCATCGGCGGGCATGGCGATCGGGGTCGGGGGAAAGCGGCATGGCCAAGCAGCGGAATTTATCCGACGCAGAAATCGCCATCGTGAAGGCGATGCTCCGGAAGGGCTGGCGAAACGACGTCATCCATTTTTACTTCAACAAGCCGGACCGGTTGATCAGCTCGGGGCGCATCACGCAGATCAAGAAGGGCAAGTACGGAGCATCTGTAGAGGAGGCGCTGCCCGAAGAACTCGAGGCCTTCCTGTCGGCCTATAAGGATCCGGAGGCAAAGATGCCCCCAGCGCCTTCTCCGGTCGACCTGCGCATTCTCCGCTCCATGTTCGTCCGCGAAGCCGGGGTCTGGCGCCTGGCCGGCGGCGAGACCGATCGCACCGAATGCAAGGCTGGATTCCGGCTTCAGCCGGAGGATCGTTTCTCGAAGGCACTACGCGCGATAGCCGGCTTGGCAAACAACAAAGGAGGCTACCTGCTTTTCGGGGTCACGGACGCGACGTTCCAAGCCGACGGGCTCTCGGACGACGTCTTTGCGAAGTCGGACATCTCGCTCCTAAACAGGGTCCTGGTGGGAGCCCTTGATCCCGTCCCTCACGTGACGAAGGGGCTCATCGAGCTCGGCGGCAAGCAGGTCGGCGTGCTATACGTGGAGAAGCACGACCACGGCCCCGTCATCGCCATCAAGAACGTCGGTCAGGACGTTAAGGAAGGGGGCGTATACTTCCGCTACGTCGGGGAGACCCGCTTGATCAAGCCAGGCGAGCTTAGGCAGATCATCGCCGCGCGCGAGCAGCGGGCCGTCGCCGAATTCAGCGCTCGCATGAATCGGGTCGCGATAGGCAAGGAAGCGACGATCGATCTCGACTCCGGCGAGGTCGCAGGTACCAGCGGCAAATTCCTCATCGATAAGTCACTGCTTGCTAGCATCCAGTTCGTTCGCGAAGGCGAGTTCGACGAGAAGAAGGGCGCACCGGCGCTCAGGCTGATCGGCGATGTCGAGCCGGTCTCAGAGGTCGAAAGGGAGCGAACGAAAGTCATCCGCGAGAACGTCACGCCCGACGCGGTCGTCCGCAACTTTCTACGGAATGAAAAGGTCGCCGAGCCGATGCAGTACATTCACTTCCAGGCCCACTCGCAACGAAAGTGGTTTCCGGTGTGGTTCTACATCGACCAGACCCGATCGACGGCCGCCGAGATAGCGGAGGATCTTCGCAAGCAGGTTGCCACCTATCCGTCATCGCGCAACGCGCTGGTCGACCGGCTCTCGGGGAAGGAGTCCGCCTTCCGCCAGTCGACCGGGAAGGCCGAAGCCCTGCGCGTGAAGCTAGCGCGGGGCGAGATCAAGGCGCCCGCCGACACCGATGAGGACGCCCTTTTCGCGGGAGCGGTCCAGGCTCTCCCGACTACAGTGAAGCCGAAGGACCTGGAGAGCATCCGGAAGATGCTTTTGGTCAGCCTGGATCGAGCTCAGGACTCGGACTCGCGAAGCAGCGGTCGCCGCGGAGCCATCTACCGGGCCGCATGCCGGCTCGATGAATTGCTCTACTTGAAGAAGAAGTAGTGCGGATCAGACCAACTTCCGTCGTTACCTTTCAGCCGGCCTATTTGCGGTGGCTCCTTTCGCGGGCTTCTTGCCGGCGATCGGCATCAGCATCTCCGTCTGACCGGGAGTCGCCTTGCGCGGCTTCTTGGCTCCTTTCTTAAGAAGCCTTGGTCTCGGCCGCTACCGAGCGGTCGCTCTGCGCCACGCGTCCATCAGGTCGACGACGTTCTCTCCCAACAGCAACGCTCCTTCGGATTATCCCGCGTCGTGCTTTTGGTTGATGAGGTCGACCAGAGCTATTTGGTACCAATCTTCGAACTTGTCGGGCTCGAAGTTGCCGGCCTTCTGCTCCACGATATGCCCGGCAATATCGAGCATATCCTTGATTTTCACGTAATGGATCCGTCGAAATTTTGGCCGGATCTCGGGTTGAAGTGGACGGTACGCCTTTGCGTGGCCGTTAGCCTTCTCTTCCACTATCGACGATTTCTCCAGCTTCCGAGAGCGGTCAGTACCGTGAATTACTGCATTCGTGGTCGCGTGATCGGGAGTGCGGCAATGGACAATCGAAAATACTTGACGCCGGAAGAAGTTTCGGAGCGCTACCGTGGCTCAGTGAGCGTCGGAACCCTCCGAAACTGGCGAGCGATGCGCGTCGGCCCGGCCTTCGTCAAAATCGGGAAAGCAGTCCTATATCCGATTGGTGAACTCGACGCGTGGGACAAAAGAAACATGGTGACTTGCAGTGCGCCAGGACGACAACCGGTCACGGGGCGTGATCAGGCGTGATGATCACGATTTGTCGCCCACTACCGTCCCCACTTTCCGTCCCCATTTATTGGCCGACGTCCAAATATTGACGATTTTTCAACTCCATAGCTGTCGCGCTACTCTCATGCACAATCACCCTTCGGGCGATCCGACGCCGTCGCAGGCCGACATCCGGATGACCAAGACGATCGTGGAGATCGCCAAGCCGCTCGGCATCACGGTTCACGATCACATCATCGTCGGCAAGAACGGCCACACCAGCCTGAAGAGCATCGGGGTGATGTGAAGGCGCGACGCCGACGAGACGACGCATGCAGCGTGCCGCGGTCGGAGCCGCCAAAAGATCGCCGCGGGATAGACGAAACGTCGGGCCGCGTTGAACCGGCCGTCTTCCCACGTCGGCTAATGCTGGCGAAGCGTGGAGAGGAATGACGGATGCGCGCGGCCTTCATCGGACTGATCCTTGGCGTCCTGACCGTCACGGCGGCGGCTGCCTACGACGCCAACGATCCCGCCAATTGCAGTGGCATCGGCTGGGACGATGCGCGGCCGCTCGTCGTCGCCAAAGTGAGCGGCCAGCCGCGCGTGAATTTCGTCAAGAGCCCCTATGACGATGACTTCAAGGCCGCAGGCTGTCCCGCTGCGACCGACGCCTGCCGGAAGAAGGCGTACCTCGTCGGCGACGACCTCGTGCTGGTCGGCAGGACCCACGGCGATTTCGTCTGCGTCAGCTACCAGGCGCCGCGTGCGAAGGCCCAGATCTGGACCACCGGCTGGCTGCCGCGCGCAGCCCTCACCACCGTCGCGCCGATGGCCGCGCCGGCAATGTCCGACTGGGCCGGAAGCTGGGAGCATCCGGGAGGGGGATTGACGATCAGGAAAGCGGCCGGCAACCGGCTCAGGATCGAAGGCGATCAGGTGTTGCCGGCCGGGCGCGAGTTGCGCAACGGATCGCTCGGCGCGACGGCAGAGCCCAAGGGCGGCCTGATCGCCTTTGTCGACGACGGCAGCACGCCGTTCGATCGGCCGAATGCCGGCGACGAGTGCCGCGTGCGTCTGCAGCGCATCGGCGCGCTTTTGCTGGTCGAGGACAACAATGATTGCGGCGGTGCCGGCGTCAGCTTCACCGGACTCTATCACCGCAAATAGCCGCTGACGGCTTACGCCCAGCGACGCGCCATCGCCACACAGACGACGACGATTCCGGCTGCGGCGATCATCGTGGCCGACACCGGCTCATGCAGCAGCAGGCTCGCGAAACCGAGGCCGAGGAAGGGCTGCAGCAATTGCAGTTGGCCCACCGTCGCAGTGCCGCCGCGCGCGAGCCCGCGGTACCAGAAGGCGAAGCCGATGAACATGCTGAAGACGGAGACATAGGCGAGGCCCAGCCACGCCGCGGCCGTGATGTCATGTGACGCGCCGGGTAGCGTCAGCACCGCCATCGACAGCATCAGCGGTGCGGACAACAGCAGCGCCCACGAGATCACCTGCCAGCCGCCGAGCCGGCGCGTGAGCATGGCGCCCTCGGCATAGCCCAGGCCGCAGACGATGATCGCGGCGATCATGGCGAGATCGCCGATCGGCGCCGCGACGCCGTCCTGCGACAGGGCGAAGCCCGAGACCGCCGCAGCGCCAAGGGCTGCGAACAGCCAGAACAACGGCCGCGGCCGCTCGCCGCCGCGCAGCACGCCGAACAAGGCGGTCGACAGCGGCAGCAGACCGACGAACACGATCGCATGGGCCGAGGTGATGTGCTGGAGCGCGAGCGCCGTGAGCAGCGGAAAGCCGATGACCACACCGAGCGATACGATCCCGAGCGACACCAGATCACGCCGGCCGGGCAGCGGCTGCCGCAACAGCAAAAGACAAAGCGCAGCCAGCACGGCCGCGAGCGTCGCGCGTGCGCCCGTCAGGAACAGCGGCGCAAAACCCTCCAGCGCCGCCCGTGTGGCCGGCAGCGAGCCGCTGAAGATCGTCATGCCGACGATGCCGCTCCCCCAACCTTCGATCGATCCCTTCATGCACGGCTCCTCCTCGCAGATCCCTTAGCCGGATCGGGCTTGTTGCGGCAGTCACAGACCGATACAATTTCGACATTCTGTACTGATGCCGAAGGCAATACACTTTGGAATCAAGGACGCTCGAGTCCCGCCGAGACGGCACGCGGACCACCGCCGTGGTCGATGCGATCCGGCAGCGTCTGGCGACGCGCGCGCTCGACGTCGGCCAGCGCCTGCCGTCGATCCGCGCCTTCGCCGCGGCGATGGGCGTCTCGCCGGCCACCGTCGTCGAGGCCTATGACCGGCTCGCCGCCGAGGGTGTGATCCGGGCCCGGCGCGGCTCCGGCTTCTATGTCGCCGACACCGCGCTGCCGCCGTTGGCCCTCGCCGATCGCGAGCCGCACCGTCCGCGGGCGGTCGATCCGTTCTGGGTGTCGCGGCAGTCGCTCGACGCCGGGCCGGGAACGCTGATGCCCGGCTGCGGCTGGCTGCCGGCCGAGTGGATGCCGCAGGACGCGCTGCGGCGCGCGGTCCGCACGCTGGCGCGCGGCGGCGGCCCAGTGCTGAGCGACTACGGCGCGGCGCGAGGATCGGCGGCGCTACGACGGCTGCTGCAGGGCCGCCTTGCCGGCCTCGGCATCGACGCGTTCAGCGAGCAGCTGGTGCTGACCTCGTCCGGCACGCAGGCGATCGACCTGATCTGCCGCATGCTGCTGCGTCCCGGCGACGCCGTGCTCGTCGACGATCCCTGCTACTTCAATTTCCTGGCGTTGCTGCGCGCGCATCAGGCGCGGATCGTCAGCGTGCCGATGACGCCGGGCGGACCCGACGTCGCGCGGTTCGAGGCGATGCTCGCAGCCGAGCACCCGCGGCTCTACATCACCAATTCGGGCCTGCACAATCCGACCGGCGCGACGCTGTCGCTGCAGACGGCGCACCGGCTGCTCAACGCCGCCGCCGCGCACGACACGATCATCATCGAGGACGACATCTACGGCGATTTCGAGCCGGAGCCGTCGCCGCGGCTCGCGGCGCTCGACGGGCTCACGCGGGTGATCCTGGTCGGCAGCTTCTCCAAGACGCTGTCGGCCTCGGTGCGCTGCGGCTACATCGCCGCGCGCGCCGACTGGATCGAGCCGCTGATCGACCTGCAGATCGCGACCGGCTTCGGCGGCCCCGGACAGTTCGCCGCGGAGACACTGACCCAGGTGCTGACCAGCGGCAGCTACCGCAAGCACATCGAGGAGCTGCGCGCTCGGCTTGCGCGGGCGCGGCCGCGCGTGGCAGCACGGCTGCAGCGCATCGGCATCGCGCCCTGGCTGATGCCACGCGGCGGCTTTCATCTGTGGTGCAGGTTGCCGGACGGCCGTACGGCGATCGAGGTGGCCCAGGCCGCGCTCGAGGAACATGTGGTGCTCGCGCCCGGCGACGTCTTCAGCGCGGCGCAATCCGCCGCGACGATGATGCGCTTCAACGTCGCGCATTGCGAGGATCCGCGCGTCATCAACGTGCTGGAGCGCGCGACCAAGCCACCGGCCGCGCGTTCATCGCGCCGCCAGGCGGTCAATTCAGCCGACCGGTGAGACCTAGTAGCAGTAGCGCGGATGTGCGCGGACCCATGAGCCGTCGCCGCGCTGCAAATAGCAGCCATTGCGATAGGAATAATAGCCGCCACGACGGCGCTCGCCATCGGCCGCGATTGCAGCTCCGGTGCCGGCCCCGATCACGGCGCCGATCGCAGCGCCCCGGCCGCCGCCGATTGCGCCGCCCAGGATCGCTCCGCCGGCGCCGCCGAGGATCGCTCCGCCGAGCACGTCCTGCGCGACAGCCTGATGCACCGGCGCGACGACGGCGAGCGTGAGCAGCGCCGCAGCGCCAAGGCGGGTAGCAAAGGGAATCCCCAGACGTCGGATCATGAACAGGCCTCCGTTCCGGGCACGCTAGTCCGCCCGGCGTGGCCGTTCTTGATGCAGATCAAGGCGACCTCAAGGCAGGGCAATCCCCGGCCTTGCCACGTGGCGCATCATGCCGCCACGCGCTGATCCTGCGTGCGGTCCTCGATGATGCTGAGCAGATATTTCGGCTCGCCCTCGCCGATCGAGACCGGCAGCCGGCGCACGACGATGTCGCGCGGACCATTTCCGGGTGTGAGGATGCTATGGGCTCGCGGCTCATCGTCGCCGCGCCCTGCGAGCTGTTCGCGGGCGGCTTCCTCGAGGATCGCGCCGGTCGGCGCGGAGAACAGTTCGCCCGGCGTGCAGCCGATGATGTCGGTGCGAGGCACGCCGAACAGACGCTCGGCGGCGCGATTGACGAACATGTAGCGCAGCGACTGCGCGTCCTTGGCCAGCACCGCCTGCGGGATGTTCTCCAGCAATGCGGCGAGGAAATATTCGGCGCGCGCGAGCTTGCGCTCGGCACGGCGCTGCGCGGTGAAATCCTCATGCGTCGCGATCCAGCCGCCGCCGTCCATCGGACGCTCCGAGATGCGGATGATGCGGCCGTCGGCGAGCTCGACCTCGACGATCTCCGCCCTTCGCTCCTTCATGCGCTCCCGTAGCGCGGCGAGGAACTCCGACGGCTTTTCACGCAGCAGGCCGAGCTTGGCGCGGTGCGCGAGGATCTCGCGCACATGCGCACCGGGCTTCGCAACCGAGGCAGGAACGCCGTACAGCTTGCGGTACTGCTCGTTGACCATCAGCACATAGCCGAAGCTGTCGAGCATGATCAGGCCCTGGGCCATGTTGGCGACCGCGGCATCCAGACGCTGCTGGTTGCTGAGCGCGCCCTGCTCCAGCCGCTCGTGCTCGCGCAGGATGTCGGCGTGCTGGCGCTCGATCTCGACCTCGTGCTGCTCGAGCTCCTGAATCCGGAAGGCGCCGTTCTGGAAAGTCTCCACCGCATGCGCGACCCGTCCGATCTCGTCATGGCGCCGCGCATGCGGAATCTTGAGCTTGATGCGGCCGGCGGCGATGCGGTCGGTGACGCGGGCGATGTCCAGCAGCGGCATCAGCACGCCCCAGCGCAGCGCCAGCGCCGCGGCCGCGATCAGCACGATGATCACCGCCCCGAGCGCGCCCAGATAGAACGCGGCCATGCCGCGCGCGTCGGCCGCCTCGCCGAGCTCGCGGGTGCGGTCGGCATAGAGCCGCGACAATTTCTCGAGGTCCTCGTTGAGCGCGGTGCGCACCGCGCGATTCTCGTCATTGTCGCCGAGCTCGCGCGCCGCCGACGATCCGACCGAGATCGTCTGCCGCGCCATCTCCGTGCGGAATGCGACGAACTGATCGATCCGCTTCCTGAACGGGGCGAACAGCGCGGCGTCGTCATCTGTGACCCGGCTTTCCCATTCGTCGACCACCTTGCTCAGCTGCGCAATCTTCGCAAGCTGCGAGTCGGCGTAGCGCCGCGCGACGGTGCGGTCCAACGACATGTAGATGCCGCGCGATTCCATCACGACCGCGTAGATCAGCGCGTTGGTGCGCTCGATGTTGCGGGCTGCAATGGAAAGCGCTTCGAGCCGGTCGTAGAACAGGCGCTGCTCGCGCAGCGCCGACAGCGCGCCCAGTGTCGACAGCATCACCAGGACGGCGAACGTGGCCGCAGCCGCAGAGATCTTGTCGTTGAGGCTGAACGACGGCAGCGACCTGTTGAACCGGCGCAACAACTCACGCATGACGGGCCCCCTCGATGGAATGCAACCATCAGACGCAAGATGCGTAAACAACAAGTTCCAATTGGTGGAACAGGCACGTAACCGACCGTTAACCAAATCCGATGCCGGAAGAGGCTTGCCCGCCGCGCGGCAAGGCCGCTCGACGGCGCGCGTCTCGTCCTACTGCCTGAGCATGATCAGCGGATTGGCGCTGTCCGGCACCAGCCGCCACTGCGCATTGTCGTCCGCCTCGAACCGCCAGGTCTCGCCGCGGTCCGACATCAGCATCATCTGGCCGTGCTCGAGCCGCCACTGGCTCGGTGCGAACGCTGCGATGGCGGCGTCGCATTTCGGCTTCACGAACACCTGGAAATTGTCGTGGCCGGCGTCGTTGTTGGTCAGCACCAGGCTGCAGATCGTGGCGCCGTTGCCGCGGACCATCGCCCAATCGCCGATCATCTGGTCCATCGATTTGGCCAGCGACCGCGCCGCCGCGAGGTTCTGCAGGATGTAGACGCCTTCGCCCTGGCGCAGGCCCTCGAAGATGCCGGCCTCGACCTCGGTGAAGTCGATCACCGCCTCGCCATTGGCGGCCTGGAAACTGACGATGTCGAGGCCCTTCACGTTCCAGCCGGCGATGTCCTTGGTGAAGGGCAGCGCGGCGGCGCAGCCCGGCTCCAGCTCGAGCTTCTGCCCGCGCGGCGCCGCGTCCGGCTTCAAGGTCACGACGCAGGTCTTGCTGCGCTCGGTGGTCGCAAGCTCCCACTGCCCGATCATCGCCTTCTTCAGGCCGGCGGCGTCCTGCGCAACGGCGGGGACGCCCGCCACTGATGACAGCAGCGCGATCAGCATTGGGAGCGAGCGTTTCATCAGCGGCCTTTCACCGGCGTTTCCGGAACGGGCGTCAGCGGCAGCTTGCCGGCAAACCAGACCTTGAGATTGTCGACCACCAGCTGATCCATCGCGTTGCGCGTTACGATGGCAGCCGAGCCGATGTGTGGCAGCAGCACGACATTGTCCATCGCCTTGAGCTCGTCGGGCACCGCCGGCTCCTTCTCGAACACGTCGAGGCCGGCCGCGAGAATCGCGCCGGACTTCAGCGCCTCGACCAAAGCCTGTTCGTCGATCACCGAGCCGCGGGCGACGTTGACGACGACGCCGCGCGGTCCGAGCGCCTTCAGCACCTCGGCATTGACGATCCTGTTGGTGCCGGCGCCGCCGGGCACGATCACGATGAGCGTGTCGACGTCCTTCGCCATCGCGAGCAGGTCGGGGTAGTGCTTGTTGGCGACACCGGCCGCCGGATTGCGCGAGTGATAGACGACGGGGACCAGCGAGGCTTCGAGCCGGCGCGCGATCGCCTGGCCGATGCGGCCCATGCCGACCATGCCGACGGTGCGGTCGCGCAGCGAGCCGACGCTGAGCGGATAGGGCTTCGACGTCCACTCGCCGGAGCGCACGAAGCGGTCGGCCTTGATGAACTCGCGGCAGGTGGCGATCAACAGGCCCATCGCGACGTCGGCGACCTCCTCGGTCAGGACATCGGGCGTGTTGGTGACGATGATGCCGTGCTGACCGGCATGGGCGGCCGCGATGTGGTCATAGCCGACGCCGAAGCTTGCGATCATCTCCAGCTTCGGCAGCATCGCCATCACGGCGGCATCGGTCTTCACGGTGTGGAAGGTCACGGCGACGCCGCGGATCCGCCCTTTCACGTCCGCTGGCAGCGCTTCGAGATCGGCCTGTGTCGTCGCATGGTGCACGGTGAAGCTGTCCGGGAAACCCTTTTCCAGGATCGGCCGCAGCGGCCCATAGATCAGAACATCGATCTTGTCAGACGAAGTAGCCGCCATCAGTTGTCCTTTCCAAGCGCGCTCTCGTGCCAGCGCCGCAAAACGAGGTGCGAAACTAGCGCCAGCAAGGCATAGATGACAATCCCGGCGACCGACAGCAGCACCAGCGCTGCGAACATGCGGGGTATGTTGAGACGATAGCCGGATTCGGCGATGCGATAGGCGAGACCCGAGCCCGCGCCGGCGCTGCCCGCGGCGATCTCGGCGACGACGGCGCCGATCAGCGACAGGCCGCCGGCGATGCGCAGACCGCCGAGAATATAGGGCAGAGCGGCGGGCAATTTCAGATAGCGCAAGGTCTGCCAGCGCGAGGCGCCGTAGAGCTGGAACAGGCCGGCGAGATTGCGATCGACCGAGTTGAGCCCGAGCGCGGTGTTGGACAGCACCGGGAAGAAGCCGACGATCCAGGCGCATACGACCACCGCGGTCTGCTGCGGCAGATAGATCAGGAGCAGCGGCGCGACCGCGATCACGGGCGTCACCTGCAGCACCACGGCATAGGGAAACAACGCCCATTCCAGCCATCTCGACTGGTTGAACAACAGCGCCAGCGCGATGCCGCCGAGCGCGGCAGCGATGAAGCCTTCGAGCGTGGTGACCAGTGTCGTCAGCAGCGACTGCGCCAGAATGTCCCAATCGGCAACCAAGGTCTTCAGGATGAGCAGTGGCCCCGGCAGCACATAGGGCTGGATGCCGTTGACGCGCACCACCAACTCCCACGCCGTCATCGCTGCGACGAAAACCAAGGCCGGAAAGGCGAGGCTCGCCAGCCGCTCGCCCGCAACGGATGGCGCTCGCTCGGGGGCGCCGCTCACAGCGCATGCACTCCGGTGTAGGCCGGCGCCAACGCGTCGGAGACGCGACGGCAGTATGCGGCGTAGTCCGGCGAGGCGCGGAACGCATCATCGCGCGCGTCGACGTCGATCCGGATCTCGGCGCTGAGCCGGCCGGGCCGCGCCGTCATCACCAGCACGCGCTGCGACAGGTAGACCGACTCGAACACCGAATGGGTGACGAACAGGACGGTCATGTTCAGGCTGCGCCACAGCGCCAGCAGGTCGTTGTTGAGGCGGAAGCGCGTGATCTCGTCGAGGGCCGCGAACGGCTCGTCCATCAGCAGGATGTCGGGCCGTGTCACCAGCGCTCGCGCCAGCGAGGCGCGCATCTTCATGCCGCCGGACAATTCGCGCGGGAATGCATCGGCAAAATCCGACAGGCCGACCTGCGCCAAGGCGGCATCGATCCGCGGCCGTGCCTCCGTGGCCGGGACATGCGCAAGCTTCAACGGCAAGCCGACATTGTCGCGCACGCTGGTCCAGGGCATCAAGGTCGGCTCCTGGAACACGAAGCCGATGCGATGGCCCGGATGCGTCTCGGACGCGGACGCCGCGACGTCGACCGTACCGCCGCTCGGGCTCGCAAGCCCGGCGATCAGCCGCAGCGCCGTCGACTTGCCGCAGCCGGAGGGGCCGAGCAGCGAGACGAACTCGCCTTTGGAAATCGTCAGATCGATCGGCCCCAGCGCGGCGACGCCGGACTCGTACACCTTGGTGACGCCGCGCAGGCGTACCGCGGTCGCAACGGCGCGCTCGGACGAAGGGGGTGAACTCATGTGCTGAAAGCGCCGCTCAAGCGTCCTACTTCTTCGGCCGGAGATCGATGCCAACGCCCTTGTTGACGAAACGCAGCGTATAGGACTTGCGATAGTCGATCGTCGACTTGACCACGCCGGCTCGCACCATCTTGTCGAAGAAGCTGGCGATGCGCTCCTCCGTCATGGCGCCGATGCCCTTGTCCACGCTGTCGCCGGAATCGACGATGCCATACTCCTTCATCTTGGCGACCGAATAGGCCAGCAGGTCGTCGGTCATCTCCGGGTTCATCTTCTTGATCAGCGCATTGCCGGCGGAATTGTCGCCGTAGATGTAATTGTACCAGCCGACGATCGAGGCATCGACGAAACGCTGCACCAGGTCCGGCTTGCTCTCGATCAGGTCGCGCCGCGTCTCGATCAGGGTCGAATAGGTGTTGAAGCCGTTGTCTGCGAGCAGGATCACGCCGGGCTTGAAGCCGGCGGCGCGCTCGACCGCGAACGGCTCTGATGTCACGTAGCCCTGCATCGCGCTCTGCGCGGTGGCGATGAACGGCTGCGGATTGAACGTGTAGGGACGCACGTTCTTCTCCGAGAAGCCGTATTCGGACTTCAGCCACTGATAGTAGCTGGAGATGCCTTCCTTGGAGACGAACAGGGTCAGCGGCTTCAGCTCTTCGAGCTTGGTGATCCTGGACTCCGGATGCGTCAGGAACACCTGCGGGTCCTTCTGGAACATCGCGGCGATCGACACCACCGGCACGTTGTTGGCCACCGCGTCGAACGACATCAGCGTGTTCGCGGCCATGAAGAACTCGATCTTGCCGGAGATCAGCAGCATGCGGTTGTTCTCGTTCGGACCGCCCGGCACGATCGTCACGTCCAGACCGTAGCGCTTGTAGGTGCCGTCGGCGACCGCCTGGAAGAAGCCGCCATGCTCGGCCTCGGCGACCCAGTTGGTGCCGAACGAGACCTTGTCCAGGGTCTGGGCCTGGGCCGCCGGGACCAGCGCACCCGCGACGAGCAAAGCCGCCATTAACGTTCGCGACAGAAGCCCCTGCGTCATGATTGGATTCCCCGGTTAGTCTCGCCCAAGATGCCGTTCGAAGTGCTATGGTCGGGCGATAAGTACCCTGCCCGAGGCACGAAAGAAACAGCCAGCACGATGACCACCCCGCCCCGCGACTGGACCGAGCTGCACTGGCCCTTGATCGGAACGTCCGAGGCGGCGCGCTGGATCGCAGTGCTGCCGCTCGCGGCCACCGAGCAGCACGGACCGCATCTGCCGCTCGGCACAGATGTTTACATTGCGGAAGCCTATCTCGCCCGCGTGCGCGCGCTGCTGCCGCCGGCACTGCCGGTCACCTTCCTGCCGGTGCAGCCGGTCGGCATTTCCACCGAGCATATCGATTATCCGGGCACGCTGACCTTGCCGACCGAGACCGCGCTGCGGAGCTGGCGAGCGCTCGGCGACAGCGTGGCCCGCGCGGGAATCAGGAAGCTCGTGATCGTCACCAGCCATGGCGGCAACAGCGCCGCGATGACCCTGGTCGCGCAGGACCTGCGCGCCGCCTTTCGGATGCTGGTGGTGACGACATCGTGGTCGCGCTTCGGCGCGCCCGACGGCCTGTTTTCTTCCGACGAGCTGCGGCACGGCATCCATGGCGGCGCCGTCGAGACCTCGATCATGCAGGCCTGTCATCCGGAGCTGGTGCGTGGCGACGCCATCGCTGCCTTCGCGTCATCTGGCGCTGAGATCGAGAAGAACAATCGCGTGCTGTCGACGCAGCGGCCAGCGCCGATGGCCTGGCAGACGCAGGATCTCAATGCGAGCGGCGCGGTCGGCGATGCCACGCAGGCCTCCGCCGACAAGGGCGAGCGCGTCCTCGACCACGGCGCCCGCGCGTTCTGCGCGCTGCTCGAGGATATCGATAACTTCGACGTGAACGGGCTCGGCGGCGGCCCGCTGGCGAGCCGTTGGATTGGGCCCAACTAGAGCATGATCCGGAAAAGTGGAAACCGGTTTTCCGGAAAGATCATGCTCAAACAAAGAGATGAGATCATGATGCGATTCCGTGGAATCGCATCATGATCTAACTGGATTTTCAAACGAATCTCTGAACCGCCCCGGCCTTGTTCGGGCGATTCGAACCGCTTTCGAGAAGCCTCCGTCCAATTTGACAGACGGCCAGCACCGGCCGCCCAACGGAAAACAGGAGCCTTCCATGTTCATCAAGACCAAGCTTGCCGCCCTGACCCTCGCCGCCCTGACCGTGACCGGCGGCGTCGCCGCGACCTCCACGCCTGCCGAGGCCCATGGCTTCCATCACGGCTGGGGCTGGGGCGTCGGAGCCGGCCTCGTCGGCGCCGCTGTCGTCGGCAGCGCCATCGCCGCCAGCAACGACGGCTATTACTACGGCGGTTATCGGTACTGCCACTGGGTGCCCCAGTACGACGCGTTCGGACGTTACGTCGGCCGGGTCAGAGCCTGCGGCTATTGATGGCGCGACGGTCACCTTGCCCAACCGAATCCACCAGGGCTCGCCACGTCGGCTCGTGAACGCGCTGCAGCACCGGTCCCGCGTCTGATACGGGTGTCCCCATCAGCTCAGACCCGTGTCCCAACCCGCCCGGCTATCCCCCCCCCGGGCGGATTGTCGGGGTGGCAGGTCGTTCGACTCAGAACTGCGCGTGCAGCCGCGACCCGATGATCGAGACCGGCCCGCGATCGCGGCTGTAGGCCGGGTTGACGATGAACTGATAGTCAAACGTCAACTGCCAATTGAACACCGGCAGCGAGTAATACGCTTCGAGGATCTTCTCGGCCCCGGGGTGCGGCAGCTGCCCATCACCAATCAGCGCCGTATAGCCGCCCGCGGCCAAATAGGCCTGATGCGCCGGCGAGATCTGATTGACCACCCCTGCGAGGCCGAACGTGTCGTCCGGCCGTCCCCAGAATCTGCCTGACACCGAGGTGCCGGCGGCAAAGGTCGTGTCAACGTCGGTGAACGCGTAGGCCTCCAGCTTCCCGGGCGTGTAGCCGGCGCGCGCGAACACGCCGAGCCCCGGCAGGATCTGCTGCTCCCAATTGGCGGAGATGCCGGGCTTGCTCTTGTAGGTCCGGACCGCCGCGAGATCCGGAGCGGCTCCAGTCTGCGCCGCCAGGGTCACCGCATCCTGGAAATTGCCGAGGCGGGCCCGCGTCAGATAGCCGGTGACCAGGATCTTGCCCGGCTGCCCCCAAAGCTCGTAGCGGCGTTCGAGTTCGCCGACCATCTGGAATTGGCCGAGCTTGGCATCGAGATCGGTGCTGTTTGGGACGGCCGGGCCATCGAAGATACCGGCGCGGACCGTCCACGGGCCGGTGTACCACTCGGCCGCTGCGCCATAGGTGAACGCCCAGGCATCCGCGGCATAGTCGAACGTGCCGGTATTGACCAAGGTCCAGTTCAGGAAGTCGGCACGCGGGTCGTGGGCGTATTTGTTCTGGTCGAAGATATCGACGACGCCGAACTTGCCGACGGTGAAGACGAGACGATCGGATGTCTGTGATCCCGCGAACTGGTTGATGCCGGCCTCGACCTTCTGGCTCTCGCCGCCGAGATCGATGGTCTGGCGCAGGAAGGCGCGCGGAATGCGGGCATAGGGATAGCTTGAGCCGACCTTGTAGGCCTCAGCACTCGGGAAGCCGGCGACGCCGAACGTGCCGCTCAGGCCAAAGCCCTGGTCGATTTCGGGGTTGATCCAGATCTCGGCGCCGTCCCAGGGGCGGAAACCGACGTACAGGTCGAGGTCAAAGGTTTCGCGGCCGATATTGGGATCCAGGCTGTTCCGGCCGGCATAGGGGGCACGGAACGGAAAGTCGTACTGCGTCGTGATCGTGGTCTGGCCATGCACGGCGAAATTGTCGAGCTCGGGTGGCACGATGCCCTTGCCGAGCAGGTCCTTCTTGGCCGGATCCGTGCCCAGCTGGTGGTTGAGCCCGAGTTGCAGCCTTTGGATCGACAAATCGGAGTCGTAGAGCTGGCCGGCCGCGGTGAAGCGTTTCCGATGATGCCCGAACTCGGAGTCCAGGAATTCGAGCTTGGCGCTCCAGGCCGGCGCGATCGGCACTTCCACCCCGAGACCGGCGACCCAGCCGAGCCGCCAGGTCAGCGCCATATCGACGTCGCCCACCGCCGCATTGCCGGCCGTGCCCGCGAGCTGAGTCCGCTCCAGACGGTCGTAGCTCCAGGCGAGGCCGCCGGTCGCGTAGACCAGCCATGGATTGAAGTCGTAACCGATACGCCCGCGCAGCGTACCCGTCCCCAGCACCGTATCGCGATAGGCCGCCTGGCCAGTTGCCGGGGAGGTCGGGGCCCGCACGCCGGCGAGCGTGTTCGGAGCCGAGAAGTCCCCCTCCACGCCGAGCAGGAGGCGCGGCGACAGCATCCGGTTGTAGCCGGCCTGCAGGCCGAACAGATAGCTGCCGGTCCCCTTGAAGGCATCATAGGAGTTAAACAGGCCGGTCGATCCCGAGAGCATCGGGACGCCGGCGCCGGCCTCGAGGGCGGTCCAGCCGGACTTGCCTGCGGCGTAGCCGAGGTGCCCGCCGATATAGAATCCGTTCCAGTCAGGGGCCGCCGAATTGTCATACGACTGCGGCCGCGAATTTACCGACCCGAGATCGGCCGCTGTCGCGGTTTTGGACAAAGTGAGCAGGAGACCGAGCGTCGCCCGAGCCAGGAGCCGGTGGTCCATCTTGTTCAATTCACGTGAGAATTACGATCAGTGCCGTTCTGACATCATCTCGTAACGGATTTGCAACACGCGGGTCTCCCACCATGCGGCAGTTCCGTCTTCGAATCGCTCGTCAGCTCGATTGCCTTGCGACGTCATGTCACAAGCGAGCTCGATCGCGAAGGGCCGACACCCGTTCCCACAGCCGATAGGGCCATCGAAAATCACCGCTTCCGCGCGCGAGCCGTGACGTGTGACTTCAAAGTCATTGTAAGTAACTTGCAATATTCGCTAGGGTCCGCATCACCAGCGCCTCTGTTCACTCCTGCTCTTGCGGTCCATACGCTTGCCGACGGTTACGCCAATACGATCCGGACGATCGCGCGTCCGAAGCTGGACCGGGCTTGCCGCCGTCGTCGTCCTCGGCTCGGGAGCTGCGGCCCAGGCCGCGGATTTGGCGCTGAAAGCGCCGGTCGCACAGACGGAGTTCGATTGGACGGGTGTCTATGTCGGCGGCCACGCCGGCTATACGCGCGATCGGAATCACGAAGCTCGTGATTGTCACCAGCCATGGCGGCAACAGCGCCGCGATGACCCTGGTCGCGCAGGATCTGCGCGCAGATCACCGCATGCTGGTGGTGACGACGTCATGGTCGCGCTTCGGCGCGCCCGATGGCCTGTTCTCCGCCGACGAGCTGCGTCACGGCATCCATGGCGGTGCCGTCGAGACCTCGATCATGCTGGCCCGCCATCCCACGCTGGTGCGCAGCGATGCCATCGCCGCTTTCCCCTCGCGCGGCGCTGAGATGGAAACGACCTACGAGGTGCTCTCGACGCAGCGGCCGGCGCCGATGGCCTGGCAGACGCAGGACCTGAATGCGGGCGGCGCGGTCGGCGATGCCACGCAGGCCTCGGCGGAGAAGGGCGAGCGCGTGCTGGACCACGGCGCGCGGGCGTTCTGCGCGCTGCTGGAGGACGTCGATAACTTCGACGTGACCACGCTCGGCCACGGCCCGCTGCCGGGCTCCTGAGCCAAAGATAACATTCTGGATCTTCTGATGAATCTCCGGATGGCGTCGATCGCCATCAGGCGATTCGAACCGGTTTCGAAAAGGCTCCGTCCAATTTGGCAAGCGGCCGACGCCGGCCGCCGCAACATCAAACAGGAGCTGTCGATCAAAACCAAGATTGCCACCCTCGCGCTGACCGCGCTCGCCGTGACCGGCAGCATCGCCGCAACGTCGACGCCTGCGGCGGCCAACGGCTTCCATCATCATCACCATTGGGGCTGGGGCGTCGGTGCCGGCCTCGTCGGAGCCGCCGTCGTCGGCAGCGCCATCGCCGCCAGCAACGACAGCTACTCCTATGGCGGTGGCTATCGGTACTGCCGCTGGGTGCCGCAGTACAACGTCTACGGCCAGTATGTCGGCCGCGTCAGGGCCTGCGGCTATTGATGCCGGGCGTTCGTCGCGTCCCGCCCGGCCGCCCGGGCGGGCTGATTGTTGCGTGGGCGCCACACCCTCAATCGGAAACCGGATGAGACCGCCTCACGCTTGCTGTTGCGAATTAATCGCAATATAAATCATCCACAAATTACCGCGTGCCGTCCACACTTCCGATCGAACATCGACGACTCCGTAATCTTCTCGTGACTGTGCGCGGGCAATCAGTTGTGACGTTTGCCTGTGTCGTTTGCCTCGCCTTGGGAATCCGCCGCCATGATCCGTTCGAACTGCACCCGGGAGATGATCGCGGCCGGCGCCATGATCGCCGCGCTCGCTGCCCCCGCCGCTGCCGCCGACCTGCCGGTCAAGGCCCGGATGGCGCAGACGGTGTTCGACTGGACCGGCCTCTATGTCGGCGTCCATGCCGGCTATACCCGCGACCGCGCCCAGGCGACGCTGACCGACCCGAGCGGGACGGTCAGCGCCGGTAGCCCGTTCAGCGGTCTCACTGGCGGCGTGCAGGCCGGCTATAACTGGGTCACCCGCTCCGGGCTGTTGCTCGGGCTCGAGGGCGATTTCAGCTTTCCGAACTATCTCACCTCCAACCACACCGTCGCGATGCTCGGCACGCCCGGCTCGAACGTCTCGGAGCTGTGGGACTATGTCGCCACCGCCCGCGGCCGCGTCGGCTACCTCAAGGGCGACTGGCTGGTCTACGCCACCGGCGGCCTCGCCTGGACCGGCGGCCGCTTCATCAACACCAATGCGGCCGGCGACACCGAGAAACTGCTGACGACGCGGCTCGGCTGGGCCGCCGGCGCCGGCATCGAACGCAGCTTTGCGCCGCATTGGAGCTGGCGCCTCGAATATCTCTACAGCCATTTCGAGAACGGTGGCGTCCGCTTCTCCAACGGCGCCAGCTACAATTCGCAACTCGACTTCCAGACCCTGCGGGTCGGGCTCAACCGCAAGCTCGATTTCGTGGGCGGGCCCGACCTGAAGCTCAAGAGCGATCCGTCCGATCCCGAATCCGACCGCTGGGAGATCCACGGCCAGGCGACCGTGATCGGCCAGGGCTATCCGGCGTTCCGCGCCGCCTACACCGGCGCCAACAGCCTGACACCCGCGCGCCAATTCCAGGAGACCTGGAGCAACAGCCTGTACATCAACGCTCGGCTGTGGGACGGCGGCGAGGTCTACTACAATCCCGAGCTGCTGCAGGGCTTCGGCCTCAGCAACACCGTCGGAGCAGGCGGCTTCCCCAATGGCGAAGCGCAGAAGTCCGACTTCCCCTATCCGCACTACAACACCTCGCGGCTGTTCCTGCGCCAGACCTTCGGCTTCGGCGGCGAGCAGGAGCAGCTCGGCAGCGGCCAGCTGCAGCTGTCCGGCAAGCAGGACATCTCGCGTCTCACGCTTCAGATCGGAAAATTCCCCGTGCTCGACGTGTTCGACGGCAATGCCTACGCCAAGGACGCACGCAAGGACTTCATGAACTGGTCGGTCTGGGCGCCCGGCGCCTTCGACTATGCCGCCGACAAGCTCGGACTGACCTATGGCGCCACCGCCGAGTTGAACCAGAAGAACTGGGCGCTGCGCGCCGGCTATTTCCTGGTCGATGCCGAGTCAAACTCGAACAATTTCGACACGAAGGTTTTCAGACGCGGCAGCTACGTCGTCGAGCTGGAGACGCGCTATCAGCTGTTCTCGCAACCCGGGCATCTGCGCACCATCGGCTGGTTCAACAACACCTTCTCCGGCAGCTATCGCGAGACGCTGGACAATCCCGCGCTCAATCTCGACATCGGCCAGACCCGCCGCGGCCGCGGCAAATACGGCTACGTCATCAGCTTCGACCAGGCGCTGTCGGACGATGTCGGCCTGTTCGGCCGCTGGAGCTGGAACGATGGCAAAACCGAGATCATGGCGTTCACCGACATCGACAGCAGCCTGTCGTTCGGCACCTCGATCAAGGGCGCGCGCTGGGGCCGTCCCGACGACACCATCGGCCTCGCCGGCGTGACCAACGGGCTGTCGCGCGACCACCGCGCCTTCCTCGCCGCCGGTGGCCTTGGCCCCTTGATCGGCGACGGCGCGCTGAACTACCGGCGCGAGAACATCATCGAGGCCTACTACGCCTACTCGATCAACAAATACCTGACCGTCACGGCGGACTATCAGTTCATCAGCAATCCCGCCTACAACGCCGACCGCGGTCCGGTGTCGATCTTCTCGGGGCGGCTGCACGGGGATTTCTGAGGGGCGGCTGTTTTTATTTGCGCAGGCCATAGCTCCTCACTCGGTGTCGTCCGCGCAAACGCGGGGACCCATACCGCGGAAGCTATCGAGGGACGTCACTGCCGATTGCCCGCCACATGACGGCCGGTGGCGATGGGTCCCGGCTCAAGGCCGGGACGACAGCGGAGGTCCAGGCGCGGCAAGCCCCAATCTGACCGCCCACCCGTCTCCAGCCATGCCCCCACCGCAACGCGGCATTGGGCGCTTGCCATCCCCATATGCTAGGACCTGTCCCCATCCCGCCCCCTCCGGGCGCCAGACCAGGTCGAAATGCTCTCCGTCGAACTCGCCATCATCGTCGTCCTCATCGTCGTCAACGGGCTGTTGTCGATGTCCGAACTCGCGATCGTCTCGTCGCGGCCGGCACGCCTCACCATGCTGGCCGAAAAGGGCATCGCCGGCGCCCGTCGGGCGCTGGCGCTGGCGTCCGATCCGGGGAGGTTCCTGTCGACGGTGCAGATCGGCATCACCCTGGTCGGCGTGCTCTCTGGCGCGTTCTCGGGCGCCACGCTCGGCCAGCGCCTGACGCAGTGGCTGCTGGAGCTCGGCCTGTCCGCCTCCGTCGCCGACATCATCGGCGTCGGCCTGGTCGTCACCACCATCACCTATGCGACCCTGATCGTCGGCGAGCTGGTGCCGAAGCAGCTGGCGCTGCGCGACCCCGAGGCCGTGGCGGTCCGCGTCGCGCCGGCCATGCAGGTGCTCGCCAAGGTGTCGCTGCCGCTCGTGGTGCTGCTCGATCTCTCCGGCAAGTTGATCCTGACGCTGCTCGGCCGCTCCGGCGAGGCCGAGGAGAAGGTGTCGGAGGCGGAGATCCACCATCTGGTGCGCGAGGCCGAGACCGCAGGCGTGCTTGAGCCCGGCGAGAAGGAGATGATCGCCGGCGTGATGCGGCTCGGCGACCGCCCGGTCGGCGCCATCATGACGCCGCGCCCCGAGGTCGACGTCGTCGACCTCAACGACGATCCCAAGACCATTCGCGAGCTGCTCGCCAAGAGCCCGCATTCGCGCCTGCCGGTGTCGGACGGCGAGCGCGACCGTCCGATCGGCGTGCTCCAGGCCAAGGACCTGCTGGCGGCCTATCTGCGCGACGAGACGCCGGACCTGCGCAGCCTGGTGCGCGAGGTGCCGATCATTCCCTCCACCGTCGATGCGCGCGACGTGATCGCGATTCTCAAGGTGGCGCCCGTGCATATGGGGCTCGTCCACGACGAATACGGCGCGTTCGAAGGCGTCGTGACCGCGGCGGATATTCTGGAGTCGATCGTCGGCGCGTTCTCCTCGGAGGAAGGTCCGCCGGAGCCGGCCTGCCTCCGCCGCGACGACGGATCGCTGCTCGTCTCCGGCTGGATGCAACTCGACGAGTTCGCCGACGTCCTCGCCATCGAGGTGCCGCCACATCGCGGCTACCACACCGTCGCCGGCCTGGTGCTGCAGCATTTCGGCAGCGTGCCCGCGGTCGGCCAGAGCTTCGAGCTGCAAGGGTGGCGCTTCGAGATCATCGACCTCGACGGCCGCCGCATCGACAAGATCCTGGCGACCAGGCTCGCCCCGGAGGGCGGCGAGCCGAACGTGGGGTAGCGCTCGCTCAATTGCGCCAGGGCGTTTCATGATGCGTATCTCGGCCCGCATCATCGAGAGACCCGCGCAGGCGCGGCACCGGCGGTGCGCCCCCTCTCCCGCTTGCGGGGGAGGGCTGGGGTGGGGGTGCCACAGCGGCAGTCTTTCCGGAGCATTCCCCCACCCGCATCGCATCTGACGATGCGATGCGACCTCCCCCGCACGCGGGGGAGGCGCTGACCGATCGCGCCGCGCCTGCGTGCCACAAACAACTTTTGCAATCCCCGATTCGCCCGTCGGGCGGAGTGCCGATCTCCAACACGCCGGCGGACGGCCGATGCGCGACGCATGTCGCCTGCGCCAAAACACTCATTTCCCCCGCGCCCTCAATATGAAGACCCATTTCAAGAGCCTTCGCGAAAAATAAATCGTTTCCGAAAATCATAATTCCTGTCCTATGCTCCTCCCATTCCGGTCCTGATGAGGGGCGTACGCGCGTCGTCACGAACGTTGGACCGGCAATGCGATGGACGTGACGGCGGCGCTGGACGAGCGCTGTCGTCGCGGACGGCGAAATCGTGTGGTCCTGACCTCCCGACGCTGAGGTCCGCGGCAGCGCGCGTGATGCGCGCGTTGTCGCCACGGTGGCCAGAAAGCCGGTGCACCGAGGAGAGCAAGTATAAGCCGTTAAAACCGATCGCGCAGGGAGGGCCGGGTCGTTCCGGCTGAACCTTGTATGGGGAGTAAGTTGTCAAGAGGGGCGTCGTTTGTTGGGGGCGGTCTTTGGCGCCAAGGAG